>NZ_JBITXX010000013.1:0-2322 GCF_044544925.1 Streptomyces sp. NPDC053431 | reverse complement strand
GGGGGTGTGTGTGTGTTTGTTTGCCGGGGGGGGGGGGGGGGGCGGGGGGGGGGGGGGGGGGGGGGGGGGGGGGGCCCCCGCCCCCCCCCCCCCGCCCCCTCTCCTCTTCACCCACGCGCACCACGCGCACCACGCGAACAAGGAGTACGCACACCATGGCCCGTTTCGACGTCAACGCCGCTCGCGCCCAGCGACTGGAGGCCCACGGCCGCACCTGGTCCTTCGAGCTGGACGGCGAGTCCTACACGCTGCCCACCGAGCTCTCCCGCAAGACCGCGAAGGCGCTGCGCAAGCTCGACGACAACGACGTGGACGGTCTGCTCGAACTCCTGATGGGTGAGGAGCAGTACGTCCGCTTCGAGGAGCACGACCTCACGATGCAGGACATCGCCGCCATCCTGGAGGCCTACGGCAAGGAGACCGGGCTCGGCCTGGGGGAAAGCTGAGCCTCGTCGAGTTCGTCGACGAACACGCCGAGGCACTTGAGGCGGATCTCCTCCGCTACTACGGGACGGACCTCCTCGACTGGCATCGGGGCGAGCTGTCCAGCCGCCGCTTGGCGGTCATGATCAAGCACCTTCCACGGGACGGGGCGGTGCAGCGCCAGATCCACGGCGAAGCGGCGGAGTGGTCTCTCTCCGATCACCTGCTGGCCGCCGCAGTGGACCATCTGGCCGCCGCGAACTGGATGTTCCAGTGCGTCAACACCGACGAGGACGGCGACACCCCCGAGCCGCCGAAGCCGGTTCCCCGTCCGGGCGTCACCGACGAGGGCGACGAGGAGTCGGGCGAGGGCTCCGCGGAGGGGAACGCCGACGAGGCGATCTCCCCCGCAGAACTCGCCCGCTTCTTCGGCTGACGCCCCTGGTCGCAGAAACCCCCCACGGCCCCCGGAGCCCGTTCCCGTCAGGGAGCGGGCTCCGGGGGCGCTTGCTGTGCTCGCTCGGCGGCCAGCTCCTCCTCCAGGGCCTTGGCCCGGTCGGAGAGCCGGCGGCCACGCGCGCTCGCGCGCGCGTCCGCTTCGCCCGGGTCGGCGCCGCGCCGCTCGGCGGCGCCGCCGGTCTGGGCCGGCACGCCGGCGAGGGGCGGCACGATCGGGCGGCCGCCCTTGCCGCGGACGACCTTCCGCACCGGCTGGGCGTTCCGGCGGGTGCGGCTCTCCTGGGCGGTCACCAGGAGGTCGGCGGCCTCGGGTTCGGGCGCCGCGGGCTCCGGCTCGTACACCGGCTCGGATTCGGGCGCGGGCTCCTGCTCGTGCACCGGCTCCGGTTCGGGGCGCTGTTCGAACATCTCGCGCTCCCTGCGGACCCGCTCCTCGGCCTGGACGACCACGGCCGGCGGTTCGAGGAGCCGGGCGAACGGCAGCGGGATGACCCGGGCGCCGTCCGAGGACACGTCCGTACGCCGCTGGGGGCGCCGGATTCCACGCGCGTCACCCTGTCCCTGAGCGTATGCGTCAGCAACGCGCTTCTCGTACTCGCGGCGGATACGCGGGAGTTCGTCGGAGACGGCCTCGGCCCATCCGGCGGTGAACGCGGCGGTCTCGCGGCGGTCCACCTCGGCGCGCGGCAGGACGACGAGATCCTCGGGTGCGTATCCGGCGACGTGGACGAGCTCGGCCAGCCTCGCGAAGAGATGAGGCAGGTCCGGGTGGGACTCGAGCCAGTCGGTGACCCGCTCCCGCCGGTTAGCGCCCGGCTCCGTATCCATGCGTCCGCACTGCCTTCCAACCCCCTGGGGTTCCCCCGCGCGCCCCTCGCGCCCCCCGCCCCCGACTGTGTCAGGTCCGGGAACGCGTCATCCAGGGTACCCCGGTCGAACACCAGCTCTGTTCGGGCCCAACACCTACCCAGACCTGACAACAAGACACGCCGTCAGGCGTTTCCCGCTCGACAAACCTCGAACAGATGTTCCACACTCTGTTCGTACAGACGTTCGATAACGTGGTGCCCCCGCCTCACTCCGCGGCGCCGCCACGCACGCAAGGGCAAGTAACCGGAAGGCAGGCGTCCATGACCCAGCAGGCCGAGGCCGAGGCATCGCGACCGCACATCCCGCTCCACGACCGCCTCGCCCAGCTGCTGGACGGGCCCGCGGCCCTCGACAAGAGAGCGTTGCTCGGCACGCTGTACGCCGAGGTCAACCGCCGCGAGGCCGTCGCCTACGCGGCCGGCTGGAACGACGCCCTCGCGACGCTGCGCCGCGACTCCAGCGAGGACAAGGACGCCTAGGGCCTGTTGTGAAAGTGCTGGTCACAGCCATTCGTTGATGGCTGCGACCAGCACTGTCGCTTCGTAGCGGACGGCAAGTTTGTCGTACCGG
>NZ_JBITXX010000012.1:71638-274477 GCF_044544925.1 Streptomyces sp. NPDC053431 | reverse complement strand
CCGGTACGACAAACTTGCCGTCCGCTACGAAGCGACAGTGCTGGTCGCAGCCATCAACGAATGGCTGTGACCAGCACTTTCACAACAGGCCCTAGTCCCGCACGGTTGGACAGACCGGATCCGGGTGGTCTCCGTCCGTGACCTCGCCTGCGGACGGGTCTCCGGTCTGCCCGTGTCGTCGATGCTGATCGCGGGCCCGCTACCCCGGGCCTACGCCAGTTTGCTGGCCGCTCCTGCAGCGACGAGGCTGTTGGTCACAGCCGCTGGGCAATGGGAGGCTGAGCGAGCGGCACGGCAGGTGAGAACCACATTCCAGGCACTGGCCGAGTTGCGCGCGAAGACTGCGACGGAGAGCGCCGCCCGGTTCGGAACCCGTCCGATCCTGGTCCATCCAGCCGATGCGAACGTCGTTGTCCGGTTGGACACCACGGTGGTCAAAGCCGCCGACGTGGCTCAGGACCTGAACGACTCGCCGTGGGAGCCGTTTGGTCTCGATGTCCTGAAGGTCCTGGCCAGGGCCGGGGCGGCCGCTACCGACGCGGCGGAGACCCCGCCGCCGGCGCGTGGTGGTGACGGTGACTCCACGGCCCGAGTAGACGCGATCACCGTGGAATTCGCCGGCGGCCGCGCGATACTGATGAATCCCAACGACGTCGTCTATCGCAAGCGGCAGAAGAACACGCGCCAGGTCGCGGCCAAATCCCTTCAGGCCGGTGATGTCGTCGCGCTTGTCGACGCCGCCGCGCGCAGGAACCTGTTCGACTCCATCATCGACGTCCTATCGGAACTGCCCACGTACGCGCCGCTCGCCGCGCTGATCGCGTTCTGGCACGAGCGGGTCGCACGCGTCTCCTACAGCGGTTGGACTTATCGGGAGATACTCACGGCGATGCGTAGCAATGCCGATCCGACGACGATCACGAGCGAGCAGACCATCGGAACATGGATCCGCGGGAACTCCGAGGGCCCAGAGGACGCGGCTGATGTCCGGCGCTTCGCGGAAGCGGTCCGCGACACCGAGTTGCTCCGCCGCGCGGGCCCGGTGGGCAAGGCGCTGTGCACGAACCGCACCATCCACCGGGCGGTTGGACGCTGGCTGTCCGGACAGATCACTGGCGCGCGCATGGACGGCCACGACGCACTCATCGACCCGGCCCTCGGGATCCACGTCGCCGACCTCCTCGAGGCCGTGACCTTGCACGAGGTCACGGCTGTCCAGGCCAAGCCAGTGCGCGTGCCAGCCAGCGCGATCGGCGTCCTCATGGAGCAATCCGCTGTCCCAGGGCTCACGAGCCCTCAGCTACCGAGGGGAGAGCGCGCTGATCTGAACAGATAGGGCTCAGCGCATGTGGCCTGACCCCACCCCATGCCTCTAGGCGGATTACAAAGTCCGGCGCCCGAGGCACCTTCCATGTCCTTCGTATCACTTGGGACGGAGCGAGAGACGATGGCCACCAAACCGGCGGCACCCTCAAACGGCACGACTGCTTTGAACTTCGAGGCGAAGATCCGCGATGCACTGCTCGCCTCGCTCGAACGGCACATCCTCACCGAAGCAGCCGGCGGGCATCTGCCCGCCCGCGTTCGCCTCACCGACGCGCAGAGGCGCGCGATCTGGCTCGGGCAGCTGTCCAGCGAACCGCAGTTGACTGCCGATCGCGCCAAGGGCCTCAGCGGCGATCGCCTGGTCCCGGCGGCGCAGGGCTTCTCATTTCGGCTCGCCGGGTCGGCTCCCGCCGAGGTCGACGTCGAGGTCAGCTTCGCGGTGTACATCGCTCTACATGCCTCCCAGGCCGAGCAGCGAGCGTTCACACACGCGGATACGGACAATGACGCCAGTGCAGCCACCACCCTCGCCACCCAGGTCGGCGGGAAGCCACCCGGCCGCCAACTGGCCGCAGTCTGGATGAAGGTGCCCGTCGGACCGGTCACCGTGCGCGTGGAGGTCCATGACGGGGCACGCGGGTCAATGCGCTTCGGTGACCAAGCCATTACCGACGCGATTCGAGCTGCTTTGCGTCCAGCCGCAGGTAGCGAGCCCTTTCGCCCCCGGCGCTCGGCGTCTCCGGCCGGATCCCTTCCGCGCGATCCCGACATGGCCGACGACGCGGCATGGCAGTCTTACTGCGCCAACAACCTGATCGCTGCGGCCGACGCCGCCCTCCCCCAGTTCGCCGCCGCACTCGACGTCGATGTCTTGGCGACTGAGGCAGGACGCGACGTCCTGATCACCCTCGTGAACACCACTCCCCCCGAGGATGCCCAGTTCGCCGACCAGGCGCTTACCATCCCCTTCGGCCGAAAGCACCTGGACACACGGCTGTACGAAGCCAGAGTCACGGCGCGCACGGACGCAGCCCTGGTCCCGTACACCCTGGAACAGGTAGCGAACTCCCACCGCTACGACCGCACCGTGCCCGCCTTCGGGCAGGCCTCCCCGGTAGTCGCGGCAACCGACCCCGCCACCGGCGTGACAACGTTCGAAACCGGTTATGGGGCGGCTGCCCTGACCCAGCGCCCCCACCCCCGGGCGACCTCCGGCAAGGGCGAGATCATCGACGCCAGGTTCGACGCCGTGATCGCCGACCCAGTCGGGGCGGTCACCGCGATCGTCGACGCCCACGCCGCGTGGGTGGCCGAGCACTGGTCGGACGCGCCCCTAACGGCACGCGCGACAACCCGAGGCTGGAGCGACGAAGCCATGGCGGAGGCCAAGCGGGATGCTGACACCGCCCGGGACGAGGTCGAGTGGATCCGCGCCGGCGTCCGCGCCATCGAGCGCGACGAGGTGCTACGTGAAGCCTTCGTCCTCGCCAACCGAGCCATGAAGATGGTGGGCGCGAACAAGGGGTACGACTCGTGGCGCCTGTTCCAGATCGCCTGGATGGTCGGCTGCCTTCCGGCCGTCGCGGACCCAGAAGCCGATCCCAGCGTGCAGATCGAGACCGTGCAGACCGGTGGCGGTAAGTCCGAGGCCTACCTCGGTGTCATGCTCATTCACCTGTTCCACGCCCGTCTCACAGGAGGAACGGCCGGCGTGAACGTCTGGGCGCGTTTCCCGTTGCGACTGCTGTCCACGCAGCAGACGGCTCGTTTCGCCGAAGCCGTGTTCGCGGCCGAGGTTCTGCGCCGAGACGATCCGCGGATCAGCGCCGGAGATCCGTTCGGCGTCGGCTTCTTCGTCGGTAGCACCAACACGCCCAACCGCATCTATGCGGCCAATAGTCGCTTCTCGAACGGCGTCGACCCGCATTCGCCGAAACTCGCCGAACGCTGCCGCGTCCTCGAGCACTGCCCCGCTTGCGACCCGTCCGGCAGCGGCCGCAAGGTCCTCGTCCAGTTCGACGAGGCCACTTGGACCATGCGGCACATTTGCCAGAACCCCGCTTGTAGGCTCTCCGGAGTACTGCCGATCTGGGTTGTCGACGACGACATCTATCGAAACGCCCCCTCCGTGCTGGTCGGGACTGTCGACCGGCTCGCTCAAATTGCCCAGAACAAGGCGTTCCAGATCATCTTCGGCCAGGCGCAGTCCCGATGCCCTCGCCACGGATACACACCGGACCCGACCTTCTGCGCCGTCTTCGGCTGCAAGGCCCTGCGGGTGCCGATCCCACCTGGGTTCGGGTCCCTGCGCTGCGAGATCGCCGACGAGCTGCACCTCCTGGAGGAGAGTCTGGGCGCCCTCGACGGCATGTACGAAACCCTCCTGCAGCGGATCGGCACCAGGCTCGGCAACCGGCCCCTCCACATCGTGGCCGCGACCGCCACCCTTGAGGGCTACGAGAACCAGGTGCTCCATCTCTACCAGCGTTCAGCCCGCCGCTTCCCCGCCCCCGGCCCTGACGCCGGCGAGACGTTCTTCTCCTACACCGACCCCGAGGATCCCTTGCGCCGCTACGTCGGAGTGCGGCCTCGCGGCATCACCATGGTCACCGCCGCCGCTGACGTGACCCGTATGTACGCCGCATGGCTCGAGCGATCCATCGCGAAGCCCGCCTCAGCGGCCGCCGACGCCGGACTCAACCACGCCGATCCACACGTCCTCACGGTAGTGGAGAAGGCACTACGCGATGACTACGCGGTCCTGCTCGGGTACTGCCTACGCAACGAGGACCTCTCCTCGTACACACGCGACGATCGCGTCAGGTCCCTGGTCGAGACCAGCGACAACCTCGCGATCATCTCCGGCAGCGCCGAGCCCGCCGCTGTCCGTGAAGCGGTCCGTCGGCTCGGTGCTCCACCAGAGGACCCCAGCCGCCGCATCCGGCTCATCGCCGCCACCAGGGCGATCGGCCACGGCTTCGACTCGCCGCGTCTCGGCGTCATGGTCCTCATGGGCACGCCCACCCAGGCGGCGGAAGTCATCCAGGCCACGGCCCGGGTCGGACGAACGCACCCCGGCTTGATCGTGCACGTGTTTAATCCGTCACGGGACCGCGATGCGTCTGTCTTCCGCTATTACACGGCCTGGATCACCTACCTCGACCGGCTCGTGCACAAGGTACCGGTCAACCGCGAGTCGCTGCCCGTGCTGCGCAGGGTGCTCTCTGGGGCTCTCATGGCCTGGAGCCTCCAGGTCTACGAGGTTCCATGGAGCACGTCGGGCAAAGGCCGGTACGCGCTCAGCAAGTCCGACCAGTTCCGCAAGGCCCTCGACGCGGGATTCCTCGACCGGACACTCCTGATCGAGGACCTGTCGGCTGGCCTAGGCCTCAACCCGGCCAACCACTACCACGACATGCACCGCGCGGAGGTCGCGCGCTACGTCGACGAGATGATGTCCGTCCTGGCCGTGTCTGGGGAGTCCAACACGAGGACGGCCGACCTCCTGGACCCGTCCGTTCCGCGCTCGCTGCGTGACATCGAGGCACCGATCACCATCCACGGAAACGTGTGAGGAGCGCTCAATGACCTACGACACGTTGAACCGCACCGCCACCCAAGCGCTGTGGAACCACATGCCAGGCCAGCCATACAACTGGGGCAACCAGGTGTCCGTCATCGGCGAGCCGCCCCGCCATGCCTCACCACTCGATGTCCCGGAAGCATGGCTCGCCCCGCTGTTGAAGCGACTGATCCGGCCCTTCGCCCAGCAGCGTTCCGGGATCCCGAACTCCGGTCCGGAACTCGACATCATCGAGCGTGGGCAATACAGCATCGTCGAGGCCCACGACCTGCAAGCCTCACGATTCCCAAACACATTCGTCTGCCGCGAATGCGGACACCTGAGCACCATCAATCCCACCAGTCAGACGCCGACTTGTCCCTCAGGACACGGCCTCAAGCCCCAGTTCCAGTTCGCCGAGGCCCATAACTGCGGCCTGCTCCGCGAGATCCAGGCCCCCAGGTGCGCCAACAATTGTTCCGGGCCGATGCTCCTGCGGAACTGGCGCGTGCTGGACACGCGTCAGTGGGTGTGGCAATGCGGCAAATGTGGCACGCGTGCAGAGCGACGTGTCGTCTACTGCCCCGACTGCAAGACCAGTCCCACATCTGTGCTGCGCGTGCCGCAAACCTCCCTCCACTATCCGCAGTCCTTGACCGTTATCAACCCGCCCACACGATCCGAGTACACCGGCCTGAAGGGCGACGCGATCGGCGCTGCCGCCATCGGACAACTCATCGGAGCGGTTGCCCCGGGCCTCGACGCGCTCCGCGCTGCGACCAGCGGAGGCGGTGGTGACGACAAACTGGCACAGGCCAAGGCGACCTGCGAGGCACTCGGGATCCACCCCGACGACCCTTTGTACGAGTCGATGATGGACAAAGCCCGTCAGGCCGCCGTGTCCGTAGGCGGATGGCAGAAGGAGGTCGAGTCTCTGTCGCTTCCCCCAGAGACTTTGGAGGTCATCGGCGACGAGGCGTTCTCCCTCACCCGTGCCGCAGCGGCGCCATCACTCAACGTCGATGCCCTGCTGAGGAATGCCCCGTCGGCCGATCTGATCCCTACCTACGGCGACTACCGCACGCTTTTCGATCGATACAAGCTGGCCGACGTTTCCCTGCTGCGCGAACTTCCGATCGCGAGTGTCGTCGCCGGCTACACGAGAATCTCGGCCCACGCCGTCCAGCAGACACGGGCCGGCGACAAGGGAACGTGGTTCAAGTTCTTCCCAGCGTCCAACAGCAAGTATCCGATGTACGGCAAGCGGACCGAGACGGAGGGCTTGCTCGTCCGCGTAAAGCCGCTGGAAGTAATCCGCTGGCTGGTCGACTCCGGCGTCGTTCCCGACCCCGGGGTCACGGACGAGTCGAACGCGTACAAGTGGCTGCTACGGGTCCGAGAACCAGTCGTCGATATGTTCAACGCTCCGGAACAGCGGATCACCCGCAGCGTCCTCGGGCTGCTCCACTCGATGTCTCATCGGTTCATGAAGGCAATCGCCGCCCGGTGCGGACTCAATATCGACTCGCTCGCCGAGTATCTCTTCTCATCAGCACTGACGTTCCTCGTCTACGCCAACACCCGTAGCGACTTCACTTTGGGGGGAATTGAGCACGTATATCGCTACGACCTCGCCGACGCGTTGTCTGAGCTCGCCGCCGATCCCCGGTGCGTCTTCGACCCGCCATGCCGCCGCTCCTTCGGAGGTGCATGCGCGGCCTGCTTGCACACCAGTGAAATCTCGTGCGAGCGGTTCAACACAGTTCTGGACCGCAACCTCCTGTTCGGAACCCTGCCTGCCGTAGATGGCACGGCACCCGACCAGGCGTCCGACGAAATCACATGGCAGGCGTTCTGGGCTCCGTGAGCGACTGGGCCTTCATCGTCCGTTCAAGGCCGCCAAGTTTGCTGACCTTGAGGACTCTCTCGAGGTGGTGGCAGTAAGCGGGGCAGGGCGGGCCCGCGGTCAACCGTGGTTTCGGCAAGGAGGGCAGCGACGTGGGCTCCTCGCCTGTCCAGGGGCCCCCGCCCGAATCGTCCACACCGCCTGCCGTTCCTCCCCGGCCGAGGCCCGCACAGATGGTTGTCGCGCATCTTGGTCCGTCGGCTCTCCTGTGCAGACACGGCCTGGCCGAACAAGTCGATGGCCTCGTCCAGCGCACCGGCGAGCCTGAGCGGAGAGTCTCCCCTGAAGGCTAGTCAATGAGACTAGGTTGCGACGGGCCACGGCCATCGCCCGTCGCCCCAAGATAGTCGGGATTAGGCACCATCTCGCGGTGGAGATACCGCAGGTCGGCTCCACAACGCAGCGCGAGTCGTTCCTGGCGCGTCTGGTCGGCCGTTGAGACAGTCTCGCCGTTGCGGGTCGTGATGACGATCGCGGGCCGCTCCGTCGAGTCGATGGCCTCATTCAGCGCGGCCCAGACGAGGTCACGAAAGTTCCCGGACCGACCCCAGCAGATGTATCGAGTGGCGTCGCCGGCGATGGCATAGCAGTGGTTCGGCTTCTCCCCGACCGAATCGGGCTTCATCATCCAGCCACTGCCACATGCCGCACGAACGATTTCCTCCGGCCCCTGGAACCGATTTACCGCGTAGCGGGCATAGTTCCCGATCCCCTCCTGCGCTCGGGCGTACTCCTTCATGGGGACATCCTTGATCCAGACCCGGGCGTCCTTCTCCGGCCCGTAGGCGAGCAGCACTCCGCCGACCTTGGGGTCCTCGATCCATCGCCGGTACTGGTTCGTCTTCTCGGTGAGGCTCAAGAACTCCCAGTCCATGTCGTTGGCCTGCTGGTAGATCTCGATGAGAAGGCGCTCCCGAATGGGTGCCGGCAGCTGTTGCAAGGCCATGGTGATTACTCCTGGGGTGCGCGGGTGGCGGGGAACTGGAGTCGGTGCTCGTCGTACGCGGTCTCAAGACTGGCCGCGTCCTTGATCCACTCGTCCATGAGGGTGGCCACCTTCTGGTCGCTGAAGTCGATGTTCGACGGGGTGATCTTCGCCAGGGTCTCGATCTCGCCATCCCCGTCAAGCGCGCGCTTGAGCTTGAGCGCGGCAGCGATGCGGCGGAGGTCGCTGACGAAGTCCAAAACCGTAACGCGCTCCTTTCCCTCGCGCAGCCGGAGGCCTCGCCCGAGCTGCTGAACGAAGATGCGGCGGGAGTGAGTGACTCGCGCGAAGCAGAGGATATTCACGTCCGGTACGTCCACGCCCTCGTTGAGGATGTCGATCGCCGTCAGGATGGGCACTTCGCCAGCCCGGAAGGCGAGTAGGCGGTTCTGCCGCTCCCTCTTGGTGAGTCCCGCGTGGATGGCGAGGGCACCTGACCAAAGGGGCGTGCGCCGCAACAGGTCAGCGAGCCGCTCAGCATGTTCGATAGTCCGGCAGAACACAATGGCTCGAGGATTGCGCGTGCCGGCCCATGCGGTGGCCAGCTCGTCGCGGATGGCTTCATCCCGCTGCGGTATGAAGAGCTTGGCGTTGAGTTCGGCCAGGCCGTATGAGTGGTCGCTCGCCTCGCGGACGATATCCCAGTCGATGTCGTCGACGAACAGGCGGTAGTCGACCTGAGCGAGGTAGCCGCGTCGCATGCCCTCCTCGATCCCGAGGCTGAAGCTGGGGGCGCCGAGCTGATGGGTGATGTCGTGCTTGTCACCGCGCCATGGGGTCGCCGTGACGCCCAAATGCCTGGCCGAGTTGAGGAGTTCCAGGAGCTCGTCGTATTGACCTTCTTCACCCACGTGGTGGGCTTCGTCGATCATGACAAGACCTGGGCGGTACCCGAAGCGCGCGGCCGAGAGCGCCGAGCCGACCGTCGCGCAAGTGAGGCCGGAGAGATCGTCGGGGCGGGTGTCACCCGTGAGGATCCGCGTCGGAACATCCTTGGGCAGGTGCCGCCAGAGAGCCCGTTCAAGCTGCTGGACAAGGTCTTTCGCGTGCGCGACGACCAGGACCTGGTCCTGGGGGGCACGTCGCAGGTGCGCCGCGATCACCTCGCCCCCGACGACCGTTTTACCCAGGCCGGTGGCAAGCACAAGGAGCGCACGGCCCGAGGCATCGAGATCGGAGGTCAGTGCCTGGAGCGCCTCGGTCTGGTACGGCCGTGGCGTCACTCTCCCAAAACGGGGCGGTACCCGGTCGAAGCTGGTCGTCAGGTCCGTACCGCCCCACAGGAGGATCGCAGGACCTAGGCGTGCCAGATTCGCCACCCGCTTCCGAGCCTCAGGGCTGAAGCGAGTGTTGGTGACTACGACGGCTTTGTGGGCGCGATAGTGATCCCGTGCGCGGGCGACCTCATCCACCGCGTCGGCTCCTACGGCTCCGTGTCGCTTCCACTTGCACTGGATCACCCAGGTCTCGCCCTTGTGGAAGGCAAGGATGTCGCCCCCTTCGTCACCGGAGCCGTCGATGTTGGACACATCGGAGAAGCCCAGGTGCCACAGGAGGCGTTCAATGCGGCGGGGAAACTGCAGTGGGCCGGAGTCCAGGAGGGAGGCGGCGTCAAGGAATCGCATGCCGCTCTCCTAGGTGTTGTCGGCGAGGTCGCGCGCGATGAGTCTGCAGCTAATCCTGATCCGGGCCAGTTCCTCCACGTCTAGGCGTGGACGGTGCTGTTCCAGGAGCGCGAGGTCGCCCAGGGGGTTGATCAGTCGTTCCACGACGAGCGCTCGAGCGCCGGGATCGCTCAGAGCGATGTACCCGCGCTTGAAGACGCACCCGTCGAGGAAAGTCTCCGGGGAGTCCTGGATGATGCGGATGACGGCGCTGGCCGGGACATAGCGGATGAATTCACCGCTGGAGATCGCGTCGTTCCAGGGGGACGCTCCGTCGGCCTCGACCGCGAATCGGCGCTCGGCGTCAGCTCGTTCATCCTTCGTGAGCAGGAGCCAGTGCACCGCCGGGTTCGCCGACACGGGCGCCACCATCGCCATGCGCACCTGCTCCAGAAGCCTCTCGGATTCCTCCGCCGTCGCCGCCGGCGTCAGTCGAGGGCTGGAGGTGTGGCTCTTGAGCTGTGCCACGATCTCGCTCAAGGGCATCGACACGATGTTCGCCCGTACCCGCATGAACTCCGCGACCTCGACTAGTGCCAGGTCGCGCATGTCCGCGCCATGTTCGCGGAAGAGCGAGTGGCCGGTGTCGACGAAGACGTCCAGATGCGGGGCTCGGACCATCGAGACGATCACAGGCGCGGGCCGCTCATCCTTGGTGACGAGGTTCTGTCCGCGGACCGCCCAGGCTGTCAAATCCACGCGGCCCAATTCTTCAAGATAGTACGAGCCTGTCAGGTCCACGATGGGGTCGGCGCTGTCTCGGTATCGCTCGAGCCGCTGATCCAGCGTCTCCACCGGCACGATCTCGTCCTCGGGCGGTTCTTGACCAGCCGCGGTCGGGCCTGTCGCGCCCGGCGCCGTACCGCCTTCCGGCGCGTCATCCGAGTCGAGGAGTCCAGCCCCGAACCCGGGGAGGATGTCGTCGTTCTCCGGTTGCGGGTCGACCACTATCGGGTTGTCGTGCTGGTAGGCGGCTCGGTACCAGACCTCGTCGGTCTGGTAGTCGTAGTCGCCCTTCCGCATCAACCCGGCCCACTTCGCCGCCGTCTCGTGGAGAGCGTTACGCCCATCGCCGGGGATCAGGTAGTTGAGCCCCGGGTCCTGGCGACGGAACCCAGCGTAGAGCAGGGCGAGAGGGCTGCGGTTCTCCGGCAGTCCAAGGCTCTTGGCGATCTTGGGGCGCAGGGGACTGGTCCCGCGGACCTCGCGCAGAACTTGACGCCATTCGGCTGTATCGAACTCGAACGCGGTCTTCTGATAGTTCGGAGTGACGTGGTCGCAATGGATCTCACCAACGATCCGCCCCATCGGCACGGCTCCGGAGTCGATGGGGTACTCCAGCTCAGCCTCCGCGATGCCGTCCTCGTCTTCCCAGTAGAAGACTCGCTTGTCCTTGAGCATGATCTTGCGCCCGTTGCGGAGGAAGTCCAGCCCGTAGTCGGTGCGGTGGAGGTAGCGCTGGATCCCGATCCAGCCCCAGATCCTGCGCTCCCGCAACTCCAGGCGATCCTGACCGCATTCCTCGCAGTGCTCCGCGTCGGCGCTGCTCCAGTACCCGCACGCCATGCACGCGTTCTTGGTGCTCAGAACGCGGTCGATCCTCTGTACGGCATGGATCTCCACGCCCTGGCGGGTGACGATCCGCTTCTCATCCCAGACACAGGGCAGGCGTGGCCTGACCTTCTTACCGTTGAGCGTGAGCAGGAAGCCCTTCTCCGCCAGCAGGTAGCTGTAGACGTCTCCCAGTTTCTCCCGGATCACGCTCTGCGTCTGAGGGCGACAGAGCGTGGCGTACTGCTCCTGCTTGAGTTCGCTGATCGTGACCGTGGTGCCGTGCTCGTCGCGATTGGTCTTAGGCACCAAGCGGTACGGTGCCTGGTACTTGGAGGAGTTGGCGATCCGCGCCAGGTCCAGGGTCACCTCAATCCAGTCCGGATCGCCCGCCCGGCTGGTGCGTACCGTGGTACGCCGACCGAGCCGGGCTGTACTGATGTTGAAACCCATGCCGAACAGGCCGAGGGAGCCATGTCGACCGTTGCTCGTCCAGCCCGCGCTGATGGCGTTGGTGACGGCCTCCAGGCTCATGCCCCGCCCGTTGTCCTGCACCTTGATCTCGGCTGTCGCACGCTGCGAATTGGCCGGGGGGAGCGAAACCGCGACCGAGGGCCGATCGACCGTTCCGCCGGCCGCCTGGAACTCATCGAAGGAGTTGTCGATCAACTCGGCCAGGCACTGCCAGTGAGAGAACTCGATGTCGCCAAGCACACCCAAGATGCGTGGGTGTGGCGTGACGTTGATGTACTGGTTCTCGGTCACAGTCGTCCCCCGTCTTCGTCGTGATCAGATGCGTGGCTGGCGGACGCGAAGCGCGCCCACCAGCGTCTAGGCGCCCCCGCCGGCCCCGGTCCCGGGGCATCCACCAACATGGCGTCAACCCTAATAGGCGGCACCGGTACCTGCGGGACATAGATCTCGAAACCCCTGCTGGAACCACTCCGCACCCTGCCCTGGGGAGTGCCACCGCGGTTCACCGCTTGCGAGACTCGCATCATGATCCGGGAACCAGCGCAAGTCACCATCGACTCGAGCGGCCGGGTGGAGATCCCCTTGGGGATTCTCGCCGAGGCAGGTCTCGACACGGGGAGTGTCGTCCTCGCGTACAGCGATGGTGACGGCCGCATCGTGCTGCGCAGGTTGACCGACGCCATCGACGACCTACTGCATGGCGAGGGGCTGTAACCGCAGCTAGCCGGTCGCGCGGCGGACCGCTGAGATGACCCGTCGTGCCACCTCCTCCGGTGCCTCGTGCTCCCAAGCCCGGATGACCGTCCAGCCCGCTTCCTCCAGGATCCGGTTGGTCTCGGCGTCCCGCCGCTGGTTCTCGGCGAACTTTTCCGTCCAGAAGTCCTTGTTCTTCGTCGCTGGTCGATGATGCTCCGGGCAGACGTGCCAGAAGCAGCCGTCGACGAAGACCGCGACTCGGGCCTTAGGGAACAGCACATCCGCGCTACGCCGGAGGCCCTGGATCGGCGGTGCGTTGACCCGGTAGCGAAGCCCTTCCTTGAATAGGAGGGACCTGAGGGCCTTCTCGGGCTTCGTATCCCTTCCACGATTACCTTTCATCGAGGCACGGACCGCCGGCGTCGAGGCTGTCGAGCCCTCGGGCAACGTCTCCTTCCTCAAGAGGCCCTTAGCCCAGGCCAGCCGCCATCCCTCAGCGAGGTTGGCCTCACGGCTGTCGTATTCGACCTCACCCAGATAGCGCTCTGGGGACTTCCTTCCGTCGCCCCACCGCAGTGACGCACGGATGCGTCGCGTCTTGGGCAGGACCCTCAATGAGACCGAGGCGTGAGCCACGCGGCCGTCACCCAGGTCAATCTCACGCCGATGGCGACCGCCCGCCGCTTTGTCCTGTTCGGCGGACAGAGCCTTCCGGGTCCTTCCCGACCGCCCTTTCCAGGCGCGCTCGGGGGGCAGCCTGTCGTTCCAGCGGCTCTGAGGTGGCTTCGCCACATCAATCACGTCCTTGGCCCCGACGCAGCATCGAGAGCCTTCGCCACCGCATTGGCGAATACCGCGCCAAGCTTCACCGGGACCGCGTTGCCCAGCTGCCGCATCTTCTCCCCGCGAGGTCCTTCGAGCTTCCAATCGTCGGGGAAAGTCATGACGCGGGCCGTCTCGCGCACAGTCATGTACCTGTGCCTGTAGGTAGTGCCTCCGGGGGTCTCCAGATCATCGGTCAGCATCACGGACTCCCCGCCCGGGACGCCATGCACGCCGGCCTTCACGGTCTTGGCGGGACGGTCCAGTTCATTGGGCGTGTGGCCCTTGTAGATCCGAGCGCCGGGCCACCCGATGTGATCGGTGAACCCACCGGCGCGATACTCATTGCGGTCAAGCCTGTCCCAGGGGACCTTCGGCAGGGGCTTGCCCTCGTTCTCGTCAATGCCGGCGATGGCGTCCCGGAAGGTGCGCCAAGGCTTCGATTCGTCCGAAATGAGTGAGACGTCCTTACGGATCCCGGCCCTGGCCCTGGCCATGGCCAGGGCGCGCACGTGATCGGGGACTTCGGGATGGCGCTTCCAGTAGGAGTCGTCGGAATCGTCAAGCATGGACCGGAATAGCGCCTGCTCGGAGTACTGGGGAAGCACATCCTCGTTGAACTGGTCGATGTCGACACCGAGGTCCTCGCGGAAGGCGACGATGATGATGCGGTGCCTGATCTGGGGGACCCCGTAATCGGCGGCGTTAACGCGCGTCATCACCACCTTGTAGCGCTCCGACGGATCACCGGCGGCCCCGCGCCTGACATCGATGAGGGCCCGATCATGCTCCTGCCAAGGGATCTCGGGATCTCGCAGCTCGAAGGGCATCTCCATCTCGCGCAAGATGTAGTCGAGGTACGGCTTGAACGATGGCCTGAGCAGTCCCACGACGTTCTCGCAGATGACGGCCTTCGGCCTGATCTGCCGCATCGCCTTGAACATCTGCGGGAACATGTTGCGCTTGTCCTCGTCCCCCTTGGCGATCCCGCCCAGACTGAACGGCTGGCACGGCGGACCGCCAGCGAGCACGTCGACATGACCCCGCAGATACCGCATATCCAGGTCCTGGACGTCGCCCGCCACCAGAGGCCACGGCTCCCCGGGCTCGGGGATGCGCTCCTCGTCCCCCCGAGGCTTCGCCCCGTTCGCCTCCAGGGTCTGACACGCTCGCGGGGCGAACTCGTTGAACAGCAATGGCCGGAAGCCCGCCCCGTGGACCGCCATGGCGAGGCCCCCCGCGCCCGCGAACAGCTCGACCCCGGTGCGATCACGCTTTGACTCTTCTTGCAGTTCAACCATTGCGAAAGCATACCGCGGAAATCTGACCACCGTGACCGTTGTCGAGAGGTTCCCCTCACTTTCACGAGTGTCCGAAGATGGTTCGGTTAGGTACTCCCAGCAATTCACCGGCCGAGGCATCACCGAGCTCAGCCGCAGGTCGCTCGGGCGTCCGAGACCAGAAACGAGGGCTCAGATCGCGACCCCGCGCGCGGCATCGACTGGACCGTCAGGCCCCGGGTCACCGAGCACGCTGTCGGGTAACGGAGTCGACACATCTCGTCCGCCCTGCCAGGCTCGTGCGAGCGTACTGGCCAACGGACACGGGAGGCGGCCGGACGGCCACCTCCCATATCCCCTCACCCGATCACCGCGATAGTGCTCCGTGACCACGGGCCGAGCGGCGCTCCCACGGCCGGGCGGTCACGAACGCGGCGGCCTGCCACGCCAGGCCGCGAACAAGCCCAAACCGACGCTCGTCACCGCGGTGAACGCCTCGGGGCCGGCGAGCATAAAGACACCCGCCGAGAGCGTGATCAGGACCAGCAGCGCGACGAGGTCGAGAACTCGATCCCGAGGGGACGCCACCTCCGCCGAGTCGTGCGTAAGGGCAGGCCGCTGAGCCGGGGACGGAGTGGTCTTTTCGATTTCATCCATGCGCCCAGCACACCAGCCCCACCCGCCATGCCTCATACAGCGCGAACGAACCCGGTTAGACTCGATCGCCGCAGGCCACCGCCGTACGGCGTGGCACAACGAACGAACACGCACTCTGTACGGTGGTGTTCGGCGAAATTCGGTCCTGTTCGGCAACCAGCGTCCTACGCTGAGCCCCACAGACCATCGGGGGGACGTACGTGGACGCTTCCGGGGCCGCGTTTGATCGCGAACTCAAGGGCTTCGCCGCCAACCTCCGGAAGTTGCAGGTCGATTGCGGCCGCCCCTCCCAGCGCGACATCAGCCGGGCCGCGCCCAAAGGGCGGTCGTTGTCACCCTCCGCGATCAGCGAAGCCCTCGCTGGAAAGCGCCTGCCCAGGCTCGACTTCCTCATCGCCCTCGTCCGGACAATGCTGAGTCTCTCTAGCGACCGCCGGTCTCCAGTCAGCCGCGATGATCCGGCAGTCGAGTCATGGCGTACGGAGTGGACCCGGCTCGAACAGCTGCGCACCGAGGCTCGCTACGCGCCCTCGGCATCCGAGCCGGTGCGAACGCCTGTCCCAGTTGACGCCTCACTGACCGTGCCGGCTCTCGATGCGCCGGTCCTTTTGACAAACTCGCCTGCGCCGATGCAGAGCAGCCGACGCCTGAGATTTCGTCCCGTGCTGCCGGCGCTGCCCCACTCCGGCTTCGTATGGTCGGTCGCGTTCTCCCCCGATGGCAAGCTGATCGCCGCCGCCAGCGCCGCCGGAGTGGTGGCGCTCTGGGACCCAGCCACCCGCCTAGCTGTCGGTGAACCCATGATCGGTGGCGAGAGCACTATGAGGTCAGTCGTGTTCTCACCCGACGGCAGCCTGCTCGCCGCCGCCAGCGATGACGGCAATGTGCGGCTTTGGGACCCGGCCACCCATGATGAGGTCGAAGTACTCCCGACCACGAAGGACATCGCGGTCACAGAGGTGGCGTTCTCCCCTGACGGCACCCTGCTGGCCGCCGCCAGCTTCGATTGCACGGTGCGCCTTTGGGATGCTCACACCCACGCAGCCGTAGGTCAGCCGCTGACTGGCCACACCGGAGCCGTCACAGCGGTGAGGTTCTCCCCCGACGGCGGCCTGCTCGCCACCGCCAGCTTTGACGGCATGGTGCGCCTTTGGGATCCGACCACTCGCCAGAAAGTCGGCAAGCCCTTGATGGGTCATTCCGGTCCCGTCAGGTCTGTGGCCTTCTCCCCCGACGGCAGCCTGCTCGCCACCGCGAGCGACGACGGCATGGTGCGTCTTTGGGACCCGGCCACCCACCAGACCGTCGGAGCACCCCTCGGCCACACCGGCTCCGCCAGGGCCGTCACGTTCTCCCCCGACGGCAGCCTGCTCGCCACCACCGACGTCGACGGCATCGTGCGTCTTTGGGACCCGGCCACCCACCAGACCGTCGGAGCACCCCTCGGCCACACCGGCTCCGCCACGGCCGTCACGTTCTCCCCCGACGGCAGCCTGCTCGCCACCGCTGGTTACGATCAGACAGTGCGGCTATCGAAAGCCGAGGAGGCCCCGCCTGTGCCTGTCCCGGCGCAGCGTGCGGGTCACGGCGAGAACTCGCACGAAAGCCTGATCGCTGAGAACACCGAACTGCGCACTCGAATCGACCTCCTGGCCACGCGGGGCCTCGCCAGTAGAAGTGTCCTCACCGCGCTCAAGAACGGCGAAGGTATCTCTCTGGCCCCTCTGATCGGCCACCGCAACGCGGTCTGGTCGGTGGTCTTCTCCCCCGACGGAACCCAACTCGCGACAGCCAGTGCCGACGACACGGTGCGGTTCTGGGACCCGGCCGACCGGCGATCAGTCGGCAGACCCCTGACGAATCACCGTGACTCGGTGATGGCTGTGGCGTACTCCCCCGACGGTGCCCTGATCGCAACGGCGGACCGCGGCGGCGCGGTACGCCTGTGGGACGCGGCCACCCGGGTGCCGGCAGGTAGCCCATTGGCCGACCACCTCGGCCCCATCACATCGGTGGTCTTCTCTCCCACCGGCACCCTGCTCGCCGTCGCCAATGATGGTGGCGCCGTGCGACTGTGGACGCCCACCACCCAACAGGATTCCGGTAGCCCATTGACCGGCCACCACGGGCTCGTCACTGGGGTCGCCTTCTCCCCTGATGGAAAGTTGATCGCCACCGCCACCGATGCCGGCACAGTACCGCTGTGGGACACAGTCAGTCGCAAGTCGATTGGAGAGCTCCTTGGCGGCCATAGTGGCTCTGTCAGCTCGGTGGCCTTCTCCCCCGACGGCAACCTGATCGCCACCGCCGGCGATGATCACTCGATACAGCTATGGGACGCGACTACCCACCAGCCAGTTGGAAAGCCACTAACGGGCCACGATGACGCCGTCGCGGCGGTGGCTTTCTCCCCCGACGGCAACCTGATCGCCACGGCCAGCAATGATCACACTGTGCGTCTTTGGGACCCGGCCACCCACCAACCCGTGGGAGAACCTCTCACCGGCCATCATGACGCCGTGACGGCAGTCGCCTTCTCCCCGGACAGTTCCGTGCTCGCCACCGCAAGTATCGATCGCACCGTTCGGTTGTGGGTGCCTCCGTTGGTGAGCAGTCTCGTCGGATCTCGAGGTTGATCCGCTAGAGCCACTAGCTTGCGCCCGCCGCTGGACGAGCGCACAAGCTCGAAGATCGAGGGAAGCCGCCCGCTCTGCCTAAGAGGTCGTCTCAACTGGCTTGATCACTAGGCTGACGGCCGTGATGGCGATGGTGGAGCGTCTGGTGCCGGATGGGTTGTGGGAGTTGTTCCAGCGGGTGGTTCCGGCTGCTCCGGTACGGCCCCAGGGTGGCGGCCGGCGAAGGTATGGGGGTCGGCAGGTGCTGGCGGCCATCGTGTTCGTGGCCACGACAGGCTGCACGTGGCGCCAACTTCCGCCGGGCTTTGGCCCGTCCGGGCCGACCGCGCACCGCCGGTTCACCGAGTGGAGCCGGGCCCGGGTGTGGGGCAAGCTCCACCGCCTGGTCCTGGACGAGCTCGGAGCCCGCGGCGCCCTGGACTGGTCCCGGTGCGCGATCGACTCCGTGAGCATGCGGGCGATGAAAGGGGGGACCTGACAGGTCCGAATCCCGTAGATCGCGGCAAGAAGGGATCAAAGATCCACTTAATCACCGAGCGGACCGGTCTGCCGCTATCGATCGGAATCTCGGCTGCGAACACCCATGACAGTCAGGGGCTGGAGCCCTTGGTGCGGGGCATCCCGCCGATCCGGTCCCGCCGCGGGCCGCGCCGCCGTCGACCGGCCAAGCTGCACGGTGACAAGGAACACGACTTCGACCGGCTTCGCACGTGGCTCCGCTCCCGCAAATCACACCGCGCATCGCGCGCCGGGGCATCGAATCCTCCCAGCGACTGGGCCGTCATCGGTGGACCGTGGAGCGCACGGTGGCGTGGCTGTCCGGGTGCCGCCGTTTGCACCGTCGCTACGAGCGCAAGGCCGAACACTTCTGGCGTTCGCCGGCATCGCCGCCGCCCTGATCTGCTACCGCAGGCTGACAGCCTGACCGGCGAGCCCTCCGAGCTGGGATGATCCATGCCATACCCCGATTACCCCCAAGAGGGCTTGCTTCCCGCACAGGCGGCACACACCAACGCGGAACGCCATGACTGACTACCTGCCCGCCACCATGGCGATGCTCGGCCCGCCCAGAACCGCTACGCGGACCCCACCGCCTGGGACCGGCTCCACGCACAACTCGACATCCGCCTGCCGACCGACTACCAGGCCCTCGTGGACGCATACGCTCCCGTCCACCTCAACGGAGACCTGTACCTGCACCATCCCGCGACCGAGCGATGGAACCTGGACCAGTGGATCACGGACACGGTCCGGGCCTGGAACGACGTGCCCTGGGATGAACTCGACCTTGACGCCGACGAGGATCCCCGTGTGCTGTTCGGACTCACGGAGCTGAGCTTCGGCACCCGCAACGGACTGTGGCCGATCGCCAGCACCGACCGAGGCGAGACGATCTTCCTCATGGCCGCGGACAACACGCCCCCTTGGTTCCTGGTCGAAGACGGCGAAGGCGGCTGGGCACGGTACGACTTGAGCTTCGCCGAGTGGCTCTACCGCTATCTCATCGGTGAAGACATGGCCGGCCCCAACACCTCCGCCTTCTACCCCGGCCTGGTACAGCTGTGCCGACTTCCGATGACTGCCGACGAGCGGCCAGAACCGTGGAGCGGGCCGGACCGGGGCATGTAACCCTTCCGACACGACAGCCACAGGCGACCACCAGTGCCCGGAGAACCAAACGAGATGACCTCTAAATGGACCACCGTGGCCCTGACCAACGGAGTGTCCATTCACGAGGTGTCTCGCTGGCTCGGACGTCGTTCGATCAAGGTCACGGTGGACCGGTACGGCCACCTCACACAGGACGGCCAGGAGCGCTGCCGTCAGGTCGTCGAGACGACCGTCGGGCCGCACATGCTCACACCAGGCCGAGTGCCTGCAGCGCGCGGTGCTGACTTGGTGCTGACTTGACCGGCCAGAAGATGTAGCAGACACCCCCCGTACCGCCTCTGACCTTGCCGTTTGCGTCATAACGCTTGGTGCGCAGCCAGATGTTCTCCCACTCGCGCCGCCGGTAGACCCGCCGTACCGCCGGGTTGTTCGGCGAGGCGGGGTCGTTGGCGATCACGTCGCCGGAGGCGGTGAAGCCGATCACGGTCATCAGGTGGCCCGAGGTGCCGTATCCGGCGCCCGTCAGTTCCTCCTTGCGGAAGGACTGGGACGTTATGGCCGGGATGCCCGCGCGGATCAGGGTCTCCAGGTCGGTGAGCGAGCCGAGGCGGGTCACGACGGCGTTCATGTCGGGGTAGGTGGCGGCGTAGGCGGCGTTGAAGGGCCAGTTGCCGCAGCCGGCGTACTGGTAGTCGTAGGTGAAGCGGGCCGCGTGGCAGACCTGGGGGTCGGCGAAGTCCGGGTTCACCCAGGCCAGGTCCTCGGCGGCGGGGCCTCGGCCCCAGTACTCGATGATCATCTGCGAGGAGGTGGGGCTGCACCAGGCCTCGCCGCCGTTGTCGTACTCGGGGTACTGGCCGAGGTGGATGTTCTGCGAGTAGCGCGGCACGGTCAGCTCGTGGTCGAGCCCGGGCGCGGAGGCCGGCACGGTGAAGCGGTCGGGAACGTCCGAGGCCATCGCGCCCAGCCGCCAGACCGTCGGGGTGAGCGTCGTGCCGGGCTCGCGGTAGAGGGTGAGGCGCAGGCGGTAGGAGAGCAGGCGGAGACCGCTCGCCGCGTCGTCGATCGAGAAGGTGTCGGTCCAGATGGAGGCCTTGCCGTCGCTCTGGTCGTCGACCGAGGTGCGGCGGATGTCGGCGTCGCCGGCGGCCCAGCGGCCCATGACGAACCAGGGGGTGTCGGTGCCGTCGCCGTAGGTGCCGCGCAGCTCGACCTGGAGCCAGGTGCCGGGCGGGGTGTGGGCGTTCCAGGAGGCGATGACCTCGGTGGCGGGGACGGCGGAGGTGTGGGTGGGCGAGGTCCAGCTCGCGTGCTCCCAGGTGCTCGTCCGGCCGGTGTGCGGGTCGGTGTAGTCGGTGCGGCCGGCGGGGGTGTCGATGACCAGGCCGGGGCGGTGGCCGGAGACCGCCCTCGTGCCGGCGGCGATGCCGCAGCGCCAGTCGGTGTACGAGCTCCAGAAGTGGTTGTCGACGAGTCGGGGGGCGGGGGCGTGGCCGCGCTCGGTGTCCGCGCCGGTGCCCGGGTCGGTGGGGGCGGCGCAGGCCTCGGCCTCGGAGTCGGCACAGGTCTCGGCGGACGCGGGAGCGGCGGCGGTCGTCCCCGCGGCGGCGGCGAGGGCCGCGGCGAGGACGGTTCTGCGCGGGGTGGCAGGGGGCATGGGCGGTGACCCTCCGGTCGGTGGTGGCGGACGGACGGGCTGGGGCTGCTGCGCGCCCCACTATCGCGGCTCGCGGACGTCTTCTGCCAGCGATTCGACGCGTGCCGCCCGAGCAATATTGGTCTTCACCAGTGGCGCCGGCCGCCGCGCTGACCTGCGGCGGGCCGCCCGGAGGCGGTCCCCTACCCTGGGGCCATGAACGATCTCGACCGCGTCGCCACCGCACTGCGCCGGCGGCCGCCCTCCTGCGGCCCGGTGCGGCTCGTCGCGGTCGACGGGCACGCGGGATCGGGGAAGTCCACGCTGGCCGCCCGGCTCGCCGCGGCTCTGGGCGACGCCCCGGTCCTCCACCTCGACGACCTCGCCACGCACGAGGAGCTCTTCGAGTGGACCGGCCGGATGCTCACCGAGGTGATCGGGCCGCTCTCCCGGGGCGAGACGGCGCTCTATCACCCGTACGACTGGAATCTGCGGGTCTTCGGTCCGCCCCGACCGCTGCCGGCGGCACCCGTGGTGCTCGTGGAAGGCGTGGGGGCCGGGCGGCGGGAGCTGCGGCCGTTCCTGGCGGGGCTGATGTGGATGGAGCGCGGAGCCGAGGAGTCCTGGGTGCGCGGGCGGCACCGGGACGGTCCGGAGCTCTCCGCGTTCTGGGACGGCTGGACCGTGGCGGAGACTCGCCATTTCTCCGCGGACCCTTCGCGGCCGTTCGCCGACACCCTGGTACGGGAGCGAGAAGAGGGGTACGAGTGGCTGCCCGGACCTCTTGTGGCAGCAGGCCCGAACCAGATCATCACCCAATGTGACGACTCCCCGGCCGCAAACTGAGCAGAAGGGACTCCGCTTCCGCAAGTGCCTCAACTCGGCTTGACCCAAGGGGCGTACAGGTCTTACGTTCTCAATGTGCGGCTCTCCGGAGTCGCCGCGGACGCGAAGCCCCCGGTTGTTCCCCCGTGATCGGGGGCTTCGTTCCGCCCTTCCGCTCACCGAGGGTCACCGCCGGTGGGCCGTCGACGGATCGTGCCGATCACGACCGATCGGCTTCTTCTCCCTCATCACGCACCCCCTGCGCAGGTACGATGCCCCCGGTGCGGTCAATTCCCGTCCACGTGTAGACGGTTGTGGGGGACCTGATGGACTTCGGCACACAGGGCACGCATGCCCCCGCCGAGCTCGCCTGGCTGCGCGGAGTCGACGCCTACACGATGGGCGCCTATCCGCAGGCCGAGGAGGAGTTCCGTACGGCGGTGCGCATCGACCCCGGCATGGCCGACGGCTGGCTCGGTCTGCACGCGCTACGGGTCGACACGACGACCGCGCTGCTGCGGATGTACCGCAACCGCGAGCGCTTCGGCGAGCAGCGCACCCGGCACCGTCGGACCCTCAACTCCTGGTACTGGCTGGGCTGGTGGGTGCAGCCGGTGCTCGAGAGCCCGCGGGACCTGCTGCTCGCGCACGCCTCGCACTGGCTCGACGGGCGCCATGTGCCCGAGCTCGACCGGGCCCTCGCCGGGCTCCCGCCCGTCGACGCCGACCCGCAGGTCCGCTTCCTGCACGCCTGCCGCTCGTACCTGGTCAAGGACTGGGAGCAGTTGGTGCGGCACACCGAGCCGCTGGTCGACGACCCCCTGCTGGGCATCGAGGCGGGCCTCTTCGGCGGCATGGCCCGGGTGCGCCTGGAGATGTACGGGCAGGCCGAGCCGCTGCTCTCCGCGGCGCTCATGCGCTGCCGCAGCGAGCAGCCGCAGCGCAAGGAGCTGCGCTACTGGCTGGCCCGGGCCCATGAGGGGACCGGCCGCACCGCCGCCGCCCTCCCGCTGTACCGGGCGGTGCACCGGATCGACCCGGCGTTCATGGACACCGCGGCCCGGCTCGCCGCCATCGCCGAGTACGACGGCTTCGAGGGCGACGACCCGATGGGGCTCGCCCCCGCCCTGTACGGAGGCCTCGGCGGCCAGGACACGGTGGACGGCGAGCGGCTCGATCCGGACGTCGCGGCCGGCGAGGGGCTGCTGGTCAAGCCGGGGGCCGTGGCACCGCCCGCGCCACCGGAGCCGCCGGACTTCGCACGCCAGAAGGCGGCGGTGCCGCCGCAACCGGTGCCGCCCCGCTTTCCCGCCAGCCCCACGGACCCGGCGCTGCTCGCCGAGGCGCTCGCGGAGCTGGAGCGGATGGTCGGCATGGAGCCGGTCAAGAGGCAGGTCAAGGCCCTGTCGGCGCAGCTGGAGATGGCCCGGCTCCGCGCCGGGCAGGGCCTTCCCGTCCAGCCGCCGAAACGTCACTTTGTCTTCTCGGGCCCCTCGGGCACCGGGAAGACCACCGTCGCCCGCATCCTCGGCCGGGTCTTCTACGCGCTCGGGCTGCTCGGCGGCGACCATCTCGTGGAGGCCCAGCGGGCGGATCTCGTCGGCGAGTTCCTGGGGCAGACCGCCGTCAAGGCGAACGAGCTGATCGACTCGGCGGTCGGCGGGGTGCTCTTCGTCGACGAGGCCTACTCGCTGTCCAACAGCGGCTACAGCAAGGGCGACGCCTACGGCGACGAGGCCCTCCAGGTCCTGCTCAAGCGCGCCGAGGACAACCGCGACCACCTGGTGGTGATCCTGGCCGGCTACCCGGAGGGCATGGACCGGCTGCTCGCCACCAACCCGGGGCTGTCCTCCCGCTTCACGACCCGGGTCGACTTCCCCTCGTACCGGCCGCTCGAACTCACCGCGATCGGCGAGGTCCTCGCCGCCGCGAACGGCGACGCCTGGGACGAGGAGGCCCTGGACGAGCTGCGCTCGATCAGCGGGCACGTCGTCGACCAGGGCTGGATCGACGAGCTCGGCAACGGGCGCTTCCTGCGCACCCTGTACGAGAAGTCCTGTGCCTACCGCGACCTGCGGCTGTCCGGCTACCCGGGCACCCCGGGCCGGGAGGACCTCGCCACCCTGCGCCTGCCGGACCTCATGCAGGCGTACGGCGAGGTCCTGTCGGGCCGCGGCCCGACGGACCGCGGCCCGCAGGAACCGCCGGGCATCTGAGCGCTCAGCCCGTCAGCGCCTCCGCCGGCCGTTCCGGCCGCGGCCGGGGGGCGAGGCGGTGGGCGGGGTCGCGGACCTCGCCGACGAGCATCTCCAGGACGTCCTCCAGGGCGACCAGGCCGAGGACCCGGCCGGAGGCGTCCGACACCTGGGCGAGGTGGGTCGCGGCGCGGCGCATCACGGTGAGCGCGTCGTCGAGCGGCAGCTCGGCCCGCAGGGTGGCCATGGGCCGCCAGATCTGCTGGGGCACCGCCCGCTCGCGGTCCTCCAGGTCGAGGACGTCCTTCACGTGCACGAAGCCCATGAAGACGCCGCGGCCCTCGCCGCGCACCGGGAAGCGGGAGTATCCGGTCCGGACCGTCAGCTCCTCGATGGCGCGCGGGGTGACCGACGGCGGGACGGTGACGAGCGCGGAGGACGGGATGAGGACGTCCGTCACGGGGCGGGTGCCCAGTTCCAGGGCGTCCTCCAGGCGCTCCTGCTCGGCCGGGTCGAGCAGTCCGGCCTGGCCGGCGTCCTCGACGAGCCGGCCGAGCTGGGTGCTGGTGAAGACGGCCTCCACCTCGTCCTTCGGCTCGACCTTGAAGGCCCGCAGGACCAGGCGCGCGCAGTTGCCGAGCGCGCTGGTCACCGGCCGGCAGACCCGGGCGAAGCCGACCAGGCCGGGGCCGAGCGCGAGCGCGGTGCGCTCGGGGTCGGCCATCGCCAGGTTCTTCGGGACCATCTCGCCGATGACCAGGTGGAGGAAGACCACCGCGGCCAGGGCGAGCACGTACCCGAGGGGATGGATGAGGCCCTCCGGCACGCCCACCGCGTGGAAGACGGGTTCGAGCAGCCGGGCCACGGTCGGCTCCGCGACGGCGCCGAGGGTCAGCGAGGCGACGGTGATGCCGAACTGGGCGGCGGCCATCATCTGGGGCAGGTTCTCCAGGCCGTACAGGACCTGGCGGGCCCGCTTGCCGCCGAGCGGCTCGATCTGGCTGCGGCGTACGGAGACGAGCGCGAACTCGGCGCCGACGAAGAAGCCGTTGGCGAGCACCAGCAGAACGGCGAAGAGCAGGGGAAGCAGACTCATCGGGCCGCCTCCGCGGCGACGGGCACCGGGGCGGTGCGCACGATCCGCACCCGTTCGGCGCGGTAGCGGTCGACCTGGCGCACGGAGAGGCGCCAGCCCGGGAGCTCGGCCCGGTCGCCCGGGGCGGGGATCCGGCCGAGCAGATCGGCGACGAGCCCGGCGACCGTCTCGTACGGGCCGTCGGGCACGTCCAGGCCTATCCGGTGCAGGGTGTGCACCCGGCAGGAGCCGTCGGCCTCCCAGACCTGGGAGCCGTCCTCGGAGGGCACGGCGGCCAGTTCCGGACGCTCGTCGGCGGCGGTGTCGTGCTCGTCGCGGACCTCGCCGACGAGCTCCTCGACGATGTCCTCCAGGGTGACGACCCCGGCGGTGCCGCCGTACTCGTCGACGACGACCGCTATCGGCTGTTCGCGGCGCAGCCTCTCCAGGAGGGCCTGGGCCGGCAGCGACTCGGGGACGAGCAGCGGCGGTACGGCGATCCGGCCCACGGGGACCCGGTGCCGCTCCTGCGGGACGACGGCGAGCGCGTCCTTGAGGTGGACCATGCCGACGATCTCGTCGATCCGCTCGCGGTAGACCGGGAACCGGGACAGGCCGGTGGCCCGGGTGAGGTTCAGGACGTCGGCCGCGGTGGCGTCCGACTGGAGGGCGCTCATCTTCACCCGCGGGGTCATGACCTGTTCGGCGGTGAGCCCGCCGAGGGTCAGGGTGCGGACGAAGAGGTCGGCGGTGTCCTGTTCGAGGGCGCCGGCCTGGGCCGAGTGGCGGGCGAGGGAGACCAGCTCCCCCGGGGTGCGGACCGAGTCGAGCTCGTCGGCCGGCTCCACGCCGAACAGCCGGACGAGCCGGTTGGCGACGGTGTTCAGGAGCGTGATCACCGGCCGGAACAGCGCGGAGAACACGTGCTGCGGTCCGGCGACGAAGCGGGCCACCTGGAGCGGCCGGGAGACCGCCCAGTTCTTGGGCACGAGTTCGCCGACCACCATCTGGACCGCGGAGGCGAGCAGCATGCCCACCGCCACGGCGATGCCGGAGACGGCCCCCTCGGGAAGCCCGGTCGCGGTGAGCGGCCCGTCGAGCAGCCCGGCGAGCGCGGGCTCGGCGAGCATGCCGGTGACGAGCGAGGTGATCGTGATGCCGAGCTGGGTGCCGGAGAGCTGGAAGGACAGCTCGCGCAGCGCCCTGACCACGGTGCGGGCCCGACGGTCGCCTTCGGCGGCGGCGCGCTCGGCGTCGGCGCGCTCCACGGTGACGAGGCCGAATTCGGCGGCCACGAAGAAGCCGTTGGCGAGGATCAGGAGGAAGGCTGCGGCGAGCAGCAGAAGGGAGACGATCATGCCGCCGCCTCGGGTGAGGGGGCGGCGCAGGTACTACCGGACGATCCGTCCATTGCTGGAGGGAGTCACTCCTCGGGTCGAAGGGCTGCCTCGCGGGCCACCGGTGGGCGGCCCTGCACAGCGAGGCGGTGGTGCCCCTCGGCACCACCGCCACAAGAGTAATCACGCCCGCGCCGTCGCGGGCAGGGGGTCGGCCCCGTATGGGGGACTGATCCGGGTTCGCCCGGGGTCTCCTCGGGGGTCAGCCCCGCTCCGCTCCGCTGCCCCGGCTGTCGGCGAGGCCGCGCAGCGCGCGGGCGTCCTCGATGGCCCGCTGCTTGGCGATTCCCGGCTGGATGCCGAGGACGGGCAGGCTGGTGCCGTCGCTCAGGTCGAGGAAGACCCAGGGGTCGCCGGGGCGCAGGTTGACCCGCAGGATCTCGGCCCACGCCAGTCGGCGCGTCCGGGTGATGTTGACGACCGTGACGCCCTGCTCGTCGGCGACGACCTTGGGGCGGCTGAGCAGCACCAGGACGCCGAGGAAGAGCGCGGCGGTGAACACGAAGCTCGCCCGCTCCCCCGGCCCGAGCTTCTCCAGCATCATCCCGACGGCCGTGATGACGACGAACATCGTCACCCCGGCGGTCAGCAGGACGACCCGGGTGCGGGCCGGCCGGAAGGTGACCGGGAGGGCGGGAGTGGTGGACTCGGGCATGGGTGTTCCTAGCGGGCGGTGCGTCGGAGCGGGCGGCGGGTCAGAGGCGGCAGGCGTGGATGGCCGTGGTGAGGATGGCGCGGGCACCCAGCTCGTACAGGTCGTCCATGACCTTCTGGGCCTCCTTGGCGGGGACCATGGCACGGACGGCGACCCAGCCCTCGTTGTGCAGCGGCGAGACGGTGGGCGACTCGAGGCCGGGGGTGAGGGCGACGGCCTGCTCCAGGTGCTCGGCGCGGCAGTCGTAGTCCATCATCACGTACGACCGGGCGACGAGGACGCCCTGGAGGCGGCGCAGGAACTGCTGGACCTTGGGGTCGTCGGTCGGGGCGCCGGTGCGGCGGACGACGACGGCCTCGGAGGTGAGGATCGGCTCGCCGATGACCTCAAGACCGGCGTTGCGCAGGCTGGTGCCGGTCTCCACGACGTCGGCGATGACCTGGGCGACGCCCAGCTGGATCGCGGTCTCGACGGCGCCGTCGAGGTGCACGACGGAGGCGTCGACGCCCTGCTCGGCGAGGTGCTTGGCGACGATGCCCTCGTAGGAGGTGGCGATCGTCATCCCGTGGAAGTCCTCGGGGCCGTTCGCGGTGCCGGGCCGGGTGGCGTAGCGGAAGGTGGAGCGGCCGAAGTTCAGCGGCAGGATCTCCTCGGCGTTGGCGCCGGAGTCCAGGAGCAGGTCGCGGCCGGTGATGCCGATGTCGAGCCGGCCGGACGCCACGTAGATCGCGATGTCCTTGGGACGCAGGTAGAAGAACTCCACCTCGTTGTCCGGGTCGACGGTGACGAGCTCCTTGGACTCCTTGCGCTGCCGGTAGCCCGCCTCATGGAGCATCTCCATCGCAGGTCCGGAGAGAGAACCCTTGTTGGGGACGGCGATGCGCAGCATGGGGTGGGCTTCCTTTGACTCAGGAGTTGCTGGGTGTTCGGTGCTCGGTGTTCGGTTCGTGCTCGGAGCTCGTACGCGGGGTTCGCGCTCAGAGGTGGGCGTAGACGTCGTCGAGCGAGATCCCGCGGGCGACCATCATCACCTGGACGTGGTACAGCAGCTGCGAGATCTCCTCGGCGGCCGCTTCCTTGCCCTCGTACTCGGCGGCCATCCAGACCTCGGCGGCCTCCTCGACGACCTTCTTGCCGATGGCATGGACGCCCTTGCCGACCAGTTCCGCGGTGCGGGAGGTCGCCGGGTCGCCGTTCTCGGCCTTGAGCTTGAGCTCGGCGAAGAGCTCTTCGAAGGTTTTGTTCGCCATGATGTCCTAAGAGTACGGGGTGTGAGAGGCCGGGCGCTCAGCGCCTCCATCAGGTGGGACGGAGGGCGCGGCGGGCCCTCAGCGCCAGGGTTCGCTGACCGTCCGCAGCGTGGTCGCGGTGGCGACGGCGGCGGTGACGGCCTCGTGGCCCTTGTCCTCGCGGGAGCCTTCCAGACCGGCCCGGTCCAGGGCCTGCTCCTCGTTGTCGACGGTCAGGACGCCGAATCCGACGGGTACGCCGGTGTCGATGGAGACCTGGGTGAGGCCCTGGGTGACGCCCTGGCACACGTACTCGAAGTGCGGCGTTCCGCCGCGGATGACGACACCGAGCGCCACGATGGCATCGTAACCGCGCCCCGCGAGGACCTTCGCGACGACCGGGAGCTCGAAGCTGCCGGGGACGCGGAGCAGGGTGGGCTCCTCGATGCCGAGCTCGCTCAGGGCGCGCAGGGCGCCGTCGACGAGGCCGTCCATGATCTTCTCGTGCCACTGGGCCGCGATGACCGCGACGCGGAGGTCGCCGCAGTTCTTCACGCTGAGGACGGGTGCGCCCTTGCCGCTCATGTTTCTCCTTGCCGGTGTTACGTACGCGATACGGACGATGAAGGGATTCGGGACTGCTGACTACTGGTTGCCGCAGGTGCCGGCCGGGGTGCCCTCCAGCCAGGGCAGGTCGTGGCCCATCCGGTCCCGCTTGGTGCGCAGGTAGCGGAGGTTGTGCTCGCCCGCCAGGACGGGCATCGGCTCACGGCCCGCGACGGTCAGGCCGTGCCGGGTGAGGGCTTCGATCTTGTCGGGGTTGTTGGTCATCAGCCGCAGGCTGCGGACCCCGAGGTCGGCGAGGATCTGCGCGCCGGCCGCGTAGTCGCGGGCGTCGGCGGGCAGGCCCAGTTCCAGGTTGGCGTCGAGGGTGTCGCGGCCGCGCTCCTGCAGCTCGTAGGCGCGGAGCTTGGACAGCAGGCCGATGCCGCGTCCCTCGTGGCCCCGGAGGTAGACGACGACTCCGCGGCCGGCCTCGGTGATGCGGTCCATGGAGGCTTCCAGCTGGGGGCCGCAGTCGCAGCGCAGCGAGTGGAAGACGTCGCCGGTGAGGCACTCGGAGTGGACCCGGACGAGGACGTCCTCGCCGTCGCCGATCTCGCCGTGGACGAGGGCGACGTGCTCGACGCCGTCGACGGTGGAGCGGTAGCCGTACGCGGTGAAGTCGCCGTGCCGGGTGGGCAGCTGCACCTCGGCCTCGCGGCGGACGGTCGGCTCGGCGCTGCGCCGGTAGGCGATCAGGTCCTCGATGGAGATGATCGTCAGGCCGTGCTTGCGGGCGAAGGGGATCAGCTCGGGCAGGCGCAGCATGACGCCGTCCTCGCCGGCGATCTCGACGATCGCGCCGGCCGGGCGGAGTCCGGCGAGGCGGGCGAGGTCGACGGCGGCCTCGGTGTGCCCGTTGCGGGCCAGGACGCCGCCGGGCTTGGCGCGCAGCGGGAAGATGTGGCCGGGGCGGACGAAGTCGCCGGGCTCGTACGTCCCGCCGGCCAGCATCCGCAGGGTGGTGGCGCGGTCGGCGGCGGAGATGCCGGTGGTGACGCCGTGGGCGGGGCTCGCGTCGACGGAGACGGTGAAGGCCGTCTTCATGGACTCGGTGTTGTGGTCGACCATCTGCGGCAGCTGGAGGCGCTCCAGCTCGTCGCCCTCCATGGGGGCGCAGATCAGGCCGCGGCACTCGCTCATCATGAAGGCGACGACCTCGGGGGTGGCCTTCTCGGCGGCGATGACGAGGTCGCCCTCGTTCTCGCGGTCCTCGTCGTCCACGACGACGACGGGGCGGCCGGCGGCGATGTCCGCGATGGCCTGCTCGACGGGGTCGAGGACGAGGTCGGTGGCGTCCCAGAGCAGCGCGCTCATGCGTGAACTCCTTCCAGAGCGGCGGGAGCGGTGCGCGTCCGGAGCCACCAGTCGCGCATGCCCCAGATGACGAGGGCGAAGTAGATGACGTAGACCAGGCCGGAGAAGGCGAGGCCGCTGTTGAAGGCGAGGGGGACGCCGACGAGGTCGACGAGGAGCCAGGCGAACCAGAACTCGACCAGGCCGCGGGCCTGGGCGACCATCGCGACGAGGGTGCCGACGAAGATGTACGCGTCGGCCCACGGGCTCCAGGAGAGCTGCGGGTAGAGGGTGAACAGGCCGCCGACGGCGAGGGTGCCGAGGGCCGCGCCGGCCAGGAGCAGTCCCCGCTCCTTCCAGCTCGCGAAGCGGACGGCGATGGAGCCGTCCTGTGCCTGCCGCCTGCCGCGGTTCCACTGCCACCAGCCCCAGGCGGCGACGCCGATGACGAGGAGCTGCTTGCCGACGCCGCCGGAGAGGTGGGCGGAGGCGTAGGCGCCGACCAGGATCAGGCCGGAGAGCAGCTGGGCGGGCCAGGTGAGGATGGAGCGGCGCCAGCCGAGGGCCAGGGCGATCAGACCGATCGTGTTGCCGATCATGTCGGACCACATGATGTGCTGGCCGAAGACGGTGAACGCCTCGGAGTTGAGCCAGTTCACTTGACGTTCTCCTGTGCGTTCGGGCCGAGCAGCCGCTCGACGTACTTGGCGATGACGTCCACCTCGAGGTTGACCGGGGCGCCGGGCTGCTTGAGGCCCAGCGTGGTCAGGGCGAGGGTGGTGGGGATGAGGCTGATCGTGAACCAGTCGTCGCCGACCTCGACGACGGTGAGGCTGACGCCGTCGACCGTGATGGAGCCCTTCTCGACGACGTAACGGGCGAGCTGGGCGGGCAGGCCGACCTTGACGATCTCCCAGTGCTCGGAGGGCTCGCGCTCCAGGATGGTGCCGGTGCCGTCCACGTGACCCTGGACGATGTGGCCGCCGAGGCGCCCGCCGACGGCCATGGGCCGCTCCAGGTTGACGCGGGAGCCCACCTCCAGGGCGCCCAGCGAGGAGCGCTTGAGGGTCTCGGCCATCACGTCGGCGGTGAACTCGCCGTCGCCGAACTCGACGACCGTGAGGCAGACGCCGTTGACGGCGATCGAGTCGCCGTGCTGGGCGCCTTCGGTGACCACGGGGCCGCGCAGGCGGAAGCGGGAGGCGTCCGCCAGCTGCTCGACGGCGACGACCTCGCCCAGCTCTTCGACGATTCCGGTGAACACGGTCAGGCTCCCTTGGTGGACGGGACGGCGGTGATGCGGACATCGGATCCGATGCGTTCGGTCTCGGTGATGTCGAGGCGCAACGCGTCGGTGATGGTGGTGATTCCGGCGTCGGCGAGGGCCTGCGGGCCGGCGCCGAGGAGGACGGGGGCGAGGTAGCCGACGACCTGGTCGACGGCGCCCGCGGCGACGAAGGAGCCCGCGAGGGTGGGGCCGCCTTCGAGCAGGACGGAGCGGACGCCCCGGGCGTGCAGCCGGCCGAGGAGCTCGGTCACGTCGATCCGGCCGTCGTGCAGGGGCAGCCGGAGCGGCTCGACGCCCGGCAGGTGCGCGGTGTCGGCGTCCTCGCCGACGACCAGCAGGGTGGGCGCGGCGTCGTCGAGGAGGCGGGCCGTGGGGCGGATGGTGGCGCGCGTGTCGAGGGCGACCCGCAGCGGCTGGACGGCTCCCTCGATCCCGCGGACGGCGAGGTGCGGGTCGTCCGCGCGCAGGGTGCCGCCGCCGACGAGGACGGCGTCGGACTCGGCGCGCAGCCGGTGCACGTCGGCGCGGGACTCGGCGGAGCTGATCCAGCGGGAGCTGCCGTCGGCGGCGGCGATCCGGCCGTCGAGGGTGGCGGCGTACTTCCAGCGGACGAAGGGGCGGCCGCGGCGGACGGAGGTGAGCCAGGCGATGTTGCCGGCTTCGGCCTCGTCCTCCAGGAGGCCCTGCTCGACCTGGGCCCCGGCCGCGCGGAGGGTGTCGGCACCGCCCGTGGCCTGCGGGTTCGGGTCGCCGACCGCGTAGACGACGCGGGCGATCCCGGCGTCGAGGAGGGCCTGGGCGCAGGGGCCGGTGCGGCCGGTGTGGTTGCAGGGTTCGAGGGTGACGTACGCGGTGCCGCCGCGGGCCAGGACGCCGGCCTCACGCAGGGCGTGGACCTCGGCGTGCGGACCGCCGGCGCGCTGGTGCCAGCCCTCGCCGACCTGGTGGCCGGAGGCGTCGGTGATGACGCAGCCGACGACGGGGTTGGGGCTGGTGGAGCCGAGACCGCGGGCGGCGAGCGCGATCGCGCGTCGCATGGCGGTGATGTCGGCCTGGGTGGCCACCGGGTCCTCCTGCCTCTTCGGGCACGGACTCCGGGGCCTGTCGATGACGACAGGGAGCGGAAACGACGGCCTCGCACAGGGTGCGCCGAAGCCGAGAGTCCTGCGGTGCGCCGGCCCCGCGTACGGGTACGGCGACCAGCGGACGTACGGCCGGCTCACCCCTGGAAAGGGGTCGCCCGCCGCGCACTGCCTCCCATCCGGACTTTCACCGTCGGTCCAGGAATCTCACCTGGTCAACCGGCCGCTGGCTGCGGACGGGTCGCGGACTATACCGCCGGTTCGGAATTACACCGACCCCGGAGTGCGCTGCTGCTGATACAGGGCCAGTCTGCCACGACCGGGCACCGGCCATACGGGTGAAGCCCTGTGGGCTGGCTCACAGCCCGCGCTCACCCTGCCACGTAACCCCGCCTTGGTCCAGACCTATTGACGCACTGGTCTAGTCCTCTTAATCTCCGTGTCACCTCCGAGGTACGGCCCGCCGGTGTGCGCACTCCACGGGCCCGACACGACCCACCCCCTTGTTCGTTGTGTTCTGCCGACCTCCCCTGGAGGAACCGAACGTGCTGTCCCCCACGAAGAAGAGAGCGAGCCTGCTCGCGTCCGGCGCCGCCGTCGCCGGGCTGCTGATCAGCTCCCTCGCCGCCGGCGGTGTCTCGTACGCGGCCGACAACGAGTCCTGTCGCCCCGACGGGCTCTACAAGACCCCCGGCGTCGACGTCCCGTACTGCTCGGTCTACGACACCGAGGGCCGCGAGAAGATGGGCGCGGACCACCAGCGCCGGGTCATCGGCTACTTCACCGGCTGGCGCACCGGAAAGAACGGCGAGCCCGCCTACCTCGCCAAGGACATCCCGTGGGACAAGGTCACCCACATCAACTACGCCTTCGGCCACGTCGGCGGCGACAACAAGCTGTCCGTGGGCGCGGACGGGCCCGGCAACGCGGCCACCGGGATGACCTGGCCCGGTGTCGCGGGCGCCGAGATGGACCCGGCGTACGCCTACAAGGGCCACTTCAACCTGCTCAACAAGTTCAAGAAGCAGCACCCGAACGTCAAGACGCTGATCTCCGTCGGCGGCTGGGCGGAGACCGGCGGCTACTTCGACGACAACGGCAGCCGGGTGAACTCCGGCGGCTTCTACGCGATGGCGACCAACGCCGACGGGTCGGTCAACCAGGCCGGGATCGACACGTTCGCCGGCTCGGCCGTCGACTTCATCCGGAAGTACGGGTTCAACGGCGTCGACATCGACTACGAGTACCCGACGACGATGAAGGACGCGGGAAACCCGCTCGACTGGCAGCTCGCGAACGCCCGCCGGGCCGGTCTCGTCCAGGGCTACGCGGCCCTGATGAAGTCCCTGCGCGAGAAGCTCGACACGGCCGGCGCCGCCGACGGCAGGCACTACCTGCTGACCGTCGCCGCGCCCTCCTCGGGCTACCTGCTGCGGGGCATGGAGACCTTCCAGATGCAGAAGTACCTGGACTACGTCAACATCATGTCCTACGACCTGCACGGCGCCTGGAACGAGTACGTCGGCCCGAACGCCTCGCTCTTCGACGACGGCAAGGACGCCGAGCTCGCCGCGGCCAACGTCTACGGCTCCTCGCAGTACGGCGGCATCGGCTACCTCAACACCGACTGGGCCTACCACTACTTCCGCGGCTCGATGCCGGCCGGCCGGATCAACATCGGCCTGCCGTACTACACCCGCGGCCACAAGAACGTGCAGGGCGGCACCGACGGCCTGTGGGGCAAGGCCGCCGCGACCACCTGCCCGGCCGGCGCCGGCCTGACCAAGTGCGGTGACGGTGCCGTCGGCATCGACAACCTGTGGCACGACAAGGACACCAACGGGCAGGAGTCGCCCGCCGGTTCCAACCCGATGTGGCACGCCAAGAACCTGGAGAAGGGGATCGTCGGCGACTACGTCACCCAGTACGGCTTCCCCGCGAACACCACGCTGACCGGCACCTACGTCCGCAGGTACGACGCCACCCTGGTCGCCCCGTGGCTGTGGAACGCCCAGAAGAAGGTCTTCCTCTCCACCGAGGACGAGCAGTCCGTGGCCGCGAAGGCCGACTACGTGGTCGACCGCGGCATCGGCGGCACGATGGTCTGGGAGATGGCCGGCGACTACGCCTGGAACGCGGCCAAGGGCCAGTACGAGATGGGCTCGACGCTCACCTCGCTGATGTACGACAAGTTCAAGGCGGCCGCGCCGTACGGCGCCAAGAAGTCGAACAGGGCGCTGCCGACGCAGGCCGTGAAGGTGGGCGTGGAGTTCACCGAGTTCAAGCTCGGCGACTCCAACTACCCGATCACACCGAAGATCAAGATCACCAACAACACCGCCACCACGCTGCCGGGCGGCACCGAGTTCCAGTTCGACTACGCGACCTCGGCCCCGAACAACGCCTCCGACCAGTCCGGCTTCGGCACCAAGGTGATCAGCAGCGATCACACGGGCAGCAACGTGGGCGGCCTGAAGGGCGACTTCCACCGGGTCTCCCTGAAGCTCCCGGCCTGGCAGTCCCTCGCCCCGGGCGCGACCGTCGACCTGGCGTTCAACTACTACCTGCCGGTCTCGACCCCGTCGAACTGGACGGTGACGATCAACGGCACGACCTACGCGCTCGCCGGTGACCTGGCGCGCGGCACGACGGTGGTGGAGCCGGGCGGCTCAACCGCCACCCCGACCCCGACGCCCACGGCGACCACGACATCGCCCACCCCCACCCCGACCGGCACCTCGCCGACCCCGACCCCGACGCCGACGCCGACCGGCGGCACCTGCACCGCCCCGGCGTACGTGGCCGGCCAGGTCTACACCGGCGGCAGCGCCGTCTCCCACAAGGGCCACACCTGGAAGGCGCAGTGGTGGACCCAGAACGAGGAGCCGGGCACGACCGGCGAATGGGGCGTCTGGAAGGACCAGGGCGCCTGCTGACCCGCTGAACCCGCGACTCCCGGCGGCGGTCTCACGGCCCTTGGCCGCCGCCGGGCCTCCCCCGCACCGCGCCGCGCCCCCTGTCCGGGGCGCGGCGCGGGTGTGTTTCCGCACGGGACCCCGTTTTTCGGAGATCCCGGCCCTCTCCGGGGCTCTCTCAGAGCCCCCTCAGGGGCTCCCTGGGGCTCCCTCAGGGGCTCCTCAGGGCTCCTCAGGGCTCCGTCAGGGGCTCCTCAGGGCTCCGTCAGGGACCCCCTCAGGGAAACAGCTCGTCCTGGGCCGCGTCCCGGGCCCGCAGGAGGGCGCCCCGCAGGACCGCCGCGTCGCCCAGGGTGGTGGCGCGGACCTCGGTGCGCAGGGGCGAGAGCGTGGCGAGCGCCGCCTCGACGCGCGCGGCGAGTTCCGGGCCGCCCTGATGGCCGGTCTCGCCGGCCAGGACGACGCAGCCGGGGTCCAGGACGGAGGCGACCGCCGCCGCGCCGACGGCCAGGCGGTGGGCGAGGGCGTCGAGGAAGGGGCCGTGCCCGGAGGCGAGCGCCGTGGCCGGGGCGAGGCCGTGCGCGACGGCCAGGGCCTCCACGGCGGCGACGCAGACGAGCTCGTGGAAGCCGCCGTCGCAGCCGGAGGCCGTGGGCAGCCCCGAGGTGCCGGGCACGGGCAGGAAGCCGATCTCGCCGGCGCCGCCGGAGGCCCCGCGCCGGAGCCGGCCGTCGAGGACGACCGCCGCGCCGACGCCCTGGCCGAGCCAGAGGAGGACGAAGTCGTCCCGGTCGCTGGCCGCGCCCTCGCGCAGTTCGGCGACGGCGGCGAGGTTGGTCTCGTTCTCGACCAGGACATGCGCCGGGAGCCGCTCCTGGAGGACGCCGATCAGCCGGCGGTGCCAGGCGGGCAGCCCCGTGGAGTCGCGCAGCTCGCCGGTCGCCGGGTCGATGAGGCCCGGCGCGCCGACGGCCACGGTGTGCAGCCGTTCGACGCCGGCTTCCTTCGCGGTCCGTTCCAGGAGGGTGACGGCCTTCTCCACGGCGGGGCCGGTGCCTCCGTCGTCGCCGACCGGGGCGGCGGCCTCGGCGAGCGTGCCGCCGAGGAGGTCGGTGACGGTGACCGACACCGAGCGCGTGCGGACGTCGAGGGCGGCCAGGTGGGCGCGGCCGGCGACGATCCCGTACAGCTTGGCGTTGGGGCCGCGCCGCTCGGCCCCGGACTCGCCGACGACATGGACGAGCCCCGAGCCCCGGAGCCGTTCGACGAGGTCGGCGACGGTGGGCCGGGAGAGCCCGGTGAGAGTCTTGAGCTGGGAGGCCGTCAACGGGCCCTCGTCCTGGAGCAGTCGCAGGGCGAGCCGGTCGTTGATGGCCCGTGCGGTGCTCGGGGATGCGGCCATGCGGGGATCCTCTCAGACGCGATCGGCCGTCCGGGGCGCGTGCCCCCACTATTTATCAGGCAGGGTTCCTGATAGTTTACCGGCGATCCGAGGACCGACTCCCAGGGGAGGGCACATGGCGGCGGAGACCGTCTTCACCACCGACCGGCTGCGCCGGGCCAGACACGCCGTCGCCGCCGTCTTCTGCGTCCACGGCGCCGTGACGGGCAGCTTCGCCACCCGCATCCCCTGGATCCAGGAGCACGCCGGCGTGAGCGCCGGCCAGCTCGGCCTCGCCCTCGCCTTCCCGGCGATCGGCGCCTCGCTCGCGATGCCGCTGGCCGGAGCGATCAGCCACCGCTTCGGGGCGCGCAACGCGCTGCGCGGACTGCTCGCCCTGTGGACCCTGTCCCTGACCCTGCCCTCGCTCGCGCCGAACATCTACGGCCTGTGCGCGGCCCTCCTCGTCTACGGCGCCACCGCCGGCATGTCCGACGTCGCGATGAACGCGCTCGGCGTCGAGACCGAGAACCGGCTCGACCGCTCGATCATGTCCGGCCTGCACGGCATGTGGAGCGCCGGCGCCCTGCTCGGCTCGGCGGCCGGCACGCTCGCCGCCCACCTGGGCGGCGACGCCCGGCTGCACCACCTGATCGCCGCCCTGGCCCTCACCGCGCTCGGCCTGATCAGCTGCCAGGGCGTGCTCGACCTGCACAGCGCCCCCGAGGAGGAGGCGCCGCCGCGCTTCGCGCTGCCGCCGAAGTCCGCCCTGGTCATCGGCGCCATCGGGTTCTGCGGCGTCTTCGCCGAGGGCGCGAGCCTCGACTGGTCGGCGGTCTACCTCAAGGACGAGCTCGGCACCTCGGCCGGTCTCGCCGCCGCCTCGACCACCGCCTTCGCCCTCACCATGGCCCTGGCCCGGCTGGTCGGCGACCGGGTCGTGGACCGCTTCGGCGCGGTGCGCACCGTACGGGTCGGGGGCCTCGCGGCCACCCTCGGCGGGCTGCTCGTGGTGTTCGCGCCGCACGCGGTGCTCGCCATGGCCGGCTTCGGCCTGATCGGGCTCGGGGTCGCGGTCGTCGTCCCGCTGGCCTTCGCCGCCGCCGGACGCAGCGGCCCGAACCCCAGCCAGGCCATCGCGGGCGTCGCGACCATCACGTACACCTCGGGTCTCGTCGCCCCCTCGGCGATCGGCGGCATCGCCGACGCCAGCTCGCTGGTCGTCTCCTTCGGCCTGGTCACACTGCTCACCTTCGGACTCGTCCTGGGCGCGGGCGTGCTCCGGCCCGGTGCCCGGACCACGGCGGGCGCGGCCGAGGCCGAGGCGGCGCAAGGGGTCCGCTGACCTGCGGCGCATTACCATGTGGCTGATCTTCTCCGGCTCCGACACGTCGGGACGGGGAGCCACCGGAACCCGGAGAACTGGAGCGACCACATGAGCCTCGGCGTGCGCTGGACCCTGCACGGCGACGGGAGGACACCCGCTCCGGGAGCCGTCGTCCGGCCGGACGAGCGGCTCTCCTGGCCCCGTACGGTCGGCCTCGGCGTCCAGCACGTGGTGGCGATGTTCGGCGCCTCGTTCGTGGCCCCGGTGCTCATGGGCCTGGACCCCAACCTCGCGATCATGATGTCCGGTGTCGCCACCGTGATCTTCCTGCTGGCGACCCGCGGCACGGTCCCCTCGTACCTGGGCTGCTCGCTCTCCTTCGTCGGCGTCGCCGCCGCGATCCGGGCCTCGGGCGGCACCAGCGCCACCGTGACCGGCGCGGTGTTCGTGGTCGGCGGGGTGCTGTTCCTGGCCGGCCTCGCGGTGCGGAGGTTCGGTGCGCGGATCATCCACGCGGCCATGCCGCCGATCGTCACCGGCGCCGTGGTCATGCTGATCGGTTTCAACCTGGCCCCGGTCACCGCCGCCACCTACTGGCCGCAGGACCAGTGGACCGCGCTGCTCGTGATGCTCTTCACCGGCCTGGCCCTGGTCTGTCTGCGCGGCTTCTGGTCGCGCATCGCGATCTTCCTCGGCCTGATCTTCGGCTACGGCATCTCCTGGGTCTTCGACCTGGTCTTCGGCAAGATCCACTCGATGTCCGCGAGCGGCCAGGTCACCGACCACTGGCGGCTGGACCTCTCCGGCGTCGCCAAGGCCGACTGGATCGGCCTGCCCTCGCTGCACGGCCCCGGCTTCGAGTGGTCCGCGATCCTCGTCGCGCTGCCCGTCGTCATCGCGCTGATCGCCGAGAACGCCGGACACGTCAAGGCCGTCGGCGAGATGACCGGCGACCCGCTGGACGACAGGCTGGGCACCGCGATCGCCGCCGACGGCGCCGCCTCGATGCTGTCCACCGCCGTGGGCGGGCCGCCGAACACCACGTACTCCGAGAACATCGGCGTGATGGCCGCCACCCGGGTCTACTCCACCGCCGCCTACTGGGCCGCGGCCGGATTCGCCCTGCTGTTCGGCCTCTGCCCGAAGTTCGGCGCGGTCGTCGCCGCCATCCCGGGCGGCGTGCTGGGCGGCATCACCGTGATCCTGTACGGCATGATCGGCCTGCTCGGCGCGCAGATCTGGATCAACGCCGACGTCGACCTGCGCAACCCGCTCAACCTGGTCCCGGCCGCGGCCGGCATCATCATCGGCGTCGGCGGCGTGAAGCTCACCTTCACCGACACCTTCGAGCTCGGCGGCATCGCCCTCGGCACGCTCGTCGTGATCACCGGCTACCACGTGCTGCGCGCCTTCGCCCCGGCCCACCTGAAGGAGCAGGAGCCCCTGCTCGACTCCGGCACCAGCTCGTACGAGGCCGGCGCCGAGGAGACGTCGAAGAACTGAGTGATTCGCCCGTTCCGGCGAAGCCGGGCCCGAGGAGTTCCCTCCGGGCCCGGCGGCTGGGAGCCTGCCCCCATGGCGCAGACCCAGCAGACCAGTCGGCAGATCGGGCCGTTCGTGGCGCTCGACCCCGTCGTGGACCGGATGCGGTCGCTTCGCGCGGCCTGGCACCCGGCCGACGGGGTCGCGGTGTTCAACCGGGTCTATCTGACGGTCACCGAGGAGATCGGCCGGGCCATCGAGGCGGGCACCTTCGCCGACCGGCGGGCCGCCGCCACCCTCGACGTACGGTTCGCCCAGCGCTATCTCGCGGTCGTCGACGCCGTGGCCGGCGGCAGCCGGGCCCCCGCCTGCTGGCGTCCGCTCTTCCACTACCGGCGGCACCCCGGGGTACGGCCGCTGCAGTTCGCGCTCGCCGGGATCAACGCGCACATCGGCCACGACCTGGCGCTCGCGGTGGTCGACACCTGCCGGACCCTGGACTGCGCGCCCACGGACCTGGAGGACGAGTTCGACCGGGTCGGTGACGTCCTCGTGCTCCTGGAGGAGCGCATCCGGGACGAACTGATGCCGGGCCCGGACCTCCTGGAGGTCGCGGACCCGCTGACGCATCTGCTCGGCTGCTGGAGCCTGGACCGGGCCCGGGACGGGGCCTGGCTCGCCGCCCGCTCGCTGTGGCAGCTGCGGCGGCTGCCCGACCTGGCCGAGGAGTTCACCGAACGCCTCGACCGGTCGGTGGGCCTGGTGGGGCGGATGCTGCTCACCCCGCTCGCGCGGCCCTGATCGTCCTTGGACCCGGTCCCGGGACTCAGTCCTCCGGCAGCTCGACCGGGGCGATCTCGTCGTACACGTCGCCCGGACCGGGGTTGGTGCCGTCGGTCGCGCCGCCGAAGTGGTGCATGACGCCCCAGACCGCGTTGAGCGCCGTCTGCACCGCGCCCTCGGCCCAGCCGGCCGTCCACGAGATGTCGTCGCCGGCCAGGAAGATGCCGCGCTTGTCCTCGGGCAGGCCGTCCTGCATGAAGTGGGTGAACAGGCGGCGCTGGTAGCGGTAGTGGCCGGGCAGGTTGGCCTTGAAGGCGCCCATGAAGTAGGGCTCGTTCTCCCAGGAGACCGTCACCGGGTTGCCGATGATGTGCTTCCGGATGTCGACCTTCGGGTAGATCTCGCCGAGCGACTTCAGCATGACCTCCATCCGCTCGTTCGCGGACAGCGGCAGCCACTTCAGGCTGTCGTCGCACCACGTGTACGAGAGGCAGATGACGGCCGGCTTGTCCGGGCCGTCGTCCAGCAGGTAGGTGCCGCGCGTCATCCGGTCGGTGAGCGTCATCGACATGACGTCCCGGCCCGTCTCCTCGTCCTTGTCCAGCCAGAACGGACGGTCCACGGGAATGAAGAGCTTCGAGCTCTCCATGTAGTGGGTGCGCTCCATCGCGGTCCAGTGGTCGATCGGGAACAGCGAGTCGTCGCACGCGATCTTGGACAGCAGCATCCACGACTGGGCGGTGAAGATCGCGGCGCGGTAGGTGCGGATGTCGCCGGAGGCGTCGGTGACCGTGATCCGGTTGCCGGCCGCGCGGTGCAGGCGGGTCACCGCCGGGCGCGGGGTGCCCTCGTGCAGGGAGCTCAGCGAGGTGCCCTGGGCCCAGTGCACGATCTTCTCCGGCTCGCGCTCCCACAGGCGCAGCGGCAGCTGCTGCGAGCCGCCGACGATGCCGCGGTGGTGGTCGTCCGCCTCGGTGTAGACGACCCGGAGGATCTCCAGGATGGAGTTCGGGAAGTCGGTGTCCCAGCCGCCGGTGCCGAAGCCGACCTGTCCGAAGATCTCGCGCTTGCGGAAGGACTGGAAGGCCTCCGACTTGCAGAGGAAGCCGTAGAAGGTCTCGTCGTCGAGCTTCTCGACGAGCTTGGCCCAGATCTCGCGGATGCGCGGGACGTCGCGCTCGCGCATCGCCCGGTTCATGTCGGAGAAGTCGGCGCCCTCGTCCAGACACGCGTTCCACGCCTCGGCGACGTCGCGGTAGATCTGCGGCAGGTCGTCGATGGTCTCGGCGTAGTGGGTCTCGCCCTTGAGGTCGACCACGGTCGACGGGGTGGCCTCGGCCAGCGGGTTCGGGAACGGCCTGGTCTCCAGGCCGACCAGGTCGATGTAGTGCTGGAGCGCGGTGGAGGACGGCGGGAAGCGCATCGCGCCCATCTCGGCCGTCAGGCCCTCGGTCTCCGGGCCCTCGAAGCCGACGGTGCGCAGCCGGCCGCCGATCTGGTCGGCCTCGTAGACGACGGGCTTGAGGCCCATCTTCATCAGCTCGTACGCGGCGATGATGCCGGAGAGGCCGCCACCGATGATCGCGACCTCGGTGCCGTGCTCGGTCGCGGGGACCTGCCCGAGACCGGCCGGGTGGGCCAGGAAGTCGTCGTAGGCGTACGGGAAGTCCGGACCGAACATGGTGATCGGCGGCTGCTGCTCGTCGGCGTGCTCGACGGCGTTGGGCACGGTGGACGTCATGGGGTACGGACTCCTTGCACGAAACGGTGAAACAGGCGGGAGGGCGGGGGCGGCTCAGGCCCGGTCGTGGACCAGGGGGCCGTACAGGCCGGGGCGGCGGTCGCGGAGGTAGGGGTTCTCCGCGCGGGAGGCCGCGAGGAAGTCGGGGTCGACGTCGCCGAGGACCAGGTCCTCGCCGCGTCCGGCGCGGGCCCGGGCGGTGCCGTCGGGGCCGGCCAGCGTGGACAGGCCGACGAACTCGAATGCGCCCTCGGGGCCGGTCCGGTTGGCGTACGCCAGGTAGAGCTGGTTCTCGAAGGCGCGCACGGGAACGACGGCCTGGGGGACGATCTCGGCCGGGTGCATGAGGGCGGTCGGCACGAGGAGGAGGTCCGTGCCGGCCAGCGCCTGCGCCCGTACGTTCTCCGGGAACTCGACGTCGTAGCAGATCATCAGGCCGACGGTGAGGCCGCCGAGCCGCGCCTGGACGACGGCCTGGTCGCCGGGGGTGAACCACTCGAGCTCGAAGTCACCGAAGAGGTGGGTCTTCCGGTAGTGCGCGAGCACGGCGCCGTCGGCACCGAAGAGCTGCGCGGAGTTGTGCAGCACCCCGTGGGCCCCGGTGTCGCGCTCCGGGTAGCCGTAGCCGACGGCCAGGCCGTGGCGGACGGCGATCTCGGCGACGGCCTGCGCGGAGGGCCCGTCGGCGGGCTCGGCGAGCCGGGCGATGTCGGCGCCGATGGCGTAGCCGGTGAGGAACAACTCGGGGGCGAGCAGCAGGCCGGCTCCGGCCGCGGCGGCGCGTCCGGCGGCCTCGTCGAGGATCTTCAGGTTGGCGGCGACGTCACCGAGCTCTCCGGAGCTCTGGAGCAGGGCGATGCGCAGCGCGGGCATGAGCGATCCTCGGGGCCGGAGGGGAGGGAGAATTTCGAGGAGAAATTCAAAGGGAAGACGTCAAAAACGGTACGGTTTCGGGCTCGGCCGGGACAAGGCGAGACCGTTGCGGACCGACCGTCGAACCGTTGCGCGATCGTCGGCCCTGGCGGCGATTCGTTGCGCACCCCTCCGACCGCAGGCGTACGGCTCCCCCGCCGCGTGGCGGAGACGCGGACCCTCCCCCGGCCCGACGCCCTGGCGCCGGCCGCGCGGAAGAGTGGTGGGCGTCCGGAAGACACCCCGGACGACCTGCCGAAACGGCCTGCCGAAGGGACCGCACGTCATGAACCGCCGTACGAAGATCGCCGCTGTCGCCGCCGCCCTGCTGATCACGGCGGGGGCGGCCGGCTCCGCCACCGCCTCGGGCGACGGGAGGGGCGGCAGCCGGGAGGCGGCGGCGCTCACCGGCACCGCGAAGCTGTACCGGCCGGCCGGGGACGACATCACCTTCAGCTTCGACGCGCATCTGGCGGCGGAGCACAACGACGACCCGCAGGCGGCCACGGGCACCTTCCGGTTCAGCCACTACAAGCCCGGCTTCCCGGGCGGCTACGCGGTGGCGAAGGTGGACTGCCTGGTCACCGGCGGCAAGATGGCCGTGGTGACCGGCGTCATCGTCGACACCGACATCAAGGAGCGCCTGGGCAAGCGGGTCGGCGTCTCCGTCAACGACCTCGGGAAGCACGACCGGCTGGGCTACAGCTGGGTCGGACGGGAGACGGACCTGGAGGTGCCGCCCTGCCTGAGCTCGGCCCCGTTCGAGAAGGTCGAGGACGGCACCGGTGACTTCCACGTGCTGCCCTGGCAGCTGGAGTACCCCACCGAATGAGAAACGCCCGCCGGGCGGGCCGCCCCACGGGGGTGGGCGGCCCGCCCGGCGGGCGTGCGCGGCGCTGCCGGGCGGCCGCTACGCGGGCGAGCCGGAGGAGAAGCGCCGCAGGAGCGGCGAGAGCACCAGGACGGACTTGGTGCGCTCCACGAAGGGCTCACCCGCGATGCGCTCCAGGACCCGCTCGAAGTGGCGCATGTCGGAGGCGAAGACCTGGACGACGGCGTCCGCGTCACCGGTGACGGTCGACGCGGACACCACCTCCGGGTACCGCTCCAGCCCTCGCCGGATGTCCTCCGGCGAGGTGTTGTGGCGGCAGTAGATCTCGACGAACCCCTCCGTCTCCCAGCCGAGCGCCGCCGGGTCCACCCGTACGGTGAAGCCGGTGATGGCGCCCTCGGCCCGGAGCCGGTCCACGCGCCGCTTCACGGCGGGCGCGGAGAGGCCGACGAGCGAGCCGATGTCGGCGTAGCTGCGGCGGGCGTCTTCCGCGAGGGCGTGGACGATGCGTTCGTCGAGGTCGTTGAGTCGCACTACGGGTGGATCACTTCTCTGCGGGGGCCTCTGCCAGGGCCGGGGCCGTGGCCAGTCGGGAGCGGCGCATGCCGTACAGGAAGTAGAACACGAGTCCCGCGGCCATCCAGCAACCGAAGACCACCCAGGTGACGGAGTCGAGGCTGAACATGTTGTACGCGCAGAAGAAGAAGCCGAGCACGGGGAAGACCGGCCCGAACACCACCTTGAAGGTGCGCGGCATGTCGGGGCGCGTGTAGCGGAGCACGACGACCGCGATGTTGACCAGTCCGAAGGCGAAGAGGGTGCCGATGCTGGTCGCGTCGACGAGCTTGCCGAGCGGGATCACCGAGGCGAGCGCGGCGCAGAACAGGGAGACGATCACCGTGTTGACGCGCGGGGTGCCGGTCTTGGCGCTGACCCGGCCGAAGGCCTTCGGGACGAGGCCGTCGCGGGACATGGCGAAGAGGATGCGGGTCTGGCCGTAGAGCACGGTCAGGACGACGCTGGCGATGGAGATGACGGCGCCGGCGGCGAGCAGGGTGCCCCAGAAGGTCTGGCCGGTGACGTCGTTCATGATCGCCGCCAGGGTGGCCTCGGAGCCCTCGAAGTCCTTCCAGTTCCAGGCGCCGACCGCGACGGCGGCGACGAGGACGTAGAACACCGTGACGATGATCAGCGAGAGCATGATCGCCCGCGGCAGGTCGCGCTTGGGGTTCTTGGCCTCCTCGCCGGCCGTGGAGGCCGCGTCGAAGCCGATGTACGAGAAGAAGAGGGTGGCGCTGGCGGCGCCGATGCCCGTGACGCCGAGCGGCATGAAGTCCTTGTAGTTGCCGGACTTGAAGCCCATGAAGCCGATGGCGCAGAAGAGCACGAGCGCGGCGATCTTCACCGCGACCATGATCGTGTTGGCCACGGCGGACTCACGGGCGCCGCCGAGCAGGAACACCATCGCCAGCAGGACGACGATCAGGCCGGGCAGGTTGATGATGCCGCCCTCACCGGGGGCGGAGGACAGCACGTCGGGGATGGTGACGCCGATGGTGCCGTCGAGCAGCTCGTTGAGGTACTCGCCCCAGCCGACCGCCACGGCGGCCACGGACACGCCGTACTCCAGGACCAGACACCAGCCGCAGACCCAGGCGACGAGTTCGCCCAGAGTTGCGTACGCGTACGAGTACGAGGAACCGGCGACCGGTATGGAACCGGCCAGCTCGGCGTACGAGAGGGCCGAGAAGAGGGCCGTGAGGCCGGCGATCACGAAGGACAGCGTGACCGCGGGGCCGGCCTTCGGAACGGCGTCGCCGAGCACGACGAAGATGCCGGTGCCGAGCGTCGCACCGATGCTGATCATGGTCAGCTGCCACATGGAGAGCGAGCGGCGGAGGGTGCCGCCCTCGCCCTGGCCACCCTCCGCCACCAGGTTCTCTACCGGCTTGCGGCGGGTCAGGGCGGAGAGCCCGGAGGTCGTGCGGGCGGTCGGGACGGACGTGTCCTCGGCCGGTGGGGCTGCGCCGTGGTCAAGCACTGCGGGGGCTCCTTATCGCTGCCTGTCGACGAGCGGGGACCGCGGCGGTACGCGGGCATGCCGAGACAGCCCACGGGGGAAGGGGGAACCGCCGAGCAGGCGGTCGCCGCCACTCCTGGTACGGGGCACGAGCCTAAGGGCTAGAGCTTCGCAGTCGTAATGCAGGGTTGTTGCGCACTGCCGGATGATCATTGCGCTCTTCGGGCACAGACGGGGAAACATTGCGCTCCCCCGCATGAATCGACACATCGGGGGCATGACGTGCCCGTCATGCGCATTGACTCCTCGGGCCCGACGACCCACCCTGCACCCGCCCGAACGGAGGTCCTCGTGAGCTGGCTGGAGCCCGAACCCTTTCTCCGCGGCACGGCGTGGCTGGACGGCGACCGGCCCGTCCGCGCCGACCCCGCCGACCTCGGACGCCTGCCCTGGGACATCGCCGAGCGGGCCGCGCTGCCCATCGGCGTGCGGGTGGAGTTCACGGCCGCGCCCGGCACCCGGGCGGTCGAGCTGCGCTACCGGGCGGCGCCCCCGCCGGCCGGCGACTCCCTGCGGGCCCTGCGGCACTGCTTCGCGCTCTGGCGGGGGACGCGCTGCGTCACCGAGGTGTTCGCCGAGCCGGCCGAGGAGGCCGTCGTCCGGATCGAACTCCCCCCGGCGGGAGGGGAGTTCACCGTCCACCTGCCGGAGGGGCAGGCGCCGGTCGTGCGCGGCCTGCGGCCGGTCGGCGGGCGCCTCTCCCCCGCGCCGCGCCGCCCCCGCTGGCTGGTCCACGGCGACTCCATCACCGAGGGCTGGTGGTCCACCCGCCCCGCACACGCGTGGCCCGCGACGGCCGGCCGGACCCTCGGCCTCGACCCGGTGAACCTCGGCTACGCGGGCGGCGCCCGCGGCGAGCTTCCCCTCGCCGAGCACCTGGCCCGGCTCCCGGGCGCGCTGATCACCCTGGCCTTCGGCACCAACTGCTGGGCGGCCGTGCCCAGTTCGGCGCCCCTGCTCTACGAGACGACCCGGGCCTTCGTCGGCCTGGTCCGCCGCGGCCACCCCGACACCCCGCTGCTGCTGCTCTCGCCCGTCCTGCGCCCGGCGGCCGAGCACACCCGCAACGCCCTGGGCGCGACGCTCGCGGAGCTGCGTACGGCGATGGAGGAGGCCGTACGGGACCTCGTGGCGGCCGGCGACGCCCGCCTGGCCCTGCTGCCCGGCGGCCCGCTGCTCTCCCCGGAGGACCTGGCGGACGGCCTGCACCCGAACGACCGGGGGCACGCGCGGCTCGCCGAGGCGGTGGCGGGGGCGCTGCGGGCGGCCGGCTTCGTGGACCGGCCGGTCAGTCGAGCCGTCTGACGAGGAAGGTGCAGCCGTCGGCGTGGTCGCGCCGGACGCCGTCCGCGTCCGTGTACCCGTAACGGTCGGTGTACGCCGTCACGGGCGCGTAGCCGAGGCGGGCGTACAGCGCCGCCGCCCGGGGGTTGTCGTGGGCCACGCCGAGGCCGAGGAGCGTCCTGCCGCGCTCGCGGGCCAGCTCCTCGGCCGCGCGGACCAGGGCCGTGCCGATGCCCTGGCCGCGCAGCTCCGCGCGGACGTCGAGGCCGTTGAACTCCGGGCAGTCCCCGAGCGCGGCCCGTACCTCGGGCGCGGCGCAGCCGTCCCAGCGGACCTGCCCGTGACCGGCCGGCAGGCCGTCCCGCCAGGCGATCAGATACGTCCCGAGCCCGGCCTCCTGGCGGGCCAGCCGGTCGGCGTGCCGGGTGGGCGCCCCCGGGGCGGGCAGGTGGCGGTCGAGCAGGTCGAGGTCCTCGGCCCGGCAGGGCCTGATCTCCGTACGGTCCATGCGGCCGACCGTACGGGAACGCCGTGGGCCCCCGGGAGGGATTTCCCGGGGGCCCACGGTGTGCCGACGCGTGCCGGCGGTGCCGGACTAGCTCCAGCTGGCGTGCAGCGGCTTGCCCTCCGCGTAACCCGCGGCGGACTGGATGCCGACCACGGCCCGCTCCTCGAACTCGGCGAGCGAGCCCGCACCGGCGTAGGTGCAGGAGGAGCGGACACCGGCGATGATCGAGTCGATCAGGTCCTCGACGCCCGGGCGCTGCGGGTCGAGGAACATGCGCGAGGTGGAGATGCCCTCCTCGAACAGCGCCTTGCGGGCGCGGTCGTAGGCGGACTCGTCGCTCGTGCGGTTGCGGACGGCGCGGGCGGAGGCCATGCCGAAGGACTCCTTGTACGCACGGCCCTGGGCGTCGTGCTGGAGGTCGCCCGGGGACTCGTAGGTGCCGGCGAACCAGGAGCCGATCATGACGTTGGACGCGCCGGCGGCGAGCGCCATGGCGACGTCGCGGGGGTGACGGACACCGCCGTCGGCCCAGACGTGCTTGCCGTACTTCTTGGCCTCGGCGGCGCACTCGAGGACGGCCGAGAACTGCGGGCGGCCCACACCGGTCATCATGCGGGTGGTGCACATGGCGCCGGGGCCCACACCGACCTTGATGATGTCCGCGCCGGCCTCGACGAGGTCCTTGACGCCCTCGGCGGCGACGATGTTGCCGGCCACGATCGGGACGTGCGGGTCGAGCGCGCGGACGGCCTTGATCGCGCTGATCATCGACTCCTGGTGGCCGTGGGCCGTGTCGATGACGAGGGTGTCCACGCCGGCGTCGAGCAGCTGCTTGGCCTTGCCGACGAAGTCGCCGTTGATGCCGATGGCGGCGGCGATGCGCAGCTTGCCGTCGGCGTCGGTGGCGGGGGTGTACAGGGTCGCGCGGAGGGCGCCCTTGCGGGTGAGGATGCCGACCAGCTTGCCGTCGGCGTCGACGGCCGGGGCGTAGCGGCGGTTGGCGCCGTCGAGGGTGTTGAAGGCCTCGCGCGGGTCGATGTCGGCGTCGAGGAGCAGCAGGTCCTTCGACATGACCTCGGACAGCTGGGTGAAGCGGTCCACGCCGGACAGGTCGGCGTCGGTGACGACACCGACCGGGCGCCGGTTCTCGTCGACGACGACACCGGCGTTGTGCGCCCGCTTGGGCAGCAGGGAGAGCGCGTCGGCGACCGTCTGGTGCGGGTCCAGGACGATCGGGGTGTCGAGGACGTGGTGGCGGGACTTGACCCAGCCGATGACGTCGGTGACGACGTCGATCGGAATGTCCTGCGGAATGACGACCAGGCCACCGCGGCGGGCGACGGTCTCGGCCATGCGGCGGCCGGCGATGGCGGTCATGTTGGCGACGACCAGCGGGATCGTCGTACCGGTCCCGTCGGGCGAGGCGAGGTCCACGGCCTGGCGGGAGCCGACGGCCGAGCGGCTCGGCACCATGAACACATCGTCGTACGTGAGGTCGTACGGCGGCTTGACGTCATTGAGGAAACGCACGTGCTGACATCCCAGTCGTTCGGATCGGCCCCTAGGCATTTCAGCCAGGGGAAAAAGCACGTAGTTCATTGTCCCACGCCGGGGGGCGCGGAAGGTGCGGGCTAATCATCCGAGCCTTGCGCCGAGGCGCCTGTCCGATCCTCCAAATCGTCGGGGTGACCCCCGAGCGACAGCAGGACCGCGAGGCCGGCGGAGCTGGCCCGGGCAGCCGCCGAGAACACCTCCTGGGCGATGGACCACTCGTCCGGTTCGGCCTCCGCATAAGCCTGCCAGTGGGTCACCACGATCGCCATGGGTTGGCGCATATCGGCGAGACAGTCGGCGAGGGCGTCCCAGTTGCGGCCGAACCAGACCGGCAGCGGAAGGGCGTGCACGCAGCGGTTGATGAAGGCCGTCTTGTCCGTGACCCCGTGCAGGTCGAGGACGACGGCGTCATCGATCCTCATCGGTGACCACCTCCCGGAAGCTCTGGTAGTGGTCGTCCGTGTAGTACGTCTCCCCCCGCTGCCCGGTGACGATGCGCCGCGCGCCCCGGTCGCGTTCGCCGGGGGTCCTGACGGTGTACTCGTGGTAGTAGCCCCGCTGGCGCCGCGGCAGGACGCGCTCGAAGTTCGAGAAGACCGCGCCGTCCCTGGCGTACGGGAAGGGGCCACCGCTCCTGATGAGCGCGAGGGTCTGACGGGCCTCGCGGGGCAGCTCGTCCTCGCGGACGGTGGGGAGGCCGGACGAGGCCGTGGGGCGCCCGGAGGCCCGTGTGGGGGCACCGGCGGAGGCGGGACCGGAGGCGGCGGTACGGGAGGGGGCGGGGGTACGGGAGGGGGCGGCGTCGCCCGGGCCCGTGCCGCCGCCGGAGCACCCCGTGAGCCCGGTGAGGAGCAGCGCGAGCCCGGCCAGGAGCGTGAGCCCGAGCCGGGCGCAGCGGTGGATCATGCGCCGATGCTGCCACCGCCCCGCCCGCGAGGGCGCGCGGGCGCGCCCGGTGGGGTCAGTTGCCGTCCGGGTCCGTGCGGTCGAGGGCCGGGCGGGGGCCCGGGCTGAACTCGCTGAGCAGGTAGTCGGCGGCCGAGCGGTCGGTCACCAGGCTGGTGACGAGGCCGGAGCGGAGCACCGCGCCGATCGCCGCCGCCTTGCGCTGGCCGCCGGCGATGGCGACGACCTCGGGGATCCGGCGCAGCCGGTCCGCCTCGACGGTGATGCAGCGCTCGCCCAGGTCGCGGCCGACCCGGCGGCCCTCGGTGTCGAAGAGGTGCGCCGACATCTCGGCGGCGACGCCGAGCGAGGCGTAGTGGGCGCGCTCCTCCTCGGAGAGCATGTCGTGCACGGTCGAGATGCCCGGCTCCCAGGAGCCGATGGAGACGCAGGCGACGGTCACCTTGTCGAAGTACTCGAAGGCCCGCGCGATGCCGGTCTGGCTGCGCAGCGCGTTCGCGGTCGCCGCGTCGGGCAGCAGCATCGGCGCGTAGATGGGGTGGGCCTCGCCGCCGGAGACCTGGGCGGCCCGCCGGACCGCCTCGACGGAGCCGCGCTCGGCCGTGCCCGCGTCGTACACGCCGGTGAGCTGCACGACGGTGCAGGGCGGGAGACGGTCCAGGGCCGCCGCCATGTGGATGGTGGAGCGGCCCCAGGCCAGGCCCAGCACGTCTCCCTCGTTGACCAGCTCGCCGAGCAGGTCGGCCGCGACCTCGCCGAGGTTCTCCGGGTCGGGCGACTCGTCCTCGCCCTCCGCCGGCGACTCGACGACCACGGCATGGCGCAGCCCGTAGCGGGCGCGGAGCGCGTCGGAGCGCTCCGCGTCCAGCTCGGCCGGCACGCGGATCTCGATGCGCACGAGGTCGCGCTCCAGGGCCGTCTCCAGGACCCGGGCCACCTTGAAGCGGCTCACGCCGAACTCCTCGGCGATCTGGATCTTCGACTTGCCCTCGAGGTAGAAGCGGCGGGCCATGGCCGCCGCCTGCACGAGCTCCGCGGGGCCCATCCGCAGGGCTGACCGTCCCGCCGACATACCCGCCACCGCGATCTCCTCACTGCTGTTCACGTACCGCTGCTCATGTGCCGTGTTCCGGCTGGTGCTGTTCACACTCTGGACTCACCGTTCATCCTGTCAGATCCGGCGGGTCCGACTCGGCCGTGTCGGCGGCCCGACGGACCGCGTTCACGTACCGGTGGGTCATTGGAGGCTCAGTGGCCACACGCCCACGCCGCCGAGGCGGTCGCGGACTCGGCCCTGGCCCGGAGGGAGCGGACGGCGTCGGCCGGGTCGGCGGCCCCGTAGACGGCGGAACCGGCCACGAAGACGTCGGCGCCGGCCTCGGCGCACCGCTCGATGGTGGACTCGGCGACGCCGCCGTCGACCTGGAGCCAGAGCTCCAGACCGTGCTTGGAGATCAGCTCACGGGTGCGGCGGATCTTCGGAAGCATGATGTCGAGGAAGGCCTGACCGCCGAAGCCGGGCTCGACCGTCATGATCAGGAGCATGTCCAGCTCGGGCAGCAGGTCCTCGTACGGCTCGATCGGGGTGGCGGGCTTGAGCGCCATGGACGCCCGCGCGCCCTTGGCGCGGATCTCCCGCGCGAGGCGTACGGGCGCGGCCGCGGCCTCGACGTGGAAGGTCACGGAACCCGCGCCCGCCTCCACGTACTGCGGGGCCCAGCGGTCCGGGTCCTCGATCATCAGGTGGCAGTCGAGGGGGGTGTCGGTCGCCCGGCTGAGCGACTCGACGATCGGCACGCCCAGCGTCAGGTTGGGCACGAAGTGGTTGTCCATCACGTCGACGTGCAGCCAGTCGGCCCCGTCGACCGCCTTCGCCTCCTCGGCGAGCCGGGCGAAGTCCGCGGACAGGATGCTGGGATTGATCTGCGCCATGTGCCAAGCCTGCCACGTTCTTGAGTACTTCTTTGCCGCGAAGCGGTCAGGAGAATGCGGAGACCTTTTCACGCGGGGTACGTAATGGTACAGACCAGTCGATTCCGCCGGTAGGGCCGGCGGAATCGGCTGTCACACGTCCGCTGACTCCGGGCCCTCGTGCGGCGTCGTGACCGCGACCAGCACCGCGCCGGTGTCCGAAACCGCGATCTGCGCGACCGTGTGCTCGTCGGGCTGCCCGGCGACGACGCCCGGGGCACCCGCGGCGGTCGGCATGGGACGGACGCGCCACCCCGCGCCCTGGAAGTACTCCCGGGCGCGCGCCACGGCCCGGGCCTGCTCCTCCTCCGACAGCGGCGCGGTCGACCAGGTGTGATGGACCGCGGCTCCGGACTCGGTCCGGACCTCGCTGAGGCCCTCCCCGGGCTGCGTGGGCGCCGCGCCGACCCCCAGCACGTCGTAGATCCGGCTGGAGTGCCCGAGAGCCCGGCGCGCGGCCGGCGAGTCGGCGTCCGCGGTCTCGAACGCGGCCGGATCGGCCGCGGCGGCCGAGCCCTTGCCGGGCGGGAGGAAGCAGGGCGAGGTCACCTTGAGAGAGGCGATCCCTTCACCCTTGGCCCGGTCCACGACTCCGGTGACGGCGTCCATCCAGAAGTCGTCGGGCTCCGTACGCATGTAGACCGTCGGAAAGGCTCCGGCCCAGTCGACCTCGCCCGAGGTGTTGTACTTGTAGCCCTTCTTCAGCCAGGCGTCCCGTGCCTGGCGCACGAGGTTCTGGGCCTGGGCCCCCGGAACGCCGGTCAGTTTGTAGATGAGGGTCACCTGCACCCGGTCGTCGGCACCGTGGTCGTCCCTGGCGATGCAGGCGCCGACGGGCGCGTTGCCCATGCGCTCCAGTGTCGGTCGGGGCGACATGCCGGCCACCGCCTCGCCGATGATCTCCTCTGCCCGGTCGATCGCCTGCTGCTCGTTCATCGTTACCTGCTTCGGTGCGTTGCCGCCGGTCTGTCCGTCGCCCTGCGCCCCGCACGCGCTCACCATGATCGTCATGGCCAGCAGTGCGGCGGCCGGGATGGCCTTGCGTGGATTCACAGTCGTCCTCCGGTCACGATCTTCCCCAGGGTGCCGAGGGGCTTTTCGTCCCAGTACTGGGAGTGCGCGGGCATCAGATCCCAGTCATGCACGATCGGCAGCTTCCCGTTGGGGACCTCGAAGACCTGGCCGCCGAAGTCCTCGGAGGTCGGGTCGGTTCCGTGCACGATCGCGTCGTGGTCGAAGAAGGTGTCCCAGTACCCCTTCGGACTGAGGTAGTCCTTGGCGAACGGCGGGGCGACGTTGATGAGGTCGTTCTGGGCCGTGGCCGCGAAGACGTGGTCCGGCGGAATGTTCAGGTCCTTGGCGTGGTCCACTCCGACGCCCGGGCTGCCGACCATGATCGCGTTGTCGACCGGCAGGTCCACGTGCATGCTCATGGTCTCCCCCACCACCAGGGAGCCGTAGCTGTGACCGAGGAGCGTCTGGTTCACACCGCCCTCGCGGTGGTTGGCCTCCTCGATCCCCTGGATGAAGTTGCCGAGCGGCTCCCTCGCGTTGTCGGCCCACTTGGTCTCCGTCGCGTCGGTCATGATGCCCTGCGGGGCGTCGTAGCCGAGCCACACGATCGAGGCCGTCGAGTGGGCGCCGTCCTGACGCTCGGCCTCCGCCTGGAGCGCCACCGCCCGGTCCATGTCTCCGCCTATGGACTCCAGCTTGGCGAACGTCCCCGGCACATATGTCACCACGTTGTCAGCGGTGTCCGGGTTCCCGATGGAGACGATCGCACGCCCCATGTTGTTGCCGTCGAAGCCGAGAAGGTAAGGGCGGTTGCTCTCGCTCGTGAAGTTGTCGAACCGGGTCTGGATGGCGTCCATGCCCTTGTAGCCGTTCTCCAGCTGCTTCCGCTTCTCGTCCCACTCCTTCCACTCGTCCGTCGGGACCATCGCGCCCTTCACCTCGCGACCGGTGACGGGGCTGATGTAGGGCCGGTAGTGCTCCGGTTCCTTCTTGAGCCAGGCGTCGTACTCCAGCTGCTTGGCGGCGCGCTGTTCCGCCAGCACGGTGCGGTTCGCCTCGTCGCGCACGGTCGAGGGAAGGCCGTCGAGCGCGCCGACGCTGGCGGGGTGCATGGTGACGTAGGCCTCGCGCTGCTCGTCGGTCAGGCCGTTCCACCAGTTGGCGTTGTCCTGGGGCCAGTCGTTCTTGGGCGGCGCCTTGATCGTGTGGAGGTAGGCGTCGGCCGCCTCGCGCACGCCCCCGGTGTCCGACGTGACGTCCGTCCAGTCCTTGTCGGACACGGTCAGGTCGTCATCGGCCTTGAGGGCCCGTATCTTCGGCTCCCACTTCGCGTCCGCGTCCGTGGCTTCCTTGACCGCGTCGGCTATCCGGTCGGCGTACCCCATCGCCTTCCCGTAGTTCGGGTTCGGGTGGATGTTCGCCGCCTGGCGCTCCAGGGCGTCGGAGGTCTCGTTGCCTCCGGCGCTCCCCGTCACGGTGCCGCCCTCGGTGTCCTTGTCCGCGCCGGGCTTCCGGCCCGCCGGGAAGGCGACCGAGCCGTCCGCGGTGACCGTGCAGCCGTCCGCCTGGGCGTCGGCGATCGCCGCCTCCAGCTTCCGCTGGGCGGCCGCCATGTCGTAGGCGAACCCGTTCAGGGCCGTGCTGACCACATGGCATTCGGTCAGGGCGTAGTGGAAGTTCTTCGCCAGTGCCTTGAGCTGCTTCTGCGAGGCCTCCATCGCCTCGCCCGACAGCGACTTGCGCATCCCCGTGGCGACGGTGTTCTCGATGTGCTCCTTGGCTGCCTGGGCCGCGTTGCCCAGGGCCCGGTAGCCGTCGGCGGCGCCCTCGAACTCGGCGGGCTTGAAGGCCTTGAGGGTGGCGTAGTCCATGCCGCCGTCACCGGCCCTTCGTCTGGCCGCCGACGGCGTCCGTGTCCGCGTACTCGCGGCTCAGCCGGTCCATCTCGCCCTTGACCGCGTCATCGGTCGTCAGCACGTCGTGGCCGACCTGCTGCAGGATTCCCTGGAGCGAACCGCACCGCTTGCTGACGCTTTCGGCGTACTTCTTCCAGGAGTCGTAGACGTCCTTCTGCGCGGCCGCGGTCAGACAGCCCGTGGTCGCGCCGAGTCCCGCCTGGCCCTCGTCCAGCTTGGTCAGGCCGGTGCCGATGCCCTGGCGCAGGGAGCCCACGCCCTCACCGGCCGTGTTCCACGCCTTCTGACTGGACTTCAGGCCGCCCGTCACGGCGCTGGGCCCGCTGCTGGGCTCGACCGGGACATGGTTGAGTCGCATCGCCGCGGGTTGTCCGCCGGCCACCTCGGCCTTGATCTGGTCCCACTCGTCCCACGCCACGCGTTCGTGCCCCCCGTTTCACCGCTCTGGATCGCCAGCGAGGAACACTACATCGCACAAGCAACGCTCAACTCATGAGTACTCGTACCTAGATGACCGAGCGTCGGGTCCGCCGAAGGCCGGGCGTGGGGACGGCACCGGGCCCGGAGACCCCGGTGCCGGCGCCGCCCCGTCCTCGGGCCGGGTTCAGGCCGTACGGCGGATCAGCGCCAGGTACATCGCGTCCGTGCCGTGCAGGTGCGGCCACAGCTGGACGTCCGGGCCGTCGCCGAGGTCCGGCACGCCGGGCAGCAGCGGGCGGGCGTCGATCAGCTCGGCGCCGCCCACCTTCTTCAGGACGTCGTCGACGACCACGCGGGTCTCGGCGAGGTGCGGCGAGCAGGTCGCGTACCCCACCACTCCCCCGACGCGGACGGCCCGCAGCGCCTCGGCGAGCAGCCCGCGCTGGAGCGGGGCGAAGCCGTCGAGGTCGGAGGGGCGGCGGCGCCAGCGGGCCTCGGGGCGGCGGCGCAGGGCGCCGAGGCCGGAACACGGCACGTCCATCAGAACCCGGTCGAAGGCGCCCTCGCGCCACGGCGGGCGGGTGCCGTCGGCGGCGATCACCTGGTACGGGCCGGGGTTGCCGGCCAGCGCGCGCTCGACCAGGCGGGCGCGGTGCGGCTGCTTCTCGGAGGCCAGCAGGGCGGCGCCGCGCTCGGCGGCCAGCGCGCCGAGCAGGGCCGCCTTGCCGCCGGGGCCGGCGCAGCCGTCGAGCCAGCGGGTGTCGGGGCCGTCGAGGGGCGCGTTGGCGAGGGCGATCGCGACGAGCTGGCTGCCCTCGTCCTGGACGCCGGCCCGGCCCTCCGCGACGGCCTGGATGGCGCCGGGCTCGCCGCCCTCGGCGAGCCGCAGCGCGTACGGGGACCAGCGCCCGGGCTCGGTCTCGGCCGCGGCGGCCAGCTCCTCGGTGCTCACCCGGCCGGGCCGGGCGACGAGGGTGACCTCGGGCCGCTCGTTGTCGGCCGCCAGCAGGCTCTCGATCCCGGCCCGCCCGCCGCCGAGGGCGTCCCACAGCGCGGAGACGACCCAGCGGGGGTGCGAGTGGACGACGGCGAGATGCTCCTCGGCGTCCTCGTCGTAGGGCGGCGCGACCCGCTCCACCCAGGTCTCGAAGTCGTCCTGGGCGATCTTGCGCAGCACGGCGTTCACGAACTTGGCCCGCCCGTCGCCGAGCACCACCCGGGCCAGCTCGACGGTCGCGGACACGGCGGCGTGACTCGGGATCCGCGTCCCGAGCAGCTGGTGCGCGCCGAGGGACAGCACGTCGAGCACCGGCGGGTCGACCTCGCGCAGCGGCCGGTCCACACAGGCGCTGATGATCGCGTCGTACGTCCCCTGCCGCCGCAGCGTCCCGTACACGAGCTCGGTCGCGAGCGCCGCGTCGCGCCCGTCGAACCCCTCGTTCTTCTCCCGCGCCTTCTTCAGCAGCGGCGGCAGCACGAGGTTCGCGTACGCGTCCCGCTCGTCCACCGCCCGCAGCGCCTCGAACGCGAGGATCCGCACCGGGTCCTTCTTGGGCCGACGGTAGGGCTTGGGGGTACGGCGACGTGCCTGCTCGCTCAAAGGTGCTCCGCGTGACGCATGGGGAAGGTAGAACCCTCTCAGCCTAATCCCTCCGTCCGCCCGCTCCCGGGCGGACGGAGGCGGGCGGCGGAGGCGGGCGGCGGACGGCGGAGGCGGGTCGCGGAGGGCGGCGGAGGCAGGCGGAGGGCGGCGGGCACACCCGGAGCCGGAAGGGCCCGGAGCCGGAAGGACCCGCCCTCCTCGTTCCGGGCCCGTCGGACGCCCCTGCCCGCTATGCCCCGACGCGCACGCCCGGACCGCTACACCCCGCCGCGCTCGCCCCGCCCGCTACACACCGACGGCCCCGCCGAGCTCGCCCCGCCCACTACACACCGACGCGCTCACCCGGAGCGATGCGCACGCCGCGGGCCCAGTCCGCCGCCTTCATCGGCTTCTTGCCCTGGGGCTGGACCCACAGCAGCTCCACCGCGTGGGAGCCGGTGCCCACGTACACGTTGTTCTTGCCGACGGCGAGCTCGCCGGGCGCCAGGTCGGTGCGGTCCGGCAGGAGGGCGACCTGGATCAGCTTGAGGCGCTCGCCGCGGAAGAGGGTCCAGGCACCGGGGGCCGGGGTGCAGCCGCGGACCACGCGGTCGACACGGAGCGCCGGGGCCGCGAAGTCGACGTGGGCGTCCTCGACCTGGATCTTCGGGGCAAGCGTGATCCCGTCGGCCGGCTGCGGCACGGCCTTGAGGACGCCGTCCTCGATGCCGTCCATGGTCGCCGCGAGCAGTCCCGCGCCCGCGAAGGCGAGGCGGGTCAGGAGGTCGCCGCTGGTGTCGGTGGGGCGGACGTCCTCGGTGACGACGCCGTACACCGGGCCCGAGTCGAGCCCCTCCTCGATCTGGAAGGTCGACGCGCCGGTCACCTGGTCGCCCGCCATGATCGCGTGCTGCACCGGCGCCGCGCCGCGCCACGCGGGCAGCAGCGAGAAGTGCAGGTTGACCCAGCCGTGGGCCGGGATGTCGAGGGCCACCCGGGGCAGCAGCGCGCCGTAGGCGACGACCGGGCAGCAGTCCGGCGCGATCTCCCGCAGCCGCGCCAGGAAGGCCTCGTCACGGGGCCGTTCGGGCTTGAGGACCTCGATGCCCGCCTCCTCCGCGCGCTCGGCGACGGGGCTCGCGACGAGCCGGCGCCCGCGCCCGGCGGGAGCGTCGGGCCGGGTGACGACGGCGGCCACCTCGTGCCGCCCGGAGGCGAGCAGGGCGTCCAGGGCGGGAACGGCGACCTCGGGGGTGCCTGCGAAGACGAGCTTCACGCGGGAAAACCTCGCATCTCGGGGCGATGGTGGTACCTCCCCGCTCGAGCGCAGCCGAGAGCGTGGGGGAGGGCAGCGCACCAGTCTAGGCGCGGTGGGGCCCGCCCCGCCTTCCGGGCCCGTGACCGCCCTCAGGGGGCGTACGTGCGGACGAGCGCCCTTCGCATATGCCCATACGCCCCCGCAGCGTGACCCAACCCCGTGTGGCGCGTTGGTCAAGAGAGATTGACCGAATCGGGTCGCCCTCCCCCAGCGACCCGCCCCTTTGTCACGCCGGTTCGAGAGGCTTATCCATGGCCGACCACGCAACCCACGACGCCCAGGCCCGGGCGAGTCTGCACCTGCTGGTGCGGGACATCGAGCGGGTCCGGCGGCAGGTGGACGCACTGCGCACGCTGACGGCCCAGCTGGGCAATGTCTACCGCCCTCGCCGCTCCGCCCCTTCGACGGGCTTCGTCGTCTACGGACGCGCCCCCGCCCCCACCGTCCGGCTCGCCCAGGAGCTGCGGGACAGCGTCGAGACCCTGGTGACGGCCGCGGTGGACTTCGACCGCTCGCTCGGGTTCTCGTGGGACGCGGTGGGCTCCGCGCTCGGAGTCACCAAGCAGGCGGTGCACCGCCGTTACGGCTCCCGCCGCGCCCCGCAGCCGGGCGTCGCCCTGGAGCAGGACCGCACGCCGGAGCCGGCCGCGGCCCGCACCATGCCGGTCGTCCCGCCGGCCCGCAGCATGCCGCCCCAGCCGACCTCGGGCAGCCAGACCCTCCGCGAGGAGTCCCGCGCGCCGGCCTTCCCCGCCCCGCGCAACGGCTGAGCCGCGGGGCCGACCGCCCACGCCGCCGCGGGGCCGGGCCCCTCGCCCCACCGCCGCGTGGGCGGTCGTCCCGCAGGGCGGGACGGGTGGGCATCGCACGCCCTCGCCCACGCACCGGGCCGGCGACCGTCGTCTCTCTCCCGCCGGCCCGCGTGGGCGATTCACTGCAGGTGCGTCGGATCGCAGCACTTCGGGCAGAGCAGGGGGTCGCACGGGCAGGAGAGATCCGGCCCGCAGCTCTGAGGGCAACGCTCCTGGCCGGCGGTGGCCGGCAGCCACACCGTCTCGTGGATCTCACGGCGGATCCGGGCGAGCTCGGCACCGTGCAGAATGTCGCCGAGCGATTGGTCGAGGACGTCTCCGACGGGCCACTCTCTGGCCATGACGCAGGTGAAGACCTTTCCGTCCGGAGCGACGGCGAGCTTTCCGCTCCAGCAGTATCCGCACAGGCCGGACAGCCGCGATTCCTGTCCGAGGAGTTCCTGCGCCCGTCCGAACTCCCGCACCTCGGACGACCGGGTGGAGCCGCCGACTCCCAGATCGGCCAGGAATTTCACGGTGCGTTCCGCGGCCTCGGCGTCCTGGTTCACGTCGATGACGGCAGCCCGTGTCCGTACCCCGCGCTGGACGAGCCGGCGCAGATTATCCACGGTGCGCCGGTGGCTGCCTCGTACGGTGGTGACGGCATCGTGTGCGGCCGGTTCGTCGGCATAGACCGAAGTGGCGAAATACACTCCGTTCTCGGACGAGAACGTGACGGTCTCCTCGTCGAGCATCGTGAGGTTGCTGAACACTTCGACGAATTCGTAGCCGAGTTCCACGCTGCGGCGCAACAGACGCCGGAAATCCGGGTTGAGCTGGGGTTCGCCGCCGATCAGTTGGACCTTGCGGCAGCCGAGGTCGAAGGCCTGGGTCAGCACCGCCTCGTAGTCGTCAGCAGTCAGCAGGTCCCGGTCGCCACTGTGCGGATGCGACTCTGTGTAGCAGTGCACACACTGCAGATTGCAGCGGTTCGTGAGTTCGAGCCAGAGGAATTCCAGGACTCCGTCGACGTCATCGGGTGTTCTGGTTTCCGTGAGGTGGTCCTGCTCGCTGGCGTGCACGTGATTCCTTCCGGCCTTGCAGGGGGGTCAGTCCTGTGGATTCGTCCTGAGGTCCTCGGCGATGGGCATCAGGAGCAGGTCCCCGTCCCAGTTCACCGGTGTCATCGTCATGCGGATCGCGTAGGCCGGACCGTCCTCGGAGTCGAATGCCCACGCCTGTCCGCAGGTGAACCAGACCTCCCCGCCGGGCAGTGTCCGCGACCGAACCGCGAACTGCGCGGGTCCTGAGACGATGGGGAGAGAACCCCTTTTCGCGCCTTGAGACACAGCCGTCCTTCCTCCCGTGTTCCGGATTCCCCACGGCAGTGCACACCTGAATCGCGCCCTTTCCTCGCCGCGAAACGTCAATGGCATCCGAACGGAGCACGAGGAGGCGGCGTTCGGTGCCGCAGCGATACGACCATCCGACGGCCGGCCCGGCTCAGGTGGCTCATGTCCTTCGCGTCGTCACCAGCCGCTGCTGCGGGTCCTTCCGCCGGGCAGCCCGAGTCGGAGGATCCTCGGCCGTCTCCGGTCGCTACCCGATGTCCGGCGGGTCCACCCGCACCCGTACCGGCTCGCCCCCGCCCCGCGCGAGGCGGGCGGCCTGGGCCTGCTTCAGCGCGGTGGCCAGGGCGTGGCCGCTGCCCGGCGGGACGCGGACGAGGGCGCGGTCCCACTGCTCGCCCGGCGGGGTGTCGCCGGGGCGGCGCGGGCCGCCGGGGCGGGTGACGGGGAGCGGGACCGGGCCCAGGATCTCGGCGTCCGGGGGCAGTTCGGCGGTGGCCAGGAAGGCCGCGAGGGCCTCGGGCGGACCCGCGACGGCGGCCATGCGCGAGACGGGCGGGAAGCCCAGCTCGGCCCGTTCGGCGAGCTCGCGCTGGGCGTGCCCGACGGGATCCCAGCGCACGAGGGCCTGGACCGGCCGCAGGGTGGGTTCCGCGACGACCACGACGGTCCCGCCGGCCGTCTGGCCACGCACCAGCGAGGCCGCGTCGATCCAGCGGCGCAGCGCCTCCTCGCCGGCCCGCAGGTCCGGGCGGCCGAGCATGGCCCAGCCGTCGAGGAGCAGGGCTGCCGCGTAGCCGCCCTCGGCGACGGGCTCCGCGCCCGGGGTGCTGACCACCAGGGCGGGCCGGCCCGGCACCCGGTCCAGGATGTGGTCGCGTCCGGAGGTGCGTACGGGCACGGCCGGGAAGGCGCGGCCCAGTTCCTCGGCGGTGCGGCGGGCGCCGACGACCTGCGCGCGCAGCCGGTTCGATCCGCAGGCCACGCAGTGCCAGTCGGCCGCCGCGCGTCCGCACCAGCCGCAGTGCAGTTCCTGCTGCTCGGGGGCCTCCAGGGGGCCGGAGCAGTGCCGGCAGCGGGCGGGGGTGCGGCAGCGCTCGCAGGCGAGCCGGGGGACGTACCCGCGGCGGGGCACCTGGACGAGCACGGGCCCGGTCTTCAGCCCCTCCCCCACGACCTGCCAGGCGAGGGTGGGGAGCCGGGCGGCGCGGGCGGCCTCGTCCCGCGCCAGCTCGGTGTCGCCGACGGTCCGTACCAGGGGCGCGGCGCTGCGCACCTGGTCGCGCCCGGCCACGAGCGGCTGGGCCCAGCCGGACTCGACGAGCTGGGCGGCCTCGACGGTGCAGCTGGTGGAGCCGAGCAGGAAGGCGCAGCGGTCGTGGGCGGCGCGCAGCAGCAGGACGTCCCGTGCGTGCGGCTGCGGGGCGTGGGGTTCGCTGTGGCTGGTGTCGCCGTCGTCCCAGATGACGGCGAGTCCGAGCTCGCGTACGGGCGCGAACATGGCGGCCCGGGTGCCGACGACGGCGCGGACGGCGCCGCGCCGGACGGCGAGCCACTGCCCGTACCGCTTCTCGGGGCCGGCCTCGGCGGTGAGCAGCGCGTGCCGCCCCTCGCCCAGGAGGTCCGTGAGGGCCTGGTCGACGCGGGCGGCGGCACGGCCGTCGGGGACGACCACGAGGGCGCCGCGCCCGGAGGCGAGGGTGGCGGCGACCGCCCGGGCGATCTCCTCGGCCCAGTGCGGCCCCGGCAGGGCGTTCCAGACGGCACGGGGCACCCCGCCGCGCGCCAGCGAGTCCAGGAAGGCGGCTCCCCGCTCGTACCGCGCCCAGCTGCCCGGCTCGGGCGGGGCCGGCCGGGGCAGCGGCGCGGGCGAGGGCCGGCTCTCGGCGCGGGCGTTGCGCGGGGGCACGGCGAGCTGGAGCACGTCGGCGAGGCTGCCCGCGTACCGGTCGGCGACGGCCCGGGCGAGGCCGAGCAGCTCGGGTCCGAGCACCGGCTCGGGCGAGACGACGTCGGCGAGCGCGGCGAGCGGTCCGGAGTAGTCGGACTCGGCGCGCCGCTCGACGAGGAAGCCGTCGATCAGCCGCCCGCCCTCCCGACGCCCGCCCCGCACCTGGTGTGCGCCGGCCCCGAACCGCACCCGGACCCGCACCCCGGGCTGGGCGGCCTCGTCCAGTTCCTCGGGCACGGCGTAGTCGAAGAACTGGTCGAGGTGCAGCACGCCCTTGTTGACCACGACCCGGGCGACCGGAAGCTCCTTGGCCAGCGCGGCCCCCCGCCAGGTCCGCGGCTTGGCGCGGGGCACCTTCGCCTTCCGCACGGTCTCCCGGATGAGCGCGAGCTGCTCGGGCTCGGCATGCCCGGGCGCCCCCCCGGCCTTCTCGTTCTCGCTGCTCACAGCCTCATACCTACCAGACGCCACCGACAGGGGGGCGGGCACGGCGAAGGCCCGGCACCCCCTGGGGGTGCCGGGCCTCGTCCCGTGACGGGTGAAGGGCTGGGGTCAGACGCCCGCGGCCTTCTTCAGGGCGTCCACGCGGTCCGTGCGCTCCCACGTGAAGTCCGGCAGCTCGCGGCCGAAGTGGCCGTAGGCGGCGGTCTGGGAGTAGATCGGGCGGAGCAGGTCGAGGTCGCGGATGATCGCGGCCGGGCGGAGGTCGAAGACCTCGCCGATGGCGTGCTCGATCTTCTCGGTCTCGATGGTGTTGGTGCCGAAGGTCTCGACGAAGAGGCCGACGGGCTCCGCCTTGCCGATCGCGTACGCGACCTGGACCTCGCAGCGGGAGGCGAGGCCCGCGGCGACGACGTTCTTGGCGACCCAGCGCATCGCGTAGGCGGCCGAGCGGTCGACCTTGGACGGGTCCTTGCCCGAGAAGGCGCCGCCACCGTGGCGGGACATGCCGCCGTAGGTGTCGATGATGATCTTACGACCGGTGAGGCCGGCGTCGCCCATCGGGCCGCCGATCTCGAAGCGGCCGGTCGGGTTGACCAGCAGGCGGTAGCCGTCGGTGTCGAGCTTGATGCCGTCCTCGACGAGCTGCTTCAGCACGTGCTCGACGACGAACTCGCGGATGTCGGGCGCGAGCAGCGACTCGAGGTCGATGTCGGAGGCGTGCTGCGAGGAGACCACGACGGTGTCGAGGCGGACGGCCTTGTCGCCGTCGTACTCGATGGTGACCTGGGTCTTGCCGTCGGGGCGCAGGTACGGGATGGTCCCGTTCTTGCGGACCTCGGTGAGGCGGCGGGACAGGCGGTGCGCCAGCTCGATCGGGAGCGGCATCAGGTTCGGGGTCTCGTCCGACGCGTAGCCGAACATCAGGCCCTGGTCGCCGGCGCCCTGCTTGTCGAGCTCGTCCTCGTCGCCCTCGACACGCGACTCGTAGGCGGTGTCGACGCCCTGCGCGATGTCCGGGGACTGCGACCCGATGGAGACCGAGACGCCGCAGGACGCGCCGTCGAAGCCCTTCTTCGAGGAGTCGTACCCGATGTCGAGGATCTTGTTGCGGACGAGGGTCGGGATGTCCGCCCAGGCCTTGGTGGTGACCTCACCGGCGACGTGCACGAGGCCGGTCGTGATCAGCGTCTCGACGGCGACGCGGGAGGTGGGGTCCTCCTTGAGCAGCGCGTCGAGAATGGTGTCGCTGATCTGGTCAGCGATCTTGTCGGGGTGGCCCTCGGTCACGGATTCCGAGGTGAACAGGCGACGGGACACAACGCTCCCTGAGGTTGCAGCGGCTGCTGGCTAGGCGATTGCGGACCGGCAGGGGGCTGCGCCCCGCGACGTTCCAGAGGACAGTCTATCCGTCACGATCGGGCATCTGGCCAGGTCCCCCGGCATGGGATTGCTGAATCCGGGTTCTCCCGGCCCCACCGAGCAGGCTTTTTGTCCGCTTTCGTAGATTTTCTCTCGGCCGTGGGAGCGATATCGGGCGGTCGCGCTCCGTTGGCGCGGGATTCACCCGGCCACGGCGCGCAGCCGCGGCACCACCAGGTCCCACACCGTCTCCGCCAGCGCTTCCTTGGGTCCGTACGGTACGGGGGTCTCGGTGCCGTCGGCGGCGAGGACCACGGCCTCGTTCTCCTCCGAGCCGAAGGTCTTGCGCTCCCCGACCTCGTTGACGACGAGCAGGTCACAGCCCTTGCGCCGCAGCTTCCGGCGCCCGTTGTCGAGGACGTCGTCCGTCTCCGCGGCGAAGCCGACGACCACCTGGCCGGGCAGGGCGCGCTCGGCGGAGATCTCCGCGAGGATGTCCGGATTGCGGACCAGTTCGATGGTCGGAGCGCCGCCGTCGTCCGTCTTCTTGATCTTGCCGGGGGCGTAGGCGGCGGGGCGGAAGTCGGCGACGGCCGCCGCCATCACGACCGCGTCGGCGTCGGCGGCCGCCTTGAGGACGGCCTCGCGCAGCTGGACGGCGGTGCCGACGTGCACGAGGTCCACGCCGGCGGGGTCCGGCAGCCCGGTGTTGGCCTCGATCAGGGTGACCCGGGCGCCGCGGGCGGCGGCGGCCCTGGCGAGGGCGTAGCCCTGCTTGCCGCTGGAGCGGTTGCCCAGGTAGCGGACCGGGTCGAGGGGCTCACGGGTGCCGCCGGCGCTGATCACCACATGGCGGCCGGCCAGGTCGGGGGCGGTGACCCCGCGGGCCAGGACGCGGCGGCAGATCTCGAAGATCTCCCCCGGGTCCGGCAGCCGGCCCTTGCCGGTGTCGACGCCGGTGAGCCGGCCGACGGCGGGCTCGACGACCACGGCGCCGCGGCGGCGGAGGGTGGCCACGTTCTCCTGGGTGGCCGGGTGCTCCCACATCTCGGTGTGCATGGCCGGGGCGAAGACCACCGGACAGCGCGCGGTGAGCAGCGTGTTGGTGAGCAGGTCGTCGGCGAGGCCGTGGGCGGCCTTGGCGAGCATGTCGGCGGTGGCGGGGGCGACGACGACGAGGTCGGCGGCCTGGCCGATCCGGACGTGCGGGACCTCGTGGACGGCGTCCCAGACCTCGGTGGAGACCGGGTTGCCGGAGAGGGCGGACCAGGTGGCCGCGCCGACGAAGTGCAGGGCGGAGTCGGTGGGCACCACGCGCACGTCGTGACCGGACTCGGTGAGCCTGCGCAGCAGCTCGCAGGCCTTGTACGCGGCGATGCCGCCGCTCACGCCCAGGACGACCTTCGGCTTCGTCACCGCGCTCAACTCTGCTCCCCTGAAGGCTCGGATGCGTACGTCTCCATGAGACACCACAGGCCCGGCGGATGTTCCGCCGGGCCTGTGGTGACAAGCGTTACAGGCTTACTGAGCCGGGCCCTCGATGGCCTCGGAGGTCAGCAGGCCCGCGTTGATCTCGCGCAGGGCGATCGAGAGCGGCTTCTCGTGGACGTGGGTGTCGACGAGCGGACCGACGTACTCGAGCAGACCCTCGCCGAGCTGCGAGTAGTACGCGTTGATCTGGCGCGCACGCTTGGCCGCGTAGATCACGAGGCTGTACTTGGAGTCCGTCGCCTCGAGCAGCTCGTCGATCGGCGGGTTGATGATGCCCTCGGGCGCGGTGATGGAAGAGGACACGCTCTACCTTCCGAAGATGGAAAAAAGATCAGACAACGTTCATCAACGTTAGCAGCTCACGCGCGACGTCCTCGACCGAGGTGTTGACGAGCGTGGTGTCGAACTCCGACTCGGCGGCCAGTTCGACCTTCGCGGCCTGCAGCCGGCGCTCGATCACGTCGGGGGACTCGGTGCCGCGGCCGGTGAGCCGGCGGACCAGTTCGTCCCAGCTGGGCGGGGCCAGGAAGACCAGCTGGGCCTCGTCCATGGACTCCTTGACCTGACGCGCGCCCTGGAGGTCGATCTCCAGGAGCACCGGCTCACCCGCCTCCAGGCGGTCGAGGACCGCGCGGCGCGGGGTGCCGTAGCGGTTGCCCGCGAACTCGGCCCACTCGAGCAGCTCGCCGTTGGCGATCAGCTTGTCGAACTCGTCGTCCGTGACGAAGAAGTACTGGACGCCGTGCTTCTCGCCGGGGCGCGGCTTTCGTGTCGTGGCCGACACCGAGAGCCAGACCTCGGGGTGGACCTTGCGCATATGAGCGACGACCGTGCTCTTGCCCACCCCTGAGGGGCCGGAGAGCACGGTCAGTCGCGGACGTACCTCTGCTGCCATGCAGCGATTATTCCAGCTTTACCGGAGTGCCCGGGACGCGCGTCCCGGGCCGGGGCCGCCGTCAGGCGCCGGCGCCGCCGAACTCGCGCTCCAGGGAGGCGATCTGGTTGGAGCCGAGGCCACGGACCCGGCGGCTCTCGGAGATGCCCAGTCGCTCCATGATCTGCTTGGCGCGGACCTTGCCCACGCCCGGCAGGGACTCGAGCAGCGCGGAGACCTTCATCTTGCCGATGACGTCGTTCTCCTGGCCCTGCTTGATGACCTCGTGGAGGGAGGCGCCGGAGTGCTTGAGTCGATTCTTGACCTCGGCCCGCTCCCGGCGAGCCGCGGCGGCCTTTTCGAGCGCGGCTGCGCGCTGTTCAGGGGTAAGGGGCGGAAGAGCCACGCCTACGTCACCTCGGATGTCGAACTGTCGGATACGGACCGGTGGGAAGCCGGGCACCCCGCGACGAAGCTGGGCGCCCCACACCAGTGGAGCAACGACCGACGTGGAGTACGCCGAACGCCGACTCTGTCCCGGAGACTAGCGGCCAAGGCCGCTCCAGTCAGCGAGAACAGACGAAAAGTCCTGGTCAGCATCGACCGACCAGGACATTTCAGACATAACGACGCTGTTTTGGGTCAACTTTTGACAAGGAGTGAGACGGCGAGGACACGCCGCCCGACCTGCGGATTGGCGAGAACCGCCCGAAACCGGTCCCCGAAGTGCCTCAGGCGCCCACCGCCTCGCGGATCTCGTTCGCGTAACGTTCCGCCGCGGCCTTCAAGGCGACGCCGTCGGGACCCGCCTTCAGGACGCCGCGGCTGACGTTCGGGACCACGTTGCGCACCGCCGCGCCGAAGACGGCGGGCAGGTCGGCCGGGGTCGCGCCCTGGGCGCCGATGCCCGGGGCGAGCAGCGGGCCGTTGATGTCGAGGTCGAAGGCGGACAGGTCGCCGAGCGTGGCGCCGACGACCGCGCCGAAGGAGCCCATCGGGGTCTCCCCCGCGTTCTCCTCGGCCAGGTGCGCGAGCATCCTCGCGCCGATGGTCCGGCCGGCCGGGTCGTCGGGGTGGACGGCCCGCTGGACCTCGGCGCCCTCCGGGTTGGAGGTCAGCGCGAGCACGAAGAGCCCGGCGCCGTTCTCCCGGGCGAGGTCCACGGCCGGCTTCAGGGAGCCGTAGCCGAGGTACGGGGAGACGGTCAGCGCGTCCGAGAAGAGCGGGGAGTCCTTGCGCAGGAAGGCCTCCGCGTAGGCGGCCATCGTCGAGCCGATGTCACCCCGCTTGGCGTCCATGACGACCAGGCCGCCCGCCGCGCGCAGGTCCGCGACGGCCCGCTCCAGGACGGCCACGCCGCGCGAGCCGAAACGCTCGAAGAAGGCGGCCTGCGGCTTGAAGACCGCGACCGTGTCGGCCAGCGCCTCGACCACGGTGAACGTGAAACGCTCCAGGCCGGCGACGTCGTCGGACAGGCCCCAGGAGTCCAGCAGGGAGGCGTGCGGGTCGATGCCGACGCACAGGGGTCCACGCTCGTCCATGGCGGCGCGGAGACGGGTGCCGAAGGAGGTCATGCGGTGGCCTTTCCGGAAGCGGTGCGGTGGGCGGCGCCGACGGCCTCGGCGAGGGTGGCGTACGGGGAGGCCGCGAGGCGCGCGGCGAGGCCCTTGTGGATCGCGCGGGCGTAGAAGGGGCCCTCGTAGATGAAGGCGCTGTAGCCCTGGATCAGGGTGGCGCCGGCGAGGATGCGCTGCCAGGCGTCCTCGGCGTTCTCGATGCCGCCGACGCCGATCAGGACGATCCGGTCCCCCACGCGCGCGTAGAGGCGGCTCAGGACCTCCAGGGAGCGCTGTTTGACGGGCGCGCCGGACAGGCCGCCGGTCTCCCGCACGAGCGCGGGGTCGGAGGCCAGGCCGAGGCCCTCGCGGGCGATGGTGGTGTTGGTGGCGATGATGCCGTCGAGGCCGAGCTCCAGGGCCAGGTCGGCGACGGCGTCCACGTCCTCGTCGGCGAGGTCGGGGGCGATCTTCACCAGGAGCGGGACGCGGCGGCCCTCCACGGACCGGTCGGCGGCCTCGCGGACGGCCGTGAGGAGCGGGCGCAGCGACTCGGTGGCCTGGAGGTTGCGCAGGCCCGGGGTGTTCGGGGAGGAGACGTTGACGACCAGGTAGTCGGCGTGCCGGGCGAGCCGCTCGGTGGACTTCACGTAGTCGGCGGCCGCCTCGGCCTCGGGCACGACCTTGGTCTTGCCGATGTTGACGCCGACGACCGTCCGGAAGACCGGGTTGCGGGCGCCCAGGCGGGCGGCGACCGCGGCCGAGCCCTCGTTGTTGAAGCCCATGCGGTTGATCAGGGCGCGGTCCGGGACGAGCCGGAAGAGGCGCTTCTTGGGGTTGCCGGGCTGGGCCTCCCCGGTCACCGTGCCGATCTCGACGTGGTCGAAGCCGAGCATGGCCATGCCGTCGATGGCGACGGCGTTCTTGTCGAAGCCAGCGGCGAGTCCGAAGGGGCCGTGCATCCGCAGTCCGAGCGCCTCGGTCCGCAGTGCCTCGTACCGGGGGGCGAGGACGGCCGCGACGAAGGTGCGCAGGACCGGGGTGCGGGCGGCGAGCCGGATCCAGCGGAAGGCGAGGTAGTGGGCCTCCTCGGGGTCCATCCGCTTGAAGAACAGGTTGAAGAACAGCTTGTACATCGTCCGAAATATCCCTCGTGCGCTCATGAAGAGGGGGACACCGCGGGTCCTGCCGGTGTCCCCCTGCTTCCTCGGACTGCTTAGTCGCGGGCCGCGATCAGGTGTGCCGCGTGCTCCTGGAGCGAGCGGACGCCCACGTCGCCGTGGTTGAGCGCGTCGATGCCCTGGACGGCCGCGGCGAGCGCCTGGACCGTGGTGAGGCACGGGACGCCCCGCGAGACCGCCGCCGTACGGATCTCGTAGCCGTCGAGGCGGCCACCGGTGCCGTACGGGGTGTTGACGATGAGATCGACCTGACCGTCGTGGATCAGCTGGACGATCGTCTTCTCGCCACCGGGGCCCTCGCCCTCGCTGAGCTTGCGCACGATGGTGGCGTTGATGCCGTTGCGCTTGAGCACCTCGGCCGTGCCGGAGGTGGCGAGCAGCTCGAAGCCGTGGGCGACCAGCTCACGGGCCGGGAAGATCATCGAGCGCTTGTCACGGTTGGCGACCGAGATGAACGCGCGGCCCTTGGTGGGCAGCGGGCCGTAGGCGCCGGCCTGCGACTTGGCGTACGCCGTGCCGAAGACCGAGTCGATGCCCATGACCTCGCCGGTGGAGCGCATCTCCGGGCCGAGGACGGTGTCCACGCCGCGGCCGTGGATGTCGCGGAAGCGCGACCACGGCATCACGGCCTCCTTGACGGAGATCGGCGCGTCGAGCGGCAGGGTGCCGCCGTCGCCCTGCTTGGGCAGCAGGCCCTCCGCGCGGAGCTCGGCGATGGTGGCGCCGAGCGAGATGCGGGCGGCGGCCTTCGCCAGCGGCACCGCGGTCGCCTTCGAGGTGAAGGGGACGGTGCGGGAGGCGCGCGGGTTGGCCTCCAGGACGTAGAGGATGTCGCCGGCCATCGCGAACTGGATGTTGATCAGGCCGCGGACGCCGACGCCCTTGGCGATCGCCTCGGTGGAGGCGCGCAGGCGCTTGATGTCGTAGCCGCCGAGGGTGATCGGGGGCAGGGCGCAGGCCGAGTCGCCGGAGTGGATGCCGGCCTCCTCGATGTGCTCCATGACGCCGCCGAGGTAGAGCTCCTGGCCGTCGTAGAGCGCGTCGACGTCGATCTCGATGGCGTCGTCGAGGAAGCGGTCGACGAGGACCGGGCGGGTCGGGGAGATCTCGGTGGACTCGGCGATGTACGCCTCCAGGCGCGCCTCGTCGTAGACGATCTCCATGCCGCGGCCGCCGAGCACGTACGAGGGGCGGACGAGCACGGGGTAGCCGATCTCGTCGGCGATGGCCTTGGCGCCGGCGAAGGTGGTCGCGGTGCCGTGCTTGGGCGCGGGCAGCCCGGCGTCGGCGAGGACCTGGCCGAAGGCGCCGCGGTCCTCGGCGGCGTGGATGGCCTCCGGGGAGGTGCCGACCACCGGGACGCCGTTGTCCTTGAGCGCCTGGGCGAGACCCAGCGGGGTCTGGCCGCCGAGCTGGACGACCACACCGGCGACGGGGCCGGCCAGCGACTCGGCGTGGACGATCTCCAGCACGTCCTCGAGCGTCAGGGGCTCGAAGTACAGGCGGTCGGAGGTGTCGTAGTCCGTGGAGACGGTCTCGGGGTTGCAGTTGACCATCACGGTCTCGTAGCCCGCGTCGCTGAGCGCGAAGGAGGCGTGGACGCAGGAGTAGTCGAACTCGATGCCCTGGCCGATGCGGTTCGGGCCGGAGCCCAGGATGATCACCGCGGGCTTCTCGCGCGGCGCGACCTCGGACTCCTCGTCGTAGGAGGAGTAGAAGTACGGCGTCCGGGCGGCGAACTCGGCGGCGCAGGTGTCGACCGTCTTGTAGACCGGGCGGACGCCGAGGGCGTGCCGGACCTCGCGGACGACGTCCTCGCGCAGGCCGCGGATCTCCGCGATCTGGGCGTCGGAGAAGCCGTGGCGCTTGGCCTCGGCGAGCAGCTCGGGGTCGAGCTTCTCGGCCTCGGCGAGCTCGTCGGCGATCTCCTTGATGAGGAAGAGCTGGTCGACGAACCAGGGGTCGATCTTGGTGTACTCGAAGACCTCCTCCGGCGTGGCGCCGGCGCGGATGGCCTGCATGACCGTGTTGATGCGGCCGTCGGTCGGGCGGACCGCCAGCTCCAGGAGCTCGGCCTTGTCGCCGGGCTCGCCGGTGAAGGCGAACTGCGAGCCCTTCTTCTCCAGGGAGCGCAGGGCCTTCTGGAGGGCCTCGGTGAAGTTGCGGCCGATCGCCATGGCCTCGCCGACCGACTTCATGGTCGTGGTCAGCGTGGCGTCGGCGGAGGGGAACTTCTCGAAGGCGAAGCGCGGGGCCTTGACCACGACGTAGTCGAGGGTCGGCTCGAAGGAGGCCGGGGTCTTCTCGGTGATGTCGTTGGGGATCTCGTCCAGCGTGTAGCCGACGGCCAGCTTGGCGGCGATCTTGGCGATCGGGAAGCCGGTGGCCTTGGAGGCGAGCGCGGAGGAACGGGAGACGCGCGGGTTCATCTCGATGACGATGATCCGGCCGTCGACCGGGTTCACCGCGAACTGGATGTTGCAGCCGCCGGTGTCGACGCCGACCTCGCGGATGATCGCGATGCCGATGTCGCGCAGCCGCTGGTACTCGCGGTCGGTCAGGGTCATCGCCGGGGCGACGGTGATGGAGTCGCCGGTGTGCACGCCCATCGGGTCGAAGTTCTCGATGGAGCAGACGACCACGACGTTGTCGGCCTTGTCGCGCATCAGCTCGAGCTCGTACTCCTTCCAGCCGAGGATGGACTCCTCCAGGAGCACCTCGGTGGTCGGGGAGAGCGTGAGGCCCTGGCCGGCGATGCGGCGCAGCTCCTCCTCGTCGTGGGCGAAGCCGGAGCCGGCGCCGCCCATGGTGAAGGAGGGGCGGACGACGACGGGGTAGCCGCCGAGCGTCTCGACGCCCTTGAGGACGTCGTCCATGGAGTGGCAGATGACCGAGCGGGCGGACTCGCCGTGGCCGATCTTGCGGCGGACCTCCTCGACGACCTCCTTGAAGAGGTCGCGGTCCTCGCCCTTGTTGATCGCCTCGACGTTGGCGCCGATCAGCTCGACGTTGTACTTCTCCAGCACCCCCTGCTCGTGCATGGAGATGGCCGTGTTGAGGGCCGTCTGACCGCCGAGGGTGGGCAGCAGGGCGTCGGGGCGCTCCTTGGCGATGATCTTCTCGACGAACTCGGGGGTGATCGGCTCGACGTAGGTGGCGTCGGCGATCTCCGGGTCGGTCATGATCGTGGCCGGGTTGGAGTTGACCAGGATGACGCGCAGGCCCTCGGCCTTGAGGACCCGGCAGGCCTGGGTGCCGGAGTAGTCGAACTCGGCGGCCTGGCCGATGACGATCGGGCCGGAGCCGATGACCAGGACGGACTGGATATCGGTGCGCTTAGGCACGCTCGGCCTCCATCAGGGATACGAAGCGGTCGAAGAGGTACGCGGCGTCGTGCGGGCCCGCGGCCGCCTCGGGGTGGTACTGGACGGAGAAGGCCGGCTGGTCGAGCAGCTGCAGGCCCTCCACGACGTTGTCGTTCAGGCACACGTGGGAGACCTCGGCACGCCCGAAGGGGGTGTCGGAGACCTTGTCGAGGGGCGCGTCGACGGCGAAGCCGTGGTTGTGCGCGGTGACCTCGACCTTGCCCGTGGTGCGGTCCTGGACGGGCTGGTTGATGCCCCGGTGGCCGTACTTCAGCTTGTAGGTGCCGAAGCCGAGCGCGCGGCCGAGGATCTGGTTGCCGAAGCAGATGCCGAACAGCGGGGTCTTGCGGCGCAGGACCTCCTGCATGACGGCGACGGGGCCGTCGGCGGTGGCCGGGTCGCCCGGGCCGTTGGAGAAGAACACGCCGTCCGGCTCGACCGCGAAGACGTCCTCGGCGGTGGCGGTGGCGGGCAGCACGTGGACCTCGATGCCGCGCTCGGCCATCCGGTGCGGGGTCATGCCCTTGATGCCGAGGTCGACGGCGGCGACGGTGAACTTCTTCTCGCCGATCGCGGGGACGACGTAGGTCTCCTTGGTGGCGACCTCGGCGGAGAGGTTCGCGCCCTTCATCTCGGGCTGCTGGCGCACCTCCGCGAGCATGGTGCCCTCGTCCGGCAGCGCGCTGCCGGAGAAGATGCCGACGCGCATGGCGCCGCTCTCGCGCAGGTGGCGGGTGAGGGCGCGGGTGTCGATGCCCTGGATGCCGACGACGCCCTGGTGGCGCAGCTCCTCGTCGAGGGAGCGCTGGGCCCGCCAGTTGGAGGAGACGCGGGCGGGGTCGCGGACGACGTAGCCGGAGACCCAGATGCGGGCGGACTCGGGGTCCTCGTCGTTGACGCCGGTGTTGCCGACGTGCGGGGCGGTCATCACGACGACCTGGCGGTGGTACGACGGATCGGTGAGGGTCTCCTGGTAGCCGGTCATGCCGGTGGAGAACACGGCCTCGCCGAAGGTCTCCCCCACGGCCCCGTAGGCGCGGCCGCGGAAGATGCGGCCGTCCTCCAGGACGAGTACGGCGGGAACTGCCTTGTGCCTCGGAGAGGCAGCCCCCTGGATGGAGGTTGTCATCGTGCGATGCCTTCCGTCGTGCTTGCGGTGTTCAGGTTGTTCAGGGCTTCGACCCAGGCGGCGTGCTCGGCCGCCCGGTCGGCGCGGAAGCCGGAGTCGAGCAGGGTGTCGCCGTGGGCCCAGGTGACGACCAGCAGGCCGCCCTCGGTGAGGACCTTGCCCGCGATGCCCTTGTCGAGGCGGGCCTCGCGCAGGGCGTGGGCCGGGATGAGGAAGTCGTTCGCCCCGGGGCGTACGACGCTGATCCCGGCGTCCGTCAGGGTGAGCTCGGCGCGGCTGCGGACGCCCAGGCCGTGGGCGACGATCCGGTCCAGCCACTGCCCGGCCGTGGTGGAGCCGTGGTAGCGGCCGCTCATCGACAGCACGGCCGGCCTGGCCGGCTCGGCCCCGCCGGGGGTCTCCGGCACCTCGGGGAGGGGCGGGAGTCCGGACTGGAGGCTGCCGCGCCATTTCCATCCCTGGCGCATCAGCCAGTAGACGAAGGCGATGAAGAGCAGCAGTCCGGCGACCCAGCCGATCCGTCCGGCCCAGTCGGTGACCTCGGCGGACTTCTGTCCGGCCGCCTCGGCCAGGTGAGTGAGTGGTGTCACGCCAGCTTCCCGTCGACGAGCGTTGCCCGGCCCCGCAGGAACGTGTGGGTGACGCGGCCCGGCAGCTCGCGGCCCTCGTAGGGGGTGTTGCGGCTGCGGGAGGCGAAGTCGGCGGGGTCCACGACACCACGGTATGCCGGATCGACCAGCGTCAGGTTGGCGGGCTCACCTGCCGAGACGGGGCGTCCGTGCCCGCGGGCCTGCCCGATCCGCGCCGGCTGGACGGACATCCGGTCGGCGACGCCGGCCCAGTCGAGCAGGCCGGTCTCGACCATCGTCTGCTGGACCACGGACAGGGCGGTCTCCAGACCGACCATGCCCATGGCGGCGGCGGCCCACTCGCAGTCCTTGTCCTCGTGCGGGTGCGGGGCGTGGTCGGTGGCGACGATGTCGATGGTGCCGTCGGCGAGGGCCTCGCGCAGCGCCATCACGTCACGCTCGGTGCGCAGCGGCGGGTTGACCTTGTAGACCGGGTTGTACGTGCGGACCATCTCGTCGGTGAGGAGGAGGTGGTGCGGGGTGACCTCGGCGGTGACGTCGATGCCGCGGGACTTGGCCCAGCGGACGATCTCGACGGAGCCGGCGGTGGAGAGGTGGCAGATGTGGACGCGGGAGCCGACGTGCTCGGCGAGGAGGACGTCGCGGGCGATGATCGACTCCTCCGCGACGGCCGGCCAGCCGCCGAGGCCGAGCTCGGCGGAGACGATGCCCTCGTTCATCTGGGCGCCCTCGGTGAGGCGGGGCTCCTGGGCGTGCTGGGCGACGACGCCGCCGAAGGCCTTCACGTACTCCAGGGCGCGGCGCATGATCACGGCGTCGTCGACGCACTTGCCGTCGTCGGAGAAGACGGTGACGCCGGCGGCGGAGTCGTGCATGGCGCCGAGCTCGGCGAGCTTCCTGCCCTCCAGGCCGACGGTGACGGCGCCGATGGGCTGGACGTCGCAGTAGCCGGCCTCCTTGCCGAGCCGGTAGACCTGCTCGACGACGCCGGCGGTGTCGGCGACGGGGTGGGTGTTGGCCATGGCGAAGACGGCCGTGTAGCCGCCGGAGGCGGCGGCGCGGGTGCCGGTGAGGACGGTCTCGGAGTCCTCGCGGCCGGGCTCCCGCAGGTGGGTGTGCAGGTCCACCAGGCCGGGGAGGAGGATCTGGCCCTCGGCCTCGATCACCTGGGCGTCCTCGGCCGACAGGCCGGTGCCCACCTCGGCGATGACCTCGCCGTCGATCAGGACGTCCTGCGCCTCGCCGCCGAGGACCTTCGCACCACGGATCAGGATCTTGCTCATGGGGGGTCTCAGCTCTCCTCGGTGGGACGGGCGGTGGCGGGGGTGGCGGGCTCGTAGCCGCCGAGCAGCAGGTAGAGGACGGCCATCCGGATGGAGACGCCGTTGGCGACCTGCTCGACGACCGTGCAGCGGTCGGAGTCGGCGACCTCGGCGGTGATCTCCATGCCGCGGACCATCGGCCCCGGGTGCATGACGATGGCGTGCTCGGGCATCTTCGCCATCCGGTGGCCGTCGAGCCCGTAGCGACGCGAGTACTCGCGCTCGGTGGGGAAGAAGGCGGCGTTCATCCGCTCTCGCTGCACACGCAGCATCATCACCGCGTCGGACTTCGGCAGCACGCTGTCGAGGTCGTACGAGACCTCGCAGGGCCAGGTCTCGACGCCGACGGGGACCAGGGTGGGCGGGGCCACCAGGGTGACCTCGGCGCCGAGGGTGTGCAGCAGGTCGACGTTGGAGCGGGCGACCCGGCTGTGCAGGACGTCGCCGACGAGGGTGACGCGCTTGCCGGCCAGGTCCTGGCCGAGGCCGGCGTCCCGGCCGACCAGGCGGCGGCGCATGGTGAAGGCGTCGAGCAGGGCCTGCGTCGGGTGCTGGTGGGTGCCGTCGCCGGCGTTGATGACGGGCGCGTCGATCCAGCCGGAGGTGGCCAGGCGGTACGGGGCGCCGGAGGCGCTGTGCCGGATGACGACGGCGTCGACGCCCATGGCCTCCAGGGTCTGCGCGGTGTCCTTGAGGGACTCCCCCTTGGAGACGCTGGAGCCCTTGGCCGCGAAGTTGATCACGTCGGCGGAGAGGCGCTTCTCGGCCGCCTCGAACGAGATGCGGGTGCGGGTGGAGTCCTCGAAGAACAGGTTGCAGATCGTGCGCCCGCGCAGGGTCGGGAGCTTCTTGATGGGCCGGTCGGCCACCCGGGCCATCTCCTCGGCGGTGTCGAGGATGAGGACGGCGTCGTCGCGGGTGAGGTCGGCGGCCGAGATGAGGTGACGCATCATCGGGGTTTTCACTCCTGGTGGGGAGGGTGAGGGCATGCGGGTGCGCAGGGGCGTGCCCTGGACCCGTCGGGTGTGCCGGTCCGGCTAGGAGGAGGCGGGCTTGCTGCCGAGCAGCACGGTGTCGCGACCGTCCTCCTCGGCGAGCTGGACCTTGACCGTCTCCCGCAGCGACGTGGGGAGGTTCTTGCCGACGTAGTCGGCGCGGATCGGGAGTTCGCGGTGGCCCCGGTCGACGAGGACGGCGAGCTGGACCGCGCGGGGGCGGCCGATGTCGCCGAGGGCGTCGAGGGCGGCGCGGATCGTGCGGCCGGAGAAGAGGACGTCGTCGACGAGGACGACGAGACGGCCGTCGACACCGTCACCGGGGATCTCGGTGCGGCCGATCGCGCGGGCCGGCTTCAGCCGCAGGTCGTCCCGGTACATGGTGATGTCCAGGGAGCCGACCGGGATCTTGGCGCCGGTGATGGACTCGAGCTTCTCCGCGAGCCGGCGGGCGAGGAAGACACCGCGGGTCGGGATGCCGAGGAGGACCACGTCGTCGGCGCCCTTGGCGCGCTCGACGATCTCGTGGGCGATGCGGGTCAGAACCCGCGCGATGTCGGGGGCCTCGAGAACGGGCCGGGCCACATCGGTGTGCTGCTGCTGTGCGTCCATGTGAAAACGGACCTCCTTCTCCGCCTCACGGGACGGACCTTAAAGGACGTCGGAATTGCGCCGTCCACCTTACCAGGGGTGGCGGTGTGCCCAGCTCACCCCCCGTGCGCCGCTCCGGGCGCCGTACCTCGGGAGAGGGCGGTATGGACCATTCGGCTTGACGGGAGAGTGTCACGCTGCGTAACCTCACAGTGAGTTACCAGCCGCGCGGCGCAGCCGCAGTCGTCACAGCGTCCGGGAGCGTTATGTCCAGCGAATACGCAAAGCAGCTCGGGGCCAAACTCCGTGCGATCCGCACCCAGCAGGGCCTTTCCCTCCATGGTGTGGAGGAGAAGTCCCAGGGCCGCTGGAAGGCGGTCGTGGTCGGTTCGTACGAGCGTGGCGACCGTGCCGTGACCGTGCAGCGTCTGGCCGAGCTGGCGGACTTCTACGGGGTGCCGGTGCAGGAGCTGCTGCCGGGCACCACGCCGGGCGGCGCCGCCGAGCCGCCGCCGAAGCTGGTCCTCGACCTGGAGCGGCTGGCCCACGTCCCCGCGGAGAAGGCCGGGCCCCTCCAGCGCTACGCGGCGACGATCCAGTCGCAGCGCGGCGACTACAACGGCAAGGTGCTGTCGATCCGCCAGGACGACCTGCGCACCCTTGCCGTGATCTACGACCAGTCGCCCTCGGTCCTGACCGAGCAGCTCATCAGCTGGGGTGTCCTCGACGCGGACGCGCGCCGTGCGGTCGCCCACGAGGAGAACTGACCCGACAGGTCAGCGCAGAAACGTGCCGCCGGGGCCCCGGGAGTCATCACGACTCCCGGGGCCCCGGCGTTTCGCATGCCTCCGCACGCCTCTTTCACCCGTTCGGCGGTACGACGACGAACGGATGACGGACCACCGGCGGACAGGGCGAACGGGACACGCGAGGGAGACACGGCGAAGGGGCCCGCAGCACGCGAGGTGCTGCGGACCCCTTCGACTGCCGGGGAGCCGCTCAGGCGTCCCGGCGCAGGCGCGGCTTCAGGTCCTTGAAGCGCGCGAGCAGGCCGTTCACGAAGGTCGGCGACTCGTCCGTGGAGAACTCCTTGGCGAGCTGCACGGCCTCGTCGATCGCCACCGCGTCCGGCGTGCCGTCCTCCCAGATCAGCTCGTACGCGGCGAGGCGCACGATGTTCCGGTCGGCGACGGGCATGCGATCGAGGTCCCAGTCCACCGCGTAGGTGGCGATGAGCTCGTCGATCCGGGCCACGTGCTGGGCGTAGCCCTCGACCAGCTGCATGGTGAACTCGTTCACCGGCGGCTGGCGGTCGTCGGTCCGGTGCATCCGGACCTGGTCCGCGAGGACTTCCTGCACCGAGGCACCGCGCTGGTCGGCCTCGAACAGAATCTGGAAGGCCCGCCTGCGGGCCTTGCTCCGGGCGGCCACGGTTAGTCGTTCACCCGGCCGAGGTAGTCGCTGGTGCGGGTGTCGACCTTGATCTTCTCACCGGTGGTGATGAAGAGCGGGACCTGGATCTCGTGGCCGGTCTCCAGGGTGGCGGGCTTGGTGCCACCGGTGGAGCGGTCACCCTGGACGCCCGGGTCCGTGTGCTGGATGGTCAGCGTGACGGCGGCCGGGAGCTCGACGTAGAGCACCTCGCCCTCGTGCTGCGCCACGGAGGCGGTGAAGCCCTCGATGAGGAAGTTGGCGGCGTCGCCGACGGCCTTGCGGTCGACGTGCAGCTGGTCGTAGGTCTCCATGTCCATGAAGACGAAGTAGTCGCCGTCCATGTAGGAGAACTGCATGTCGCGGCGGTCGATGGTGGCCGTGTCGACCTTCACGCCGGCGTTGAAGGTCTTGTCGACGACCTTGCCGGACAGCACGTTCTTGAGCTTGGTGCGCACGAAGGCCGGGCCCTTGCCGGGCTTGACGTGCTGGAACTCGACGACGGACCAGAGCTGGCCGCCTTCGAGCTTGAGCACCATGCCGTTCTTGAGGTCGTTCGTGGAAGCCACGGTTGCGGAATCTCCTGGACTGACGTGGGACCGGGAGGCTTACGCGCCGCTACAGCGCGAGCAGCTCCTTGGTCGTGATGGTGAGTAGCTCGGGTCCGCCGTCCGCCTCCTGGCGTACGACGAGCGTGTCATCGATCCGGACCCCGCCCCGGCCCGGGAGGTGGACCCCCGGTTCGACGGTGACCGGCACACAAGCGTCCAGTTTACCCATGGCCGCGGGTGCGAGCTGCGGGTCCTCGTCGATTTCCAGGCCGACGCCGTGCCCGGTGAGGGCCGTGGCGACGTCGCCGTGGCCCGCCGCGGCGAGAATCTGCCGCGCCGCGCGGTCGACGTCCCGGTACGCGGCGCCGGGCACCAGGGCCTCGCGGCCGGCCCGCTGAGCGGCGAAGACGAGATCGTACAGCTCGATCTGCCAGTCCGCGGGGGTGGTGCCGATGACGAAGGTGCGGCCGATCTCGCAGCGGTAGCCGCGGTAGTTGGCGCCGAGGCAGACGGAGAGGAAGTCGCCCTCCTCGACCCGGCGGTCGGTGGGCCGGTGTCCGGCCCGCCCGGAGTGCGGCCCGGTGGCCACGGAGGTGGCGAAGGCGGGCCCGTCGGCGCCGTGGTCGACGAGCCGGCGCTCCAGTTCGAGGGCGAGGTGCCGCTCGGTCCTGCCGACCAGGATCGACTCCAGGAGCTCGCCGAGGGCCTGGTCGGCGATCTCGGCGGCGATCCGCAGACAGGCGATCTCGTCCTCGTCCTTGACGATGCGCTGCTGTTCCACGGCGTACGAGAGGTCGGCGAGGCGCAGCCCCGGGGCGACCGAGCCCATGGCGCGGTGCCGGGCCACGGTCAGGTGGTGCTCCTCGACGGCGAGGGCGTCGGCGCCCGCCTTACGGGCGAAGTCGACGCCGGCGACCGCCGGATCGCCGCCGCCGGTGGGCAGCACCAGCTGGCGCAGCATCTCGTCGACCCGCCCGTCGGCCGGGTCGCCGCCCGGCGCGGTCGGGCAGAGCAGCACGTCCTCGTCGGGGCCGAGCAGCAGCACGGCGCCGGCGGGCGATCCGCCGGTGAGATAGCGGACGTTGGCGGGGCGGGAGACCAGGGCGGCCGGGCTTCCCGCGGCCATGCACCGGTCGCGCAGCCGTAGACGCCGGTCCGCATACACCTCTGACATGCTTCCGAGCCTACGAGCGGCCGGGCCCGGTGGCCTGTTGTGAACGCCCGACCGGGCAGCGGCCGTGCGGGCAGCGGCCGTGCGCCGTACCTGCGGCACCGGGTCGCCGGGGCGGGTCGGGGGCGTCAGGCCGTACGGCCCGCGGGTCGAGCCGTGCGGACCGCGGGTCAGGCCGGGGGCCGGCCGGATATCGCGCGGGCCAGGACGTCGTCCAGGACGCGGGCGGTGGTCTCCACGTCGTACGTCGAGTTGTCGATGATCGGGAGTCCGGAGCCGTACCAGCCGGCCATCCGGCCGTGGATGGCGGCGACCTCCTCGTCCGAGAGGCGCCGGTTGCCGCTGCGTTCGGCGTTGCGCTCCAGGACGACGTCGAGACCTGGGAGCAGGACGACGGGCAGCAGGCCGGGCCCCACGTGGCGCTTCCAGCCGCCGAGGCCGACGACCGGCCAGTCGGGGAAGACGGCGTCGTCGAGGATGCAGGAGATGCCGTTGGCGAGGAAGTTGCGGGCGGCGAAGCCGCAGGTGCGGCGGGCGAGCCGGTACTGGGCCTCGGAGTTCTCGTTCCACCCCGACTGCGGGTCGGCGAAGCCGGAGCAGACCCATTCGCGCACGTCGTCGAGGCTGATGTGGGCGGTCGGGACCGGGCGCCGGGCGGCCCAGTGGCGGGCGACGGTCGTCTTGCCGGCGCCGGCCGGGCCGATCAGCAGCACGGCGAGGGTGGCGGCACCGGTGCCGGTCACGGCGGGCGGCATGGTGATGTGCCCGGTGACCTGTCCGCCTCCCCACCCGGGCGGCGGCCCCTGAGGAGCGGCGGCGGCATGCGGGGCCGGAGCGGGACCCGGGGCATGGGAGGCCGGGGCCTGCGGGGCCGGGGGTCCTTGGGGGCTCGGCGGGGCCGGGGGGCCCTGGGGGCTCGGCGGGGCCGGGGGGCCCTGGGGGCTCGGCGGGGCCGGGGGGCCCTGGGGGCTCGGCGGGGCCGGGTACGGGTGGTGCGCCGGGACCGGCGGGTGACCGCCCTGGGCCCGGGCTCCGGGGGCCCCGGCGCCCCAGTGGGCCTGGCCCGCGGCTTCGTGCGGTGGCAACGGAGCCCCCATCCCGTGCTGCATCCGGTGCCCCACTCCGTCCCTGCGCCGATGAATCCGTCGTTGCCGGAACGTTACCGCCCCCGGCTTCCCGAGGGGAAACGGCCGGGGGCGGATCGACGTGCCCGCAGGGGCGCCGCGGTGACACCGGTCAGGCGCCGAGCTCCTCCGCGAGCGCGCGCAGGGCGAGCCGGTAGGAGCCGATGCCGAAGCCGGCGACGGTGCCGGTGGCGACGGCGGCGACCACCGAGGTGTGGCGGAACTCCTCACGGGTGTACGGGTTCGAGATGTGCACCTCGATCAGCGGCGCGGTCCGCTGGGCGGCCGCGTCACGCATCCCGTACGAGTAGTGGGTGAAGGCGCCCGGGTTGAGGACGACCGGGAGCGAACCGTCGGCGGCCTCGTGCAGCCAGCGGATCATCTCCCCCTCGTCGTTGGTCTCGCGCACCTCGACGTCGAAGCCCAGCTCCTCGCCGAGGCTCCGGCAGGACTCGACGAGCCCCTTGTAGGAGGTGGCGCCGTAGATGTCGGGCTCCCGGGAGCCGAGGCGCCCGAGGTTCGGGCCGTTCAGTACGAGGACGCGACGCCGCTCGGTCACGCGGACACCTCGCCGTACGCCGCGACGAGGACGGCCGGGTCGGGGCCCTCCAGGACGACCGGCTTGCCCAGACCGTCGAGGACGATGAAGCGCAGCAGGTCGCCGCGGGACTTCTTGTCGACCTTCATGGTCTCCAGGAGCTTGGGCCACTGGTCGCCGCGGTAGGTGAGCGGCAGCCCGACCGACTCCAGGACGGCGCGGTGCCGGTCGGCGGTGGCGTCGTCGAGACGGCCGGCGAGCCGGCCGAGCTCGGCGGCGAAGACCATGCCGACGGAGACGGCGGCACCGTGGCGCCACTTGTACCGCTCGTTCTTCTCGATGGCGTGCGCGAGCGTGTGCCCGTAGTTGAGGATCTCGCGGCGGCCGGACTCCTTGAGGTCGCCGGACACGACCTCGGCCTTGACCCGGATCGACCGCACGATGAGCTCGGCGGTGTGCGGTCCGGCCGGGGTACGGGCGGCCTCGGGGTCGGCCTCGATGAGGTCGAGGATGACCGGGTCGGCGATGAAGCCGGCCTTGATGATCTCGGCGAGCCCGCTGACGTAGTCGTGCACGGGCAGCGAGTCGAGCGCGGCAAGGTCGCACAGCACCCCGGCGGGCGGGTGGAAGGCGCCGACGAGGTTCTTGCCCTCGGCGGTGTTGATGCCGGTCTTGCCGCCGACGGCCGCGTCGACCATGGCGAGGACGGTGGTGGGCACGGCGATCCAGCGCACGCCCCGCAGCCAGGTGGCGGCGACGAAGCCGGCCAGGTCGGTGGTGGCGCCGCCGCCGACGCCGACGATGACGTCGGTGCGGGTGAAGCCGGTCTGGCCGAGCGCCTTCCAGCAGTAGGCGGCGACCTCGGCGGTCTTGGCCTCCTCGGCGTTGGGCACCTGGATGGCGACGGCCTCGTAGCCCTGGTCGGCGAGGTCGGCGCGCAGCGCCTCGCCCGTCTCGGCCAGCGCCTCGGGGTGGATCACGGCCACCCGCTTGGCCCGGGGACCGATCAGGCCGGGGAGCTCACCGAGCAGCTGCCGGCCGACCAGCACCTCGTACGGATCGGTGCCCGCGGAGCCGCCGACCTGGATACGGGTCACTGCCTGGTCCGTCATACGTCCTTCAACTCCAGTGCGTCGAGGATCGCGTCGGCGACCTCTTCGGGCGTGCGGTCGTCGGTGGCGACGACGGCGCTCGCGACTTCTTCGTACAGATGGCGGCGCGCGTCCATCAGCTCGCGCCACTGGCGGCGCGGGTTGACGGCGAGCAGCGGGCGGGCGGCGCCGAGGCCGACGCGGCGCACGGCCGCCTCGACGTCCATCGACAGGTAGGCGACGGGCAGCTCGCTCAGCAGGGCACGGGTGCCCGCGTCGAGCACGGCGCCACCGCCGAGCGCGAGGATGCCCTCGTGCTCGGCGACGGCCTTGCGCACGGCCTCGCGCTCCAGGGCGCGGAAGTGGTCCTCGCCGTCCTCGACGAAGATGTCCGCGATCTCGCGGCCCTCGGCGGCGACGATGTCGGCGTCCGTGTCCCGGTAGGGCGCGCCGAGCCGTTCGGCGAGGAGCGCGCCCACCGTGGACTTGCCGGAGCCCATCGGGCCGACGAGGACGACCAGCGGGCCCCCGGTCACCGGATGTGGAGGTTGTCGAGGTAGGACCGCACGTTGCGGCGGGTCTCGGGGACGCTGTCGCCGCCGAACTTCTCCAGGACGGCGTCCGCCAGGACCAGCGCGACCATCGCCTCGGCGACGATGCCGGCGGCCGGCACGGCGCAGACGTCGGAGCGCTGGTGGTGGGCCGCGGCGACCTCGCCGGTGGCCACGTCGACGGTCGCCAGGGCGCGCGGCACGGTGGCGATCGGCTTCATCGCGGCGCGGACGCGCAGCAGCTCGCCGGTGCTGAGGCCGCCCTCGGTGCCGCCGGCCCGGCCGCTGCTGCGGGTGAGGCCGTCGGGGCCCTTCACGATCTCGTCGTGGGCCTGGGAGCCGGGGACGCGGGCGAGCTCGAAGCCGTCGCCGACCTCGACGCCCTTGATGGCCTGGATACCCATGAGGGCGGCGGCGAGCCGGGCGTCGAGGCGCCGGTCCCAGTGCACGTGGGAGCCGAGGCCGACGGGCACGCCGTAGGCGAGGACCTCGACGACGCCGCCGAGGGTGTCGCCGTCCTTGTGGGCCTGGTCGATCTCGGCGACCATCGCCTTCGACGCGTCGGCGTCGAGGCAGCGCACCGGGTCGGCGTCGAGCTTCTCTACGTCGGCCGGGGTCGGGTACACGCCGTACGGGGCCTTGGCGGAGGCCAGCTCCACGACGTGCGAGACGATCTCGATGCCGGCCGTCTCCTTCAGGAAGGAGCGGGCCACGGCGCCGAGGGCCACACGGGCGGCGGTCTCCCGGGCGCTGGCGCGCTCCAGGATCGGCCGGGCCTCGTCGAAGCCGTACTTCTGCATGCCGGCCAGGTCGGCGTGGCCGGGGCGCGGGCGCGTGAGCGGCGCGTTGCGGCCGGTCTCCTTGAGTTCGGAGGGGTCGACCGGGTCGGCCGACATGACCTTCTCCCACTTGGGCCACTCGGTGTTGCCGACCATCACGGCGATCGGCGAACCGAGGGACAGCCCGTGCCGGACGCCACCCAGGAAGGTGACCTCGTCCTGCTCGAACTTCATGCGGGCACCGCGTCCATAGCCGAGACGCCGCCGCGCGAGATGGTCCGCCACCAGCTCCGTGGTGACCGGAACGCCGGCCGGAAGTCCCTCAAGGGTTGCAACCAGCGCGGGTCCGTGGGACTCCCCCGCCGTCAGCCAACGCAACCTGCTCAACGATGCTCCTCATGCTCGCGCCTGGGCACTGCGACGGCGCGACCTGGGTGCGCGGCCCTGGTCCGCCTCCCCCGATCCTCCCACGTCCGGGGATCCGATCGATCTCCGGTCCACGGGTCGGAACGCATGTCTCACGAGTCGGGTGAGGCGTCCGCCTCCTCCGCCGGCTCGCTCCCCCGCGGCCACCACCGGTCGCGGCACCAGCTCCAGGCGATGTACAGGGCGAGTCCGGACCCCAGCGCGATGGCCGGATAGCGGACCCAGTCCGGCCCGTCCATCAGCACGAACCCGATCACACCCCGTATCAGCCGCAGGAGATCGACCGCGATGTCCCACTTCGACGCGAGCAGCACGTCGCCCCCCATGATCTGTACGTCCCCCTCGGATCCACGGCTCAGCGCTCGGCGAGCGCCTGCTCCCCCGCCGCCCGCATGGCGGCCAGCGGCCCCGGGACGCGGCCGGTCATCTGCTCCACCTGGAGCACCGCCTGGTGCACGAGGAGGTCGAGCCCGCCGACGAGCTTCCCGCTCCGCGCCGACCAGGCGGCCGCGAGCCGGGTGGGCCACGGGTCGTACAGGACGTCGAACAGGGTGCCGGGCGCGTCGGGGACGGCCGCGGCCAGGGCGTCGGTGGTGCCGGCCGGGGTGGTGGCGATCACCAGCGGCGCGGCGAAGGCCTCCGCCGCGTCGTCCCAGGCGGCGGTGCGCACGTCGACGCCGAGCCGCTCGCCCCAGCCGCGCATCTCGTCGGCGCGGGCCTCGCTGCGGACGTACGCGGTGACGGGACCGGAGCAGATCCGGGCGAGTGCGGCGAGGGCCGAGGAGGCGGTGGCACCCGCGCCGAGGACGGCCGCGGAGTCCACCTTCTCGACGCCCCGCTCGCGCAGCGCGGCGATCATGCCGGGGATGTCGGTGTTGTCGCCGACGCGGCGGCCGTCCTCGGTGAGGACGACCGTGTTGACGGCCTCGACCGAGGCCGCGGTGTCGGTGATCTCGTCGAGCAGCGGGATGATCGCCCGCTTCAGCGGCATGGTCAGCGACAGCCCCGCCCACGAGGCGTCCAGCTCTTCCACGAAGCCGGGGAGCGCGGCCTCGTCGACCTCGAACCGGCCGTACGACCAGTCGTCGAGACCGAGCTCCCGGTAGGCGGCCCGGTGCAGCACCGGGGAGAGCGAGTGGGCGATGGGCGATCCCAGGACCGCCGCCCGGCGCGCTGCTGCCATCAGTTCTTCCTCGACTCGTTGAACTTCTCGACGAGCTTCTGGTGCTCCGCGTTCGTCTTCGTGAACTGCGAGGTCTTGCCGTCGAGGGAGATGAAGTAGTACCAGCCGTCGCTCGTCGGGTTGACCGTGCCCGTGATGGCCTCGGCACCGGGGTTGCCGATCGGACCGGGCGGCAGGCCCTTGACGAAGTACGTGTTGTACGGGTTGTCGTACTTCCGCAGCTCCGCCAGGGAGAGGTCGAGCTTGCTCTGGTTCTTGATGTAGTTGTACGTCGAGTCGAACTCGAGCCCGCCGTAGGTCTGCGGGTTGTTCGGCTTGAGGCGGTTGTAGACCACCTCGGCCATCTTGCGGAAGTCGTCGTGCGAGGTGCCCTCCGCCTGGACCAGGCTCGCGATCGTGACGAGTTCCCAGGGGCCGTCGACGCCGAGCGCCTTCGCCTTGCCCTCCAGGTCGAACTTCCCGTACTCCTGGTTGGCGCGGCTCACCATCTTGCGGAGCACGTCCTCGGGCTTGTTGCCCTTGGCCACCGGGTAGCTCGCCGGGAAGAGGAAGCCCTCCAGCGGGTCCTTGACGTTCTTGTGGTCCTTCGCCCAGTCCGGGAGGCCGAGCTCGTTCGCCTTGGCCTTCGCGATGCCCTGGGTGGTGCCGGGTTTGAGGTCGAGCCGCTTGTCGACCTGCTCGTACACCCAGACGTTCCGCCGGCCCTCGGGGATGACGAAGTTGCTCTGGCTCACCGGGTCGAGCATCAGAGCGACCGCGCTCTCGGCGGACATCCCCTTCTTCAGGGTGTAGACGCCGGCCTGGATCGTGATGCCCTTGGGGTTCTTCTGCTGGGCGGAGACGAAGGCGTCGACGCTCTTGACGACACCGGCCTTCTTGAGGACGTTGCCGATCTCGTAGCCGCCGGCCCCCTTGGGGATCTCGACCTGGACGTCTCCGCTGCCCGTGCCCTCGTAGTCCGGCGCGGCACCGAACTGGCCCTGCCAGAACTGGTAGCCGAAGTAGCCGATGCCGCCCACGCCGCCGACGATGACGGCGGCCACCACCAGGCAGGCCATGCCGTTCTTCGCCTTGCGGCCCTTGTTGCCGCGGCGGTCGCCGCCGGAGCGGGAGCCGCGGCGGCCGCCCGGCTCCTCCTCGTACGCGTCGTCGTCGTACTCGTCCTCGGCGTACTCGTCCTCGCGGTCCTCGCGGCCGCGACGCCGGCGGGTGCCCTGGGCGGGCTCCTCGCCGGTGAAGAAGGGATGGTCCTCCTCCTGCGGTTCCGCCTCCCAGTCCGTGGCCGGCTGCGGCGGGACCTGCCGGTGGCCCGGCGGCTGCGGCGGCGGGTACGCCTCGGGGGTGCCGTAGAGGTCCGGGTTCTGGCCGCCGTAGGGATCGGCGGGAGGAGCGTTGTACGGCATGGCCGCCTGGCCGGTTTCCCAGGTGCCGTCGTACTGCTGTGCGGGATACCCGGGCGTGTCGTAACCGCCCGGGTTCCCGTACTGCTGTCCGCCGTACTGCTGCGCGCCGTACTCCTGGTTGCCGTACTGCTGTGCGCCGTACTGCTGCCCGTCGTACCGCTGCTCGTGCTGCCCGTCGTCGTAGCTCTGCGGCTGTTGGGGGTACGTGCCGTCGGCATACGCCTGCTGCTGTCCGTACGGGTCCTGATGGCCCTGAAGCCCCTGGTGACCGTACTGCGCCTGCTGCGGGTACTGCTGCTGGCCTTCCCACCCCTGGTCCCCGTACAGCGGGTCCGTGGGGTGCCACGGTTCGGAGCCGGGGCTCCGGCCATACTCAGTCATCGATCCCCAAACAGCCGCGAGGCTTCCGGACGTTCCGCCTCTACGTTGTGCGGCAGCTGTTCGAACACCGCCGCATCGCGCGGAACGTTACCGTATCGCGATCAGATGACCACTTCGACGCCCTCGCCAGGCGGATTACCTGATACCCGTTCGGACTCAAGAGCGTTCTGAAGGATGATCACAGCGGCGGCCTGGTCGATGACGGAGCGCCCCTTCTTGGACTTCACGCCCGAGGCCCGCAGGCCCTGGGTCGCCGTCACCGTCGTCATGCGCTCGTCCACGAGCCGGACCGGGATCGGCGCGATGCCCTTGGCCATCTCCCGGGCGAAGGCGCGGACCTTGGTCGCGGCCGGGCCCTCCCGCCCGCTGAGCGAGCGGGGCAGACCCACGACGACCTCGATCGGCTCGTACTCCTCGACGATCTGGCGCAGCCGCCGGTGGGCGGCCGGGACGTCACGCCCCGGCACGGTCTCCACCGGCGTCGCGAGGACCCCGTCGGGGTCGCACGAGGCGACCCCGATCCGGGCGTCCCCGACGTCGACCGCGATCCGGCGGCCTCGACGCATCGTCACGCGATCTCCAGCACCTGACGCTCGACGGCCTCGATGGCCGCGCCGACGGCCTCCGGGTTCTGACCGCCGCCCTGGGCGACGTCCGGCTTGCCGCCACCGCCGCCGCCGAGGGTCTTGGCGGCCGTGCGGACCAGCTCGCCGGCCTTGAAGCCGCGCTCGCGGGCGGCCTCGTTGGTGGCGATGACCGTGAGCGGCTTGCCGTTGGCCGTGGTGAAGAGGGCCACGACGGCCGGGCGGTCGGAGGGGATCCGGCCGCGGACGTCGAGGACCAGCTTGCGCAGGTCGTCGGCGCCGGTGCCGTCCGGCACCTGGCCGGTGACCAGGGCCACCCCGCGGACGTCCTGGGCGGAGTCGACCAGACCGGCGGCGGCCTGCAGGACCTTCTCCGCGCGGAACTTCTCGATCTCCTTCTCGGCGTCCTTCAGCTTGCCGAGCATCGAGGAGATCTTCTCCGGCAGCTCCTCCGGGCGGCCCTTGACCAGCTCCTGGAGCTGGGCGACGACCGTGTGCTCGCGGGCGAGGAAGTGGTAGGCGTCCACGCCGACCAGGGCCTCGATGCGGCGCACGCCGGAGCCGATGGAGGACTCGCCCAGCAGCTTCACCAGACCCAGCTGGGCGGTGTTGTGCACGTGGGTGCCGCCGCACAGCTCCTTGGAGAAGTCGCCGATGGTGACGACGCGGACCTTCTCGCCGTACTTCTCGCCGAACTCGGCGATGGCGCCCTGGCGCTTGGCCTCGTCGATCGGCATGACCTCGGCGTGCACGTCGAGCTCGCGGGCCAGCACCTCGTTGATCTTCTGCTCGACGTCCGTGAGGACGGTGCCGGGCACGGCGTTCGGCGAGCCGAAGTCGAAGCGGAAGCGGCCCGGGGAGTTCTCCGAACCGGCCTGGGCGGCGGTCGGGCCGAGGGCGTCGCGCAGCGCCTGGTGGGTCAGGTGGGTGGCGCTGTGGGCGCGGGCGATGGCCCGGCGGCGGCGCACGTCGATGGCGGCGTAGGCGGTGGAGCCCACGGTGACCTCGCCGACCTGCACCGAGCCCTTGTGCACGGAGACGCCGGGGACCGGCTGCTGCACGTCGCGGATCTCGATGACGGCGCCGGAGTGCAGCTTGATGCGGCCGTGGTCGGCGAGCTGACCGCCGCCCTCGGCGTAGAAGGGGGTGCGGTCGAGGACGACCTCGACCTCGTCGCCCTCGGTGGCGGCGGGCGAGGGGATGCCGTTGACCAGCAGGCCGACGACGGTGGTCTCGCCCTCGGTGTTCGTGTAGCCGGTGAACTGGGTGGCGCCGGCGGTGTCGGCGATCTCGCGGTACGAGGTGACGTCGGCGTGGCCGGTCTTCTTGGCCAGGGCGTCGGCCTTGGCGCGCTCCCGCTGCTCCTTCATCAGGCGGCGGAAGCCGTCCTCGTCCACGGAGAGGCCCTGCTCGGCGGCCATCTCCAGGGTGAGGTCGATCGGGAAGCCCCAGGTGTCGTGGAGCAGGAACGCCTTGTCGCCAGAGAGGACCGTGCCGCCGGCGGCCTTGGTCTCGGTCACGGCGGTGTCGAGGATGTTGGTGCCGCCCTTGAGGGCCTTCAGGAACGCGGCCTCCTCGGCGAGGGCGACCGTCTCGATGCGCTTGCGCTCGGTCTCCAGCTCCGGGTACTGCTCGCCCATGGTCCTGATGACGGTGTCGACGAGCTCGCCGACGACCGGGCCGGTGGCGCCGAGCAGGCGCATGTTGCGGACGGCGCGGCGCATGATGCGGCGGAGCACGTAACCCCGGCCCTCGTTGCCGGGGGTGACGCCGTCGCCGATGAGCATGACGGACGTGCGCATGTGGTCGGCGACCACGCGCAGCGAGACGTCCGAGTCGTGGGCCTTGCCGTAGGCGACGCCGGTGAGCTCGGTGGCCTTGTCGATGACGACCTTGAGGGTGTCGGTCTCGTACATGTTCTGCACGCCCTGGAGGATCATCGCCAGGCGCTCGAGGCCGAGACCGGTGTCGATGTTCTTGGACGGCAGGTCGCCGAGGATCTCGAAGTCCTCCTTGCCGATGCCCTGGCCCCGCTCGTACTGCATGAAGACGAGGTTCCAGATCTCGACGTACCGCTCGTCGTTGACGGCCGGGCCGCCCTCGACGCCGAACTCGGGGCCGCGGTCGTAGTTGATCTCGGAGCAGGGGCCGCAGGGGCCCGGGACGCCCATGGACCAGAAGTTGTCCTTCTTGCCCAGCCGCTGGATGCGCTCGGCGGGGACGCCGACGACGTCGCGCCAGATCTGCTCGGCTTCGTCGTCGTCCTGGTAGACGGTGATCCAGAGCTTCTCCGGCTCGAGCCCGTAGCCGCCGTGCTCGACCGAGGTGGTCAACAGCTCCCAGGCGAGCTTGATGGCGCCTTCCTTGAAGTAGTCGCCGAAGGAGAAGTTGCCGCACATCTGGAAGAACGTGCCGTGGCGGGTGGTCTTGCCGACCTCTTCGATGTCGGGGGTCCGCACGCACTTCTGCACGCTGGAGGCGCGGGTGTACGGCGGCTTGACCTCACCCAGGAAGTAGGGCTTGAAGGGCACCATGCCGGCCGGGACGAGGAGCAGAGTCGGGTCGTCCGCGATGAGCGACGCCGAAGGGACGACGGTGTGCCCGCGCTCCTCGAAGAAGCTCAGCCAGCGGCGGCGGATTTCAGCCGACTCCATCAGTGGTCCTCATTCCGGTTGTACGAGAGCGAATACGTGGTGGTGTTGGGGGTGGTGCGCGGTCCGAGCTCGGCCCTGCGGCGCGGTGCGGGGAGGGCCCGGTCCTGCTCGTCGACCGGGGCGTCCAGGCCCAGGGCCTCGCCGAGCTCGGCCTCCCGCTGGAGCATGTTCGCCCGTACGTCGAGGGCGAAGCCGACGGCGCGGTCCTTCAGCTTGTGACCGGCCTCGACGGCCTTGTCGGCGGCCTGGGCGGCCAGACTCTCCGGCGTCAGCCGCTTGAGCGTGCGATTGACCTTGGTGGTGGCCCACACACCGGCGGCCGCGCCCGCGGTGAACCAGAACGTACGGCGGAACATCGTGCTCAGCCCTTCTGCTTCCGGCGCCTGGCGGACGGCAGGGTGCGACCGACGATCACAGTACGCCGCTCGGCGGCGCTCGGCGCGTCCTGGCGCCCCCGGCCGCCCAGCGCCTTGCGCACCCCGTAACCGAAGGCGGCGACCTTGACGAGCGGGCCGCCGAAGGTGGACGCGACGGTGGTGGACAGCGCGGAGGCGTTGGAGGTGACCTCCTGGACGTCCGAGGCGATGGAGTCGACCCGGTCGAGCTGGGTCTGCGCGGAGCGCACGGTCGCGGACGCGTCGGCGAGCAGCGGGACGGCCTGTTCGGTCACGTCCGCCACCAGCTTGGTGGTCGCCTTGAGTGTCTGCGCCAGCCTCACCAGCACCACGGCCAGGAAGGAGACGAGGATCGCCCAGAACACGGCCACCAGGATCCCGGCAACCTCACCACCGGTCACTCCGCACCGCTCTCTGCTGTCGTCGGGCCCCGGACGGTCGTCGGACCCGTGCTGATAAACGTCCTCCGACCCTATCGCGCCGGAGGTCTCCCGCCGTACCGCATTACCGCTTGTGGGAGGGGAGTTGTACGGGACCGATTGTACGGAGCGCTTCTGGATGAGTACGCTCCGTGTCCCATGCGACGGAGCAATCTCCCTGCGGAGCTGAACCGGTTCGTGGGACGGGCCGCGGAGCAGGACGAACTGGCGGGAATGCTCGCCGAGTTCCGGCTGGTGACGGTGGTCGGGGTGGGCGGCGTCGGCAAGACCAGACTCGCGCTGCGGGCCGCGGCGGCACTGCAGAAACGCTACGTCGACGGGGTGCGGCTCGTGGAGCTTTCCTCGCTGCGCCACCCGGAGCTGGTGGCGCACGCGCTGGTCGAGGCGCTCGGTCTGACCGACCACACGCGGCGCGGGCCACGCGAGGTGCTCCGGGAGCATCTCGCCGAGCTCCGGCTGCTGCTGGTGGTGGACGGTTTCGAGCATCTGGTGGAGGAGTGCGCGGAGCTGCTGCGGGAACTTCTGCTGGGCTGCCCGGGGCTCACGGTGCTCGCGGCGGGGCGCCGGCCGCTGCGGGTGGACGGCGAGGCGGTGCTGTCGCTCGCGCCGATGGACGACTCGGACGCGATGGCCCTGCTGTCGGGACGGGCGGCGGAGGCGGGGGCGGTCGCCCCCGGCGATCCGGGGACGCTGCGGGAGCTGTGCCGGCGGCTGGACGGGATTCCGCTGGCGCTCGAGCTGGCGGCGGCGCGGCTGCCGCTGCTCACGGCGGAGCAGATGCTGCGGCGGCTCGACGACCGTTTCCGGCTGCTCGACCGCGGGCGGCGCGGCGCGCCGCCCCGGCACCGGACGCTGCGGACTGCGATCGGCTGGAGCCACGAGCTTTGCACACCGGAGGAGCGGCTGTTGTGGGCGCGCCTCTCGGTGTTCGCCGGCCCCTTCGATCTGGAGGCGGTGGAGTACGTCTGCGGGGGCCCGGAGCTGCCCGCGGACCGGATGGTCGACGTGCTCGGGGAGCTGCTGGCGCAGGCGCTCGTGGCCCGTGAGGACACGCCGGCGGGTCCGCGCTACCGGATGCTCGACACGGTCGCCGCGTACGGGGCGGAGTGGCTGGCGGCGCTGGGCGACACGGAGCGGATGCGGCGCCGGCACCGGGACTGGTTCATGGGGCTCGCCACCTGGTGCGAGCTGGAGTGGTTCAGCCCCCGGCAGGCGGAGGTCGCGGCCTGCGCGGACGTGGCGCTGCCGAATCTGCGGGCGGCGCTCGAACTGTGCCTGGAGTCGGCGCAGGACGCGGCTCTGGCCCGGCATCTGGCCGGCACGCTGTGGTTCTACTGGGTGGGCTGCGGACGGCTCTCCGAGGGCCGGCACTGGCTGGACCGGGCGCTCGGCGCGGCCGCGTCCCCGTCGGTCGCGGAGCACGAGGACGCCCGCCTGAAGGCGCTGTGGGTGCTCGGTTACGTGGCGATCCTGCAGGGCGACGACACGGCGGCGGTGGCGGCGCTGCACGAGTGCGGGGAGCGGGCGCGGGACACGGGGAACGCGGTGGCGGAGGCGTACGCGACGCACCGGATGGGCTGTCTGGCGCTGCTCTCGGACGACGCGCCGCGGGCCGAGGAGCTGATCGGGCGGGCGCTCGCGGCCTACCGGGAGCTGGGCGAGCTGAACAGCAACGTGCTGATGGGCCAGGTGGAGCTGGCGATGGCGCGGGCCTTCCAGGGGGATCTGGAGGGGGCGGTGGCGCTGTGCGCGGAGGTGCGGGAGATCTGCGAGGAGCGGGGCGAGCGCTGGACCCGGGCGTACGCGCTCTACGTGCTGGGCTACGCGGCGCTGACCGGCGGCGATCACGCGGCGGCGCGCGAGCTGCTCGCCGAGTGCGTGACGATCGACCACGCCTTCCACGACCTGGTGGGTCTGGTGCTGGCGCTCGAGCTGCTGGCGCTGGTGACGCTGTCGGAGGGGGACGCGGCGGAGGCGGCGGTGCTGCAGGGGGCGGCGATGCCGGTGTGGGACGCGGTGGGTCTGCCGCTGTTCGGCTCGGCGCAGTTCAACGGGGCGCGGACGCTGTGCGAGCGGCAGGCGCGCGAGGTGCTCGGCGCCGAGGCCTACCGGGCCTGGTACCGCGAGGGCGAGGGGCTCTCGCTGGACGCGGCGGTGGAGCGGGCGCTGGCCGTGCGCCGGGATCCGGCCGTGATCGCGGGGAGGGCCGGGGCGCGGGCGCCGCGGCCGTTCCGGAGCCGGCGGGCACCGGTCCCGAACACGCGGAAGCCCGCCGGCTCCCCCTCCGGCAAGGGCGGGGAAGCGGCGGGCTGAACACCGCGGGGGTGGTACTACGTCCGTCGAAGGATCAACGGGCGTAGTACTCGACGACCAGCTGCTCGTCGCAGATGACCGGGATCTCCTTGCGGTTCGGGTCGCGGTCGAGGCGGAAGGCCAGGGCCTTCAGGTTGACCTGCAGGTAGCGCGGGGTCTCGCCGTCGGCGGCGAAGCCACCCTCGCGGGCGACCTGGAAGAGGGTCTTGGCGCGGGACTTCTCGCGGACCATCACGACGTCGTCGGGACGGACGCGGAAGGACGGCTTGTCGACCTTCTGGCCGTTGACCTGGATGTGGCCGTGCACGACCATCTGACGGGCCTGGTAGATGGTGCGGGCGATGCCCGAACGCAGGACCAGGGCGTCGAGACGGCGCTCGAGCTCGACGACCAGGGCCTCGCCCGTCTTGCCCTCGGCCTTCTTGGCGCGGTCGTAGGCGCGGGCCATCTGGCGCTCGCTGATGTCGTACTGGGCGCGCAGACGCTGCTTCTCGAGCAGACGGACCTTGTAGTCCGAGTTCTGCTTGCGGCCACGGCCGTGCTCGCCCGGCGGGTAGGGGCGGGCCTCGAAGTACTTGACGGCCTTCGGCGTCAGCGCGATGCCGAGCGCACGGCTCTTCTTGACCTTGGGGCGGGACTGGTTCGGCATGAACCAACCTCTCTACTGTTTCGAATACGGCTTCACCAGGGTTAGGGAGGTCGCAATCCGCAGCCGGGAAACCCTTCGGGTCCACGGGGGACCTGCCGGGCAGCCGCTCCCAGGTCTGGGCACATACGTGCAGCACGCGAACGACCCACCGCCCGCTCCGGGGACTCCCGGTGGTGGTGGGTTGCCCGCGACACCTTCGAAGGTGCGCGACGCTCCTGGAGACCCCGCCCGAAGGCCGGGGCTCCGGCTGACTGTCCCGCTCTGGTGATGTCGGCCGAAGCCGGACACGGGACGCAGCACTTCCCACGAGTGTACCGGGTCCGCCGGGCGCCTCGTGCACCGAGGCGCCCGGCCGGCTCCGTCAGCCGCCCTCGCCCTTCAGGCGCTCGCGCACCTTCTCCACCACGTCCGCGTAGCGGGCCTCGGCGCCGTAGCGGGTCGGTTCGTAGTAGCGCTTGCCGTGGACGGTGTCCGGGGCGTACTGCTGCGGCGCGATGGCGCCCGGGACGTCGTGCGGGTACACGTAGCCCTGGGCGTGGCCGAGCTTGGCCGCGCCCTTGTAGTGACCGTCGCGCAGATGGGGCGGGACGGGACCCGCGAGGCCGTTGCGGACGTCGGCCTGCGCGGCGAAGATCGCGTTCGTCGCCGCGTTGGACTTCGGGGCCAGGGCCAGGGCGATCGTCGCGTGGCTCAGGGTCAGCGCCGCCTCCGGGAAGCCGATCATGGCGACGGCCTGCGCGGCGGCCACGGCGAGCGGCAGCGCCTGCGGGTCGGCGAGGCCGATGTCCTCGCTCGCGGAGATCATCAGGCGCCGGGCGATGAACCGCGGGTCCTCCCCCGCCTCGATCATCCGGGCGAGATAGTGCAGGGCCGCGTCCACGTCCGAGCCGCGGATCGACTTGATGAGGGCGCTCGCCACGTCGTAGTGCTGGTCGCCGTCCCGGTCGTACTTCACCGCCGCGCGGTCGACGGTCTCCTCGACCGTCTCCAGGCTGATCTCCGGCTCCCCCTTGGCGATCGCGGCGCCCGCGGCCGCCTCCAGGGCGGTCAGGGCGCGCCGGGCGTCGCCGCCGGCGATCCGCAGCAGGTGGGCCTCGGCGTCCTCGGGCAGGGTCACCGCCCCGCCGAGCCCGCGCTCCTCCTCGAGGGCCCGGCGCAGCAGCCCGCGCAGGTCGTCGTCGGTGAGCGGCTCCAGGGTGAGCAGCAGCGACCGGGAGAGCAGCGGGGAGATCACCGAGAAGTACGGGTTCTCGGTGGTGGCGGCGATCAGCGTCACCCAGCGGTTCTCCACGGCCGGGAGCAGCGAGTCCTGCTGGGCCTTGGAGAAGCGGTGGATCTCGTCGAGGAAGAGGACGGTCTCCTTGCCGTAGCCGCCGACGGCCCGCCGGGCCCCGTCGATGACGGCGCGGACCTCCTTGACGCCCGCGGTGATCGCGGAGAGCTCGACGAAGCGCTTGTTGGTGGCCTTCGAGACCACGTAGGCGAGGGTGGTCTTGCCGATGCCGGGCGGTCCCCACAGGATCACCGAGGACGCGCCCGCCGGGCCGCCGTTGCCGTCGCCGACGAGGCGGCGGAGCGGCGAGCCGGGCTTGAGCAGATGGCGCTGGCCCACCACCTCGTCGAGGGTGCGCGGACGCATCCGGACGGCCAGTGGGCTGCTGGTCGGGTCCTTCTCCTGGCGTTCTTCGGCGGCTGCGGTAAAGAGGTCGGGCTCCACGGTCATGAAGCCTAAGCGAGAGCACCGACAGTCCGGTCCTGGACCGGTGCCGGGCTCAGCTGGTCCAGAAGTCCCACCAGCGGGTGAGGATCAGCATGCCGACGATGCCGATGTGCAGCACCGGCAGGACCCAGGTGAACTCGTCGAAGAAGGTGCGCACCCCGCGCGGGGCCCGGATCACCCCGTGGCGCACGTTGTGCGAGGTGGTGTACCAGAACATGACGATGGTGGCGACCCAGGCCAGGCAGCACCACAGGCACAGGGCGTTGATCACGTACAGCGACTGGATCATCAGCCAGGTGCAGAAGCCGACGCCGAAGAGCATGCCGGCGTTGAGGCCGAGCCAGTACCAGCGCCGGTAGCGGGCCCCGGCGAGGAGGCCGACGCCGATGGCGACGACCACGGCGTAGGTGACGAGGCCGAGCATCGGGTTCGGGAAGCCGAACGCCGAGGCCTGCTCGCTCTTCATGACGCTGCCGCAGGAGACGATCGGGTTGAGGCTGCAGCCGGGGGTGAAGTTCGGGTCCTCGAGCAGCTTGAACTTGTCGAGCGTGATCACCCAGGAGGCGAGCAGCCCGGCGGCGCCGGTGATCACCAGAAGCCAGGCGAAGGCCTTGCCGGCGCCGATGGTGGAGGCGTCACTCCGTCCGGCGGAGACGTCCTCGGCGGTTGCTCGGCTCATGTGGCGCTTCCTCGTTCGGCTGTCCGGTGCAGGGTCATTGTGCCGCACACGGTGGCACGGGCGGCGTTCGCGGGCCGTAAAGGAGGCCCGGCCCGCGGCGTGCGCGGGCCGGGCCCTCTTCAGGTCGTACGGGCGGGCCGCAGGCCCCCGGTCAGGCGAGCTTCGCCTTGACCGTCTCGATCAGCCGGTCCAGCGCGACCGGCTGCTGCTCGCCGGACTCCATGTCCTTGAGCTGGACCACGCCCTCGGCGAGGTCGCGCTCGCCGGCGACGACGGCGAAACGGGCGCCGGAGCGGTTGGCGTTCTTCATGTGGGCCTTGAGGCCTTTCGCGCCGAAGCTGAAGTCCGTGGCCACGCCTTCCTTGCGCAGCTCGGTGACGAGACCGAACAGCACCTTGCGCGCCTCGTCGCCCAGCGGCACCGCGAACACGCTGGTGGCCGGCGGGATGTCGAGCTGGATGCCCTCGGCCTCCAGGGCCAGGACCGTGCGGTCCACGCCGAGCGCCCAGCCGACGGACGGCAGCGCCGGTCCGCCGATCATCTCCGACAGGCCGTCGTAGCGCCCGCCGCCGCCGACCGCGGACTGCGAGCCCAGACCGTCGTGGACGAACTCGAAGGTCGTGCGGGTGTAGTAGTCCAGGCCGCGCACCAGCTTCGGGTCGTCCTCGAAGGCCACGCCCGCGGCGGTGAGCAGCGCGCGCACCTCCTCGTGGTACGCCTTGCACTCCTCGCACAGGTAGTCCTTGAGGAGCGGGGCGTCGCCCAGCTGCTTCTGCACGGCCTCGCGCTTGTCGTCGAGGACGCGCAGCGGGTTGATCTCGGCGCGGCGCAGGGTCTCCTCGTCGAGGTCGAGCCCGCGCAGGAAGGTCTGCAGGGCCTCGCGGTAGACGGGGCGGCACTGCTTGTCGCCGAGCGAGTTGAGCAGGATGCGGAACTCGCGCAGCCCGAGCGAGCGGTAGGCCTGGTCCGCCAGGATGATCAGCTCGGCGTCGAGCGCCGGGTCCTCGGCGCCGATCGCCTCGGCACCGACCTGGGAGAAGTGGCGGTAGCGGCCCTTCTGCGGGCGCTCGTAGCGGTAGTAGGAGCCGGAGTACCACAGCTTGACCGGCAGCCCGCCGGCCTTGTGCATGTTGGCCTCCAGCGCCGCGCGCAGGACGGAGGCCGTGCCCTCGGGGCGCAGCGCGAGGTTCGAGCCGCCCTTGGTGGTGAGGGTGTACATCTCCTTGGTCACGATGTCCGTGGACTCGCCGACACCGCGCGCGAACAGGTTGACGTCCTCGAAGCCGGGCGTCTCGACGTAGCCGTAGCCGGACTTCCGCAGCGGGGCGGAGATGGCGTCACGGACGGCGAGGTAGGTCGCCGAGAACGGCGGGATGAGGTCGAAGGTGCCCTTGGGGGCCTTGAAGGTGCTCACGAAGTCTCTCGTCACATTCCTCGTCGGGGAGCGTCCACGCTCCCGAGGCCGGCGGCCACCTGCCGCAGATAGGGGTTGGTGGCGCGCTCCTGGCCGATGGTCGTCTGGGGACCGTGCCCCGACAGCACCACGGTCGAGTTGTCGAGCGGCAGGCACACGCGGGCCAGCGACCGCAGCATCTCGTCCATGTCACCGCCGGGCAGGTCGGTGCGTCCGACGGAGCCGGCGAACAGCAGGTCGCCCGAGAAGAACACGGAGGGGATCTCCGTGGTCTCCGGGGTCCTGAAGGTCACCGACCCCTTGGTATGACCGGGCGCGTGCGCGACGGAGAACTCCAGACCGGCGAGATTCAGCTCGGCGCCGTCGGTGAGCTCGTGCACGTCGTCCGGCTCGCCCACGGTCAGCTCGCCCATGAGGGGCATCCCGATGGAGCGGCCCAGGGCCTTCTCCGGGTCGCTCATCATGTACCGGTCGGCGGGGTGGATCCACGCGGGTACGTCATGGGCGCCGCAGACCGGGACGACGGAGGCGACGTGGTCGATGTGGCCATGGGTGAGGACCACCGCGACGGGCTTGAGCCGATGCTTCTTCAGCGTCTCCTCGACTCCCTGGGCGGCCTGGTGGCCCGGGTCGATGACGACGCACTCCTCGCCTGCGGCGGGGGCGACCACGTAGCAGTTGGTGCCCCAGGCCCCGGCGGGGAACCCGGCAATCAGCACGATCTTCCTCTTGTCTCGTCCGGCAGATGGCTGCGGCGATGCGGAATGCAGCAGATCAGAGCCTACCGGCGGTGCGTATTCCACAGCCAACCCGTATACGGTACGGGCACACCCGGCCAGGACAGAACAGACGATCGACAAGGAGCGGACCCGGTGGTCAGCAGCGATCAGCGGCGGCGGCAGCTCGCCAGGGACAAGTACCAGCGGCAGCAGCAGCGGCGTGAGGAGGCGCGGCGCAGGGCGCGGCGGAACACCGTCATCGCCTCCACGCTCGCCGTGGTGCTCGCCGCGGGCGGCGCCGTGTGGGCGTCGGTGGCCCTGACCGACGACGGCAAGAAGGGTTCGGACGACGTCGCGTCCGCGCCGTCGCAGACGCCGAGCGCCGAGCCCACGAAGGCACAGCCCGAGCCGGCGATGTCGATCGACAAGAAGGCCACGTACACGATGGCCCTCAAGACCAACGTCGGCGACATCACGGTCACGATGGACGCGGCCAAGGCCCCGCACACCGTGAACTCCTTCCAGCACCTCGCCGCCAAGAAGTACTTCGACGGGACGAAGTGCCACCGCCTCACCACCTCGGGCATCTACGTGCTCCAGTGCGGCGACCCGAAGGGCGACGGCACCGGCGGCCCGGGCTACTCGATCCCGGACGAGAACCTGAACGGGCTCGGCAAGGCGGGCGCGGACGGCACCGTCACCTTCCCGAAGGGCACCGTCGCGATGGCGAACGCGGGCCCGGGCACCGGCGGCAGCCAGTTCTTCCTCGTCTACAAGGACACCAAGCTCCCGCCGAACTACACCCCCTTCGGCACCTTCGACGCGGCCGGCATCAAGGTCGTCGAGGAGGTCGCCAAGGCCGGTGTCGCGGGCGGCTCGGGCGACGGCGCGCCGCAGAAGGCCGTCACGATCGAGAAGGCGACCGTCACGAAGAAGTAGCCGGTGGGCGAGGCGAGGGGCGGCCCGGGGACACACCCGCGCGTGACCGTTGAATTTCGGTCGTGCTGAGTGCGGACAGCCGGGCCGCCGTTCGCCTAGATTGGCGTTGTGCAGCGCAGGCCGTCGGCCGCGCTGTGGAGGGCGGGCGAGGCCCGCCGGGAAACCGTGGACGATGCCAGGGGGCGGAGCCCCCACGACGGCATCATGGTGAGGAGGCGCTGTGAGCAGCGACCCGTGGGGCCGCGTCGACGAGACGGGCACCGTGTACGTGCGTACGGCCGAGGGCGAGCAGGTCGTCGGATCGTGGCAGGCCGGCAGCCCTGAGGAGGCGCTGGCCTACTTCGAGCGCAAGTACGAGGGCCTGGTGGTCGAGATCGGCCTCCTCGAGAAGCGGGTGAGGACCACCGACCTCTCGGCCAAGGACGCCACGGCGGCCATCGAGCACATCCGGCAGCAGGTCGCGGAGCACCACGCGGTGGGCGACCTGGCCGCGCTGGCGGCCCGGCTCGACAAGCTGACCGAGACGGTGGAGTCCCGCCGTGAGGAGCGCAAGGCCCAGAAGGCGAAGCAGGCCGACGAGGCCCGCTCCGCCAAGGAGGCCCTGGTCACCGAGGCCGAGGAGCTGGCGCAGAGCGAGCAGTGGCGCTCCGCGGGCGAGCGGCTGCGGGCGCTCGTCGACACCTGGAAGGGCCTGCCGCGGCTCGACCGCAAGTCCGACGACGAGCTGTGGCACCGCTTCTCGCACGCCCGCTCGGCGTTCTCCAAGCGTCGCAAGGCCCACTTCGCGGCGCTCGACGCGCAGCGCGAGGACGCCCGTAAGACCAAGGAGAGGCTGGTCGCCGAGGCCGAGGCGCTGGCCAACTCGACCGACTGGGGTGCCACGGCCGCCCGCTACCGCGAGCTGATGGCGGACTGGAAGGCGGCGGGCCGGGCCCAGCGCGAGCACGAGGACGACCTGTGGAACCGCTTCCGCGGCGCCCAGGACGTCTTCTTCGCGGCCCGCGGCGAGGTCTTCGCGGAGCGCGACGCCGAGCAGGGCGAGAACCTCAAGCTGAAGGAGGAGCTCGCCACCGAGGCCGAGAAGCTGGTGCCGGTGACGGATCTGAAGGCGGCCCGCGCGGCCTTCCGCTCCATCAACGAGCGCTGGGAGGCCATCGGTCACGTGCCGCGCGACGCCCGCCCGAAGGTCGAGGGCCGGATGCACGCGGTGGAGCGGGCGATCCAGGAGGCCGAGGAGGCGGAGTGGCGCCGCACCAACCCGGAGGCGCGGGCGCGCGCCGCGGGTCTGACCGGCCAGCTCCAGGACGCCGTCGACAAGCTGCGCAAGCAGATCGACGCCGCCCGGGCCGCGGGCAACGACGCCAAGGCCGACAAGCTCGCCAAGGAGCTCGAGGGCCGTCAGGCGCTGCTCGACCAGGCCCTGAAGGGTCTGCAGGAGTTCGGCGGCTGATGCCGTAGGGCGAGGCTGCGAGAAGGGCCCCCGGCGCGCTGCCGGGGGCCCTTCTCGTGTGCCGTCGCGGTGTCCCCGAGGGTCCGACCCGGGGATCCGCCGGGTTACGGCCTGCGGGCGCTGGTGACGCGGTAGACGTCGTACACGCCCTCCACGCCCCGGACCGCCTTGAGGACGTGGCCCAGGTGCTTCGGGTCGCCCATCTCGAAGGTGAAGCGGGAGGTGGCCACCCGGTCGCGGGAGGTCTGGACGGCCGCCGACAGGATGTTGACGTGCTGGTCCGACAGGACCCGCGTGACGTCCGAGAGGAGCCGGGACCGGTCGAGGGCCTCGACCTGGATGGCGACCAGGAAGACCGAGGACTGGGTGGGGGCCCACTCGACCTCCAGGATCCGCTCGGGCTCCCGGGACAGCGACTCGACGTTGACGCAGTCGCTGCGGTGCACGGACACGCCGCTGCCGCGGGTGACGAAGCCGATGATCGGGTCGCCGGGCACCGGGGTGCAGCAGCGGGCCAGCTTCACCCAGACGTCGTCGACGCCCTTGACGACCACGCCCGGGTCGGCGCTGGAGCGGCGCTTGGGGCGGCCGCGGGTCGGCGGGGCGGTCTCGGCGATGTCCTCGGTGGCGGCCTCCTCGCCGCCGAGGGCCTGGACCAGCTTCTGGACGATGGACTGCGCGGTCACATGGCCTTCGCCGATCGCCGCGTACAGCGAGGAGATGTCGCTGTAGCGCATCTCGTGGGCGAGGGTGACCAGCGAGTCGCCGGTGAGGATGCGCTGGATCGGCAGGTTCTGCTTGCGCATGGCCCGCGCGATGGCGTCCTTGCCGTGCTCGATGGCCTCGTCGCGGCGCTCCTTGGAGAACCAGGCGCGGATCTTGTTGCGGGCGCGCGGCGACTTGACGAAGCCCAGCCAGTCCCGGGAGGGTCCGGCGCCGGCGGCCTTGGAGGTGAAGACCTCCACCAGGTCGCCGTTGTCGAGGGTGGACTCCAGCGGCACCAGGCGTCCGTTGACGCGGGCGCCTATCGTCCGGTGGCCGACCTCGGTGTGGACGGCGTACGCGAAGTCCACCGGGGTGGCCCCGGCGGGCAGCGCTATGACGTCGCCCTTCGGGGTGAAGACGAAGACCTCGTTGCGCGAGAGGTCGAAGCGCAGCGACTCCAGGAACTCCGAGGGGTCCTCGGTCTCCTTCTGCCAGTCGAGCAGCTGGCGCAGCCACGCCATGTCGTTGATGTGGTCGTCCTTGCCGGCCTTCCGCGGCACGTCGGTGCGCACCTTGGAGGCGCCGGCGACGGCCTCCTGCTTGTACTTCCAGTGCGCGGCGATGCCGTACTCGGCGCGGCGGTGCATGTCGAAGGTGCGGATCTGCAGCTCGACGGGCTTGCCGTTGGGACCGATGACCGTCGTGTGGAGCGACTGGTACATGTTGAACTTCGGCATCGCGATGTAGTCCTTGAACCGGCCGGGGACCGGGTTCCATCGCGCGTGGACGGTGCCGAGCGCCGCGTAGCAGTCGCGGACGGTGTCCACGAGCACGCGGATGCCGACCAGGTCGTAGATCTCCGCGAAGTCACGGCCGCGGACGATCATCTTCTGGTAGACGCTGTAGTAGTGCTTCGGCCGGCCGGTGACGGTGGCCTTGATGCGGGCGGCCCGCAGGTCGGCCTGGACCTCGTCGGTCACTATGGCCAGGTACTCGTCGCGTTTGGGGGCGCGTTCGGCGACGAGCCGCACGATCTCGTCGTACATCTTGGGGTAGAGGATCGCGAAGGCGAGGTCCTCCAGCTCCCACTTGATGGTGTTCATGCCCAGCCGGTGTGCCAGCGGGGCGTAGATCTCCAGGGTCTCGCGGGCCTTCTTCTCCTGCTTCTCCCGCTTGAGGTAGCGCATGGTGCGCATGTTGTGCAGGCGGTCGGCGAGCTTGATGACGAGGACCCGGGGGTCCTTGGCCATGGCGACGACCATCTTGCGGACGGTCTCGGCCTGCGCGGCCTCGCCGAACCTCACCTTGTCGAGCTTGGTGACGCCGTCGACGAGGAGCGTGACCTGGTCGCCGAAGTCGCGGCGCAGGTCCTCCAGGCCGTACTCGGTGTCCTCGACGGTGTCGTGCAGCAGCCCGGCCATCAGGGTCGCCGGGTCCATGCCGAGCTCGGCGAGGATCGTGGTGACGGCGAGCGGGTGCGTGATGTACGGGTCGCCGCTCTTGCGCTTCTGGCCGCGGTGCCAGCGCTCGGCGACCTGGTAGGCGCGCTCGATCTGGCGCAGGGTCGCCGTCTCGATCTTCGGGTCGTTGGAGCGGACGATCCGCAGCAGCGGTTCGAGGACCGGGTTGTACGGGGAGGAACGCTGGACGCCGAGGCGGGCGAGCCGGGCGCGGACCCGGCTGGAGGAGCCGCCCGAGCGGGCCGGCGGGGCCGGCGAGGGCCGGACGGACGGGGCCGGTGCGGGTGCCGCGGGCCGGGGGCTGGTCTCCGCGGGCGGGTTCTGGGGCGCGTCGGCCTGCTGCGCGGCCTGGTCGGCCTGCTGCTCGGACTGCGCGGCGGAGAGTGGCTGGGCCTCGTCTGGCAAGAGCGCTCCTCTGGGGGCTACCCCCGGACGGAGTCTGGGGGAGATCTCCGGGTCCCCCGGTCAGGCCCGGAAAGGCCATCGTATCGACCTGGAAGCGCCTGTGCTCACGTGCCTGAGGGCTGAGACGTCACCGGGACGCCCGCGGCGCTTCGCCGGGACCCGTTCGGGCCCTGTCCGGAAAACGACGGGGGCGGCCCGGGGAATTCCCCGGGCCGCCCCTCGCGGGTGGATCGGCTGCCGTCAGACGGTGATCAGCGCGGTCAGCGGTGCGCCGTCCAGGACGGGCTCCAGACGGGCCCGGCCGGGCAGGAAGCCCAGCTCCATGAGGACCGCGACGCCGGCGACCTCGGCCCCGGCCCGCCGGATGAGCTCGATCGAGGCCTCGGCGGTCCCGCCGGTGGCGAGGACGTCGTCGATGACCATGACGCGGTCGCCCGCGGCCAGGTCCTCGGCGTGCACCTCGATCTCGGCGGTGCCGTACTCCAGCTCGTACGCCTGGCGCAGGGTGGCCCCGGGCAGCTTCCCGGCCTTGCGGACCGGGATGAAGCCGAGTCCCGCGCGGACGGCGACCGGCGCGGCCAGGATGAAGCCGCGGGCCTCCAGGCCGACGATCTTCGTGGCGCCCTGCTCCGCGCAGAGCGCGGCGAGGGCGGCGGTGAGCGTCGTGAACGCCTCCGGGTCCGCGAGCAGCGGGGTGATGTCCTTGAACAGCACCCCCGGCTTCGGGTAGTCGGGGACGTCCCGGATGCGGCTGAGGAGCAGCTCCGTGGTGCTCTGCGCCTCCGCGGTCATCCGCGCCGCTCCGAGGAGCGGCCGCGGCGGCCGTGCTGGCCGACGACGGCCGGCTCGACGACGGCGTCCGTCGTGTCGTCGAGCGGCTCGCCCTTGGCGGCGGCGGCGGCCCGCTTGGCCATGACGCGCTTCCTCAGGGCCTGCATGGCCGGCTCGCGCTCCTTGAGGTCGGCGACCAGCGGCGTGGCGATGAAGATCGAGGAGTACGCGCCGGCGGCGAGACCCACGAACAGCGACAGGGAGATGTCGTTCAGCATGCCGGCGCCGAGGACGCCGCCGCCGATGAAGAGCAGACCGGCGACCGGCAGCAGGGCCACGACCGTGGTGTTGATCGAACGGACCAGGGTGCTGTTGATCGAGCGGTTCGCGACGTCGCTGAAGGTCCAGCGGGTCTGCTTGGTGATGCCCTTCGTCTGCTCCTTGAGGGAGTCGAAGACGACGACCGTGTCGTAGAGCGAGTAACCGAGGATCGTCAGCAGACCGATGACCGTACCGACCGTGACCTCGAAGCCGACCAGCGAGTAGATGCCGACGGTGATGGTGAGGTCGTGGATCAGTGCGACGAGCGCCGCGACGGCCATCCGCCACTCGAAGGCGATGGCGAGGTAGATCACCACGAGGATCATGAAGATCCCGAGGCCCGTCCAGGCCTTGTTGGCGATCTGCTCACCCCAGCTCGGGCCGACGAGCTCGGCCGCGATCTTCGACTCGGCGACGTCGAGGTCCTTGGCGAGCTCCGCGCGGACCTGGTCGGACTTGGCGGTGTCGAGGCCGCCGACCTGGATGCGCAGGGAGCCGCTGCCGAGCTGCTGGACGACCGCCGGGTGGCCGGCGGCCTCCTCGGCGTACTCCTGGGCCTGCGAGACGGAGACGTCCGTCTTCGGGGTGGTGAAGACCGCGCCGCCCTGGAACTCGATGCCCATGTTCAGGCCGCGCACCGCGAGGGCGACGATGGCCGTGATGGTGATCAGGATCGAGATGCCGTACCAGATGCGGCGGTTGCCGATGAAGTCGTAGCCGACCTCACCGCGGTGCAGTCGGGCGCCGAGATCGCCGAGCTTCGACATCTCACGCCTCCTTCGGGTCGACAGGGCCAGCGGCATTGACAGAGGTGCGGCGCGTACGGCGCAGCGGCGGCTTGGCGCCGAGGCTCTTCGGGTCGAGGCCGGACAGCTTGTGGCCGTCGCCGAAGAACTTCGTGCGGGCGAGGAGCGTCATCACCGGCTTGGTGAAGAGGAACACCACCACGATGTCGAGCAGCGTGGTCAGACCGAGGGTGAAGGCGAAGCCCTGGACCTTGCCGACGGTGACGATGAAGAGCACCGCGGCGGCGAGGAACGACACGAAGTCGGAGACCAGGATGGTGCGGCGGGCCCGCGGCCAGGCGCGCTCGACGGCCGGGCGCAGGGTGCGGCCCTCGCGGATCTCGTCGCGGATGCGCTCGAAGTACACGATGAACGAGTCGGCGGTGATACCGATGGCCACGATGGCACCGCAGACGGCCGGCAGGTTCAGCGCGAAGCCGATGGTGGGGCCGAGCAGCGACATGATCACGTAGGTGAGCACGGCCGAGACGCCGAGGCTCGCGATAGCGATGATCGACAGGCCCCGGTAGTAGACCACCAGGTACAGGATGACCAGGGCGAGGCCGATGGCGCCGGCGATCAGACCGGCCTGGAGCTGCTCGCCGCCGAGGGCGGCGGTGACGGTGTCGACGCTCTGGGTGTCGAAGGACAGCGGCAGGGCACCGTAGGACAGGATGTTGCCGAGGTCCTGGGCCGACTGCTGGTTGAAGCTGCCGGAGATCTCGGCGCTGGCGCTCAGCGTCTGGCGCACGGACGGGGCCGAGACGACCTCGCCGTCGAGGACGATGGCGAACTGGTTCTGCGGCTCGGTCTGCTGCGACAGCTTGCTGGTGATCTTCTGGAACTTCTTCGAACCGGAGTCCGTGAAGTCCATGGTGACGATCCACATGCCGCGCTGCTGGTCGAAGACGCCCTTGGCGTCGTCGACGTCCTTGCCGTCGACCTCGGCCGGGCCGAGGAGGTACTTGGCGTCGCCCTCGGCGCCGCACGCGACGGTCGGCTGATCCGCCGGAACGGTGCGGGCGGGGTTGGGCACGACCTTCTTGCCGCCGGACTTACCCGCCTTGGGGGTGCAGTCGAGCGTGGCGAAGTCCTGCTGCAGCTTCGCGGTGGCCGCGTCGGCCGGCGGCGTGGTGGCCGGCGGCGTGGTGGCCTTCGGCGACGCGGAGGAGCTCGCGGTGGGCGTCGGGCTCGGGGCCTTCAGGGCCTCGGAGACCACCCGGCCCTTGCTGGAGGCGGTCGCGGTCGGCTTCGCCGACGCGTCGCCCTTGCCCTTGTCCGCGGTGGCGCCCGAGGGCTTCGCGGACGGGGTGGCGGAGCCGCTCGGCGTGGCGCTCGGGTTCGGCGCGGGCTGGCCGGCGGCGACCGCCAGGACGGGCCGGAAGTACAGCTGGGCGGTGGTGCCGACCTGCTCGCGAGCCTGCTTCTCGTTCGTCCCTCGCGGGATGTTCACGATGATGTTCTCGCGGCCCTGCGTCTGGACCTCGGCCTCGGAGACACCCAGACCGTTCACACGCCGGTCGATGATGCCGACGGCGGTGTTCATGTTGGTCTCGTTGACGGCGGACTCCTTGCCCGGCTCCGCCTTCGCCTTGAGCGTGATCGACGTGCCGCCGGCGAGGTCGATGCCCAGGCGCGGGGTGGTGTGCCCCGACCAGAACATGCCGCCGGTGAGCGCGACCATGGCGATCAGAATGAGTGCCAGGGCGCGGCCCGGCCGGCTCTGGCCCCCCGCCGGCCTTCGGCCCTTCTTCGGTGCTGCCACCTTGTCGTTTCTCCCTGTCCAAACCGCCCTGCGCCGGGTGGGCGCGAGACGGCCACGAAGTGTGTGTGGGGACCTGCCCCCGCAGACGAACCGGTCCGGGGCGGCGGACGCCGGTAGGCGTCCGCGGCTGCCCCGGGGCGATTACTTCGCCTCGGTCTCCCCGTCGGCCTTGCCGTCCTTCTCGACCTCGGAGTCGGCCGCCTCGGCGGCGTCCTTCTTGGTCAGGTCGGCCTTGGCCGCCCCCTCCTGACCCTCGGCGTCGTCGGCGACCTCGGTGAGCGAGGACGCGTCGTCCGGGACGACGGTGTCGCTGTCGTCGTCGCCGTGGACGATGCGGTTGTACTCGGAGTCCTCCAGGACCGCGCCGATCGCGTTCTTGGCGTAGACGGCGTGCACGCCCGGCGCGACCTCGAGGAGGACGGTCTCGTCGCCGATCTCCTTGACGGTGGCGTACATCCCCCCGATGGTGCGCACGCCGGTGCCGGGCTGCATCTCGTTGCGCATCTGCGCCGCCTGCGCCTGCTTCTTCTTGGCGGAGCGGGTCATCAGGAACATGGCCCCGATGAGGACGATGAAGGGGAGGAGGGTCACGATGTTCACGGGACGGGTTTCCTTCGCACGGTCGCGGAGGAACCGCGGCCTGATCTTCGGGGGTGGGTACGCCGACCAGAAAGGGCGGCACCGGCGGAGTCTAGGCGAGTCCGCATCGATGGAACAACGCCCAGCATCGCACCGTGGTTCCTGGTGAGGCGAGTATCCGCGCCGTCGGTCGCCTCACACCCGGGGGTCACGCCCCGAAGAGCCCCTGTTGTCCCGATCCCGCCGGTCCCGGGCCCGCTGCCTGCGGCGGAACCAGTCCGAGGTGGCTCCAGGCCGCCGGAGTGGCGACCCGTCCGCGCGGTGTGCGCGCCAGCAGACCCTCCCGTACGAGGAAGGGCTCGGCGACCTCCTCGACGGTCTCGCGCTCCTCCCCCACGGCCACCGCGAGGGTGGACAGACCGACCGGTCCACCGCCGAAGAGCTTGAGCAGCGCCTCGAGGACGGCTCGGTCGAGGCGGTCGAGGCCGCGGCTGTCGACCTCGTACACGCCGAGGGCGGCGGCGGCGATCTCCCGGGTGATCACTCCGTCGGCCCTGACCTGTGCGTAGTCCCGGACCCGGCGGAGCAGCCGGTTGGCGATGCGCGGGGTGCCGCGGGAGCGGCTGGCGATCTCGGCGGCGCCGGCCGGGTCGATCTCCACGTCGAGGAGTCCGGCGGAGCGGGTGACGACCCGCTCCAGCTCGTGCGGCTCGTAGAACTCCATGTGGGCGGTGAAGCCGAAACGGTCGCGCAGCGGGGGCGGCAGGAGCCCGGCCCGGGTGGTGGCGCCGACCAGGGTGAAGGGCGGCAGGTCGAGCGGGATGGCGGTGGCGCCGGGGCCCTTGCCGACGATGACGTCGACGCGGAAGTCCTCCATCGCCATGTAGAGCATCTCCTCGGCGGGCCGGGACATCCGGTGGATCTCGTCGAGGAAGAGGATCTCCCCCTCCTGGAGGGAGGAGAGGATCGCGGCGAGGTCGCCGGCGTGCTGGATGGCGGGGCCGGAGGTGATCCGGATCGGCGCGTTCATCTCGGCGGCGATGATCATCGAGAGGGTGGTCTTGCCGAGGCCCGGGGCGCCGGAGAGCAGCACGTGATCGGCGGTGGCGCCGCGCTGGCGGGCGGCCTTGAGGACCAGGTCGAGCTGCTGGCGCACCTTCTCCTGGCCGATGAACTCGCCCAGGTCCTTGGGGCGCAGCGCGGCCTCGACGGCCTGGTCGTCGCCCTCGGCGGCGGCGCCGACGATCCGCTCCTCGCCGGCCACGGCCGGCTCGTCGTCCCAGTTCACGGTGGTGGTTGCCTTTTCGCTCGTACGGGGAAGGGGCGGCCGGCTCAGCGGGCCCGGTTGAGGGTCTGCAGGGCGGCGCGCAGCAGCTGCGGGACGGGCGCGGAGCCGCTCTCGGCGAGCGCGGCCTCGGCCTGCGGCGTGACGGCGGCGACGGCCTCCTCGGCCTCGCGGCTCGCGTAGCCGAGGCCGACGAGCGCGGCGGAGAGCTGCTCGGTCCAGGGGGCGGGACCGGCGGCGACCGCGCGCTGCTGCCCGACGAGGCCGCTGCTGCCGAGCGGCGCGCCGAGCTTGTCCTTCAGTTCGAGGAGGAGCTTCTGGGCGCCCTTCTTGCCGATGCCCGGCACCGCGGTCAGCGCCTTCTCGTCCCCGGTGGAGACGGCGAGCCGCAGCGCGTCGGGGCTGTGCACCCCGAGCATCGCCTGGGCGAGCCGCGGCCCGACGCCGCTGGCGGTCTGCAGCAGCTCGAAGACCTGCCGCTCGTCGTCGTCGGCGAAGCCGTACAGGGTCAGCGAGTCCTCCCGGACGACCAGGGAGGTGGCGAGCCGCGCGTGCTCGCCGAGGCGCAGGCCGGCGATCGTGTTCGGGGTGCACTGGACGGCCATCCCCACGCCGCCCACCTCGACGACGGCGGTGGTGGGGGCGAGGGCGGCCACCGGGCCGCTGACGAAGGCGATCATGACGTGCGGCCTTTCGAGGCGTGCAGGGCGGCGGCCTGCTGGAGGCGGTTCTGGGCGGGCGCCCGCCAGATGTGGCAGATGGCGAGCGCGAGGGCGTCGGCGGCGTCGGCGGGCTTGGGCGGCGCGGAGAGCCGGAGCAGCCGGGTGACCATGGCCCCGACCTGGGCCTTGTCGGCACGTCCGCTGCCGGTGACGGCGGCCTTGACCTCGCTGGGGGTGTGCAGGGCGACCGGCAGTCCGCGGCGGGCGGCGCACAGCATGGCGACGGCGCTGGCCTGCGCCGTGCCCATCACCGTACGCACGTTGTGCTGACTGAACACCCGTTCCACGGCGACGAGTTCGGGCTGGAAGCGGTCGATCCACTCCTCGAGGCCGCGCTCGATTCCGACCAGGCGGGTGCCGATGTCGGCGTCGGGGAGCGTGCGGACGACGCCGACGCCGAGCATGGTCAGAGGGCGCCCGGCCACGCCCTCGACGACTCCGACTCCGCACCTCGTCAGTCCGGGGTCGACACCCAAGACACGCACAGCCCCTCCTCCCTGTCGGCAACCGCCTGAAGGCTACCGGCTGCCACTGACACCACGGCCGACCACGCGGTCCGGCGGCCTCGCGAGCCGACGCGGCGACGCCTGAGGGCCGTTTTCCGCTTTGCCTCCATGATCGACACCTGCCTATGATCACGAACGTTCGCACGTTTGACCGACGTGTGCACGTTCGACCAATTGCTCATTCCCGAGCACACCACTTCAGCAGGGGGATACACATGCGTCGCATGTCCAAGATCGGCGTCACGGGCGCCGCGCTCGCTCTCGCCACGGTCGGCCTCAGCTCGCCCGCCCAGGCGGCCTCCTCGGACATCCACCGGGGGAAGACCGGCTGCTTCACCTGGTCCTGGGCCGAGGGCTGGACCACCACCACGGTGTACTGGCACAACACCTGCTCCTACGAGTCCACCATCAACATCTGGTGGCAGGACGGCAGCACGAGCCGGATGAAGAAGGTCACCGCCAAGGGCGGGGCCTCGGGCAGCGTCAAGAACTCGGGCGACTTCAAGCGGGTCGACTGAACGTGATCCCGCGTCCCGCTGACCACTGACTCGGCGGGGATGTCGAAAAGAGCGGCCCGCCGGTGTTCCGGCGGGCCGCTCTCCGTTCGGGACACGGACCCGGCAGCCCACCCGGACCCTCCGACGCGAACGGCCGGACCGGCGGATACTCCGCCGGTCCGGCCGTTCGCGTCGGACGGGTGCGAGGCCTTCGTCAGGCGTCGACCTTCTCCATGACCTCGTCGCTGACGTCGAAGTTGGCGAAGACGTTCTGGACGTCGTCGCTGTCCTCCAGGGCGTCGATCAGCTTGAACATCTTGCGCGCGCCCTCCTCGTCGAGCTCGACCTGCATGGTCGGGACGAAGCTGGACTCGGCCGAGTCGTAGTCGATGCCGGCCTCCTGGAGCGCGGTACGGACCGCGACCAGGTCGGTGGCCTCGCTGATGACCTCGAAGTTGTCGCCGAGGTCGTTGACCTCCTCGGCGCCCGCGTCGAGGACGGCACCCAGGACGTCGTCCTCGGTCAGCTCGCCCTTGGGCAGCACGACGACGCCCTTGCGGTTGAACAGGTACGACACCGAGCCGGGGTCGGCCATGGAGCCGCCGTTGCGGGTCATGGCGACGCGCACGTCGGAGGCGGCGCGGTTGCGGTTGTCGGTGAGGCACTCGATGAGCACCGCGACACCGTTCGGGCCGTAGCCCTCGTACATGATCGTCGCGTAGTCGACGCCGCCGGCCTCGAGGCCGCCGCCGCGCTTGACGGCCGAGTCGATGTTCTTGTTCGGAACCGACTGCTTCTTCGCCTTCTGGATGGCGTCGAACAGCGTCGGGTTGCCGTCCGGATCGGCACCGCCGGTGCGGGCCGCGACCTCGATGTTCTTGATCAGCTTCGCGAAGAGCTTGCCGCGCTTGGCGTCGATCACGGCCTTCTTGTGCTTCGTCGTAGCCCATTTAGAGTGGCCGGACATCTGCCTGTCTCCTTCGCGTAACCCATTTCTGAACGAACCCCAGAGATCCTACAAGGATCGGCTCACCGCTCGGCGCGCACCATGTCCACGAACAGCTGGTGGATCCGGTGATCGCCGGTGAGCTCGGGGTGGAACGAGGTGGCCAGCGCGCGGCCCTGTCGCACGGCGACGATGTGGCCGTCGTGCTCGGCGAGGACCTCGACCTGGGCGCCGACGGACTCGACCCACGGGGCGCGGATGAAGACGCCCTCGACGGGAGAGTCGATGCCGGCCACGGTGACGCCCGCCTCGAAGGACTCGTTCTGCCGCCCGAAGGCGTTGCGGCGCACGATCATGTCGATGCCGCCGAAGGTCTCCTGGCCCGAACGCGGGTCGAGGATCTTGTCGGCCAGCATGATCAGACCGGCGCAGGTGCCGTACACCGGCATGCCCGCGGCGATCCGCTCACGCAGCGGCTCCATGACCCCGAACAGCACGGCGAGCTTGGAGATGGTGGTGGACTCACCACCGGGGATGACCAGGCCGTCGATCTCGGCGAGTTCCTCGGGGCGCCTGACGGGCCTGGCCACGGCGTCAGCCGCGGCCAGGGCGATCAGGTGCTCCCGTACGTCGCCCTGGAGCGCCAGGACACCAATGACGGGAGTGCTCATGGGTGCTTACCAGCCCCGGTTCGCGTAGCGCTCGGCCTCGGGCAGGGTGTCGCAGTTGATGCCGACCATGGCCTCGCCCAGGTTGCGGGAGGCGTCCGCGATGATCTTCGGGTCGTCGTAGAAGGTGGTGGCCTTCACGATGGCGGCGGCGCGCTTGGCCGGGTCGCCCGACTTGAAGATGCCGGAGCCGACGAAGACGCCCTCGGCGCCGAGCTGGCGCATCAGCGCGGCGTCGGCCGGGGTGGCCACACCGCCGGCGGAGAACAGCACGACGGGCAGCTTGCCGAGCTCGGCGACCTCCTTGACGAGCTCGTAGGGGGCGCGCAGCTCCTTGGCGGCGGCGTACAGCTCGTTGTTGTCGAAGCCGCGCAGCTTGGCGATCTCGTTCTTGATCTGGCGCAGGTGGCGGACGGCCTCGACGACGTTGCCGGTGCCGGCCTCGCCCTTGGAGCGGATCATGGCCGCGCCTTCGGCGATGCGGCGGAGGGCCTCGCCCAGGTTGGTGGCGCCACAGACGAAGGGGGTGGTGAAGGCCCACTTGTCGGAGTGGTTGACCTCGTCGGCCGGGGTGAGCACCTCGGACTCGTCGATGTAGTCCACGCCCAGCGACTGCAGGACCTGCGCCTCGACGAAGTGGCCGATGCGGGACTTGGCCATGACCGGGATGGACACGGCGTTGATGATGCCCTCGATCATGTCCGGGTCGGACATGCGGGCCACGCCGCCGTCCTTGCGGATGTCGGCCGGGACCCGCTCGAGGGCCATGACGGCCACGGCACCCGCGTCCTCGGCGATCTTCGCCTGCTCCGGGGTGACGACGTCCATGATCACGCCGCCCTTGAGCTGCTCGGCCATGCCGCGCTTGACACGGGCGGTGCCGGTCTCGGAGGACTGCGGGGTGGTGGAAGGCGTGGTGGACACGGGGTACCTCACTCGTGACAACGGGGTTGACGACTAGAGCGAGGAAACAGGCCACGCGCGGTCCACAGCAAGGGCCAATGTGTATCCGGTGGCTCGTTTTCGCGGATTACGAAGGCAGAGGCCGGTCAGACGGGCCGATCCGCAAGCGCGACGGGCGGTTCGTCATCCATTTCGAAGGCCAGCGGGAAAGGCGCGTGGCCTGCCAGCCGGAACCAGCGCACCTTCCGGTGCCGGCGCAGCGCCCGGGCCGCCCGCACGGCGTCGTTGTGGAACCGCCGGGCCATCGGGACGCGGCGCACGGCCGCCGCCAGCTCTCCCGCCGCCTCCTCGCCGCCGGGCGCCGCGCGGACCAGCTCGACCTGCTCCGGCTCGCCGAACACCGCGCGCAGCGCCTGGCTGAGCTCGCTCTCGGCGACCTCGCGCTGGTCCTCCTCGGCCTGGCGGGCCGCGTGGGCGGCCTCGTACAGCACGATCGACGCCGCCGGATCGAGCACCCCCGACGTGGCGAGCTCCTGGGCGACCGAGGCCCGCCGCAGCAGCTGCGCGTCGAGCGCGGCGCGCGCGGCGTCGATCCGGGTGTGCAGCCGGTCGAGCCGGCCGGCGGTCCAGCTCAGATAGACGCCGACGAGAATCAGCGCGACGACGGTCCAGATCAGCGTTTCGGTCACGGGCGCACAGGCTACCGGGGCGCCGGCAGCCGCCCTTCCCACACCTCCACGTCGTGCGCGAACAGGACCCGCACGTCGCGCCCGGCGGCGAGCTCCCCGATCCGCCCGACCCAGGGCCGGTACGGCGTGCCGAACTCGTGCGCGAAGTCGTAGGCCTGGCCGGCGAGCACGGTGAGGCGGTCCCCCTGGTCGAGCACCACGGACTGGTGGCCCTCGGTGTGGCCTGGCGTCGGCAGCACCAGCACCCCCTTCGCGACCTCGTACTCCCCCTCGATCTCCTCGTACCGGACGCCGGGCAGCAGGGAGTCGATGGTGTAGCCGCCGGCGAGGGCGGTGGCGAGCTCCTCGCGCTGCACGAGGACGGGGGTGTCGGGGAAGCGCTGGTTGCCGCCTATGTGGTCGAAGTGCAGGTGCGAGTTGACCACCACGTCGACGTCCTCGGGCCGGACGCCCAGCGCCCTGCGCACCGGCCGGTAGTGCGCGTCGGTCTCCGGGGACCCGGTCCCCATGCCGGTGTCGAAGAGCAGGCGCCCGCCGTCGTGGCGCACGAGGTACGCGAGCACGGGCTCCTCACGGTCGTGGGGGCCGCCCCACTCCTGGGCGGGGCGGACGAAGTGTCCGAGATCGAGGCGCTCGACGGAGATCATCGGCCCAGGCTGCCACGGGCCGGCCGAGCGCGGAACCGAACCGGCCCAGCTTCGCACCTCGGACTCACGGCGCCGACTCCGGGCGACGCCGTGACCTGCCGGAAGAGCCGCGTGAAGACCTGGTGAAGGAGATGATCATGAGAGGCCGGCCGCGGTTAGCCTGCCCGAATGAAACTCATGTTCGGACGAAGTGGCCGTGTCGCCCGGCTCGCCCTCGGTGCGGCCGTGGCCGCCTCCGTCCTGCTTCCCGCCCAGCCCGCGCAGGCCGCCTCGGGCCTCGACCCGTTCGCCGCGAACTTCAGGCTCACCCGCGTGGACGGCGACAAGACGGCTCTCATCGACTCCGCCGAGGCCTCCGGAGTCGCCAGGGCGTCCGTCACCGATGTCCTGGGCGCCCGCACCGGGCGCCCGGGGCTGTGTCACGCCACCGCTCTGAACGGCGCCCTCAAGCCCGACGGGTTCTGCTGGGACGACGAGGACGACCGGTCGAACTACGCCGACGCCGGCGGCGGTTGGATGCCGCAGGGCTTCGCCGGTTCCCATGCCGCCACCGCCGACGGGCTGTATGCGGGCCGGTCCCTCACGGCCACCTCCTGGTACCACGGCACGTACGTCTCGGACCGCACTCCGACGACCGTCGAGGACTACGCGCGGGTCACGATCGCCGAGTCGGCCGGCGGCCAGGTCCGGTACGGCCACATCGCGCTCGTGGAGCCGATCGCCGGCAACTTCAAGCAGCTCGCGTACCCCTCGCACGCGGACGGCGTCGCCTGGTACGGCAACCGGCTGTTCGTCGCCAACGGCGCGGAACTCCAGGTCTTCGACCTGACGCGGATGTGGCGCATGACCGACACCACGAGCGCCCTCACCGGCATCTCGGCGGGCAAGACCTCCGCCCGCTACCACCTCTGGGCGATGCCGCTCGTCGCCCGCTACAGCACCGTCAGCAGCGCCGCGGTCGACGCCCTCTCCACGGCCTACGTCAACAACAGCCCCCGCGCCTGCGGTCCGTCGGTCGCCAACGAGCTGTGCCTGAGCAGCCTGAGCATCGACCGCTCGGGCGCGACGCCGGCCCTGGTCTCGGTGGAGAACAGGAGCCAGGGCGGCGCCCGCATCGTCCGCTGGCCGCTGTCGACCCTCGGCACCGGCCTGCCCGCCACGGTCGCCTCGGAGACCACGGGCTACACCTCTCCCGTGTGGGGCATCCAGGGCACCGCCACGGACGGCACCAACTACTACATGAGCGGCACCTGCCCGGAGTACTGGCCGGGCGGCACCGCGCTCTACTCCTGCATCCACGTGGCCAAGCCCGGCGAGGCGCCGCACGTCCTCACCCAGGCGCCGCAGCTGACCCAGGGCCTGTCCTGGGACCCCCTCGCCAAGCGGCTCTGGGGCGCCAACGAGGCCCTGGTGGATTCCACCGGGCCGCGCAGGGTCGTGTTCGACATCGAGCCCGACGCCGGCAAGCCCGTCGACGGCTGGAGCTGGCTCACCAACTTCCACGTGGCGGGCTCCGTCTGCGCGACGCCCCAGGGCAACGGCACCGCCAACGGCACTCCGATCACCGTGTGGACCTGCACGGGATCGGACGTGCAGCGGTGGAAGTACGAGAACGGCCTGATCGTCCACAAGGCGAGCGGCAAGTGCATCACCCCCGAGGCGAACGGCGCCGACACCAACGGCGCGCTGCTGACCCTCTGGACGTGCAATCCGGCCAGTGACGTCCAGCGGTTCTCGCCGTCGGCCGACGGCAGCGCCGTGAACGCCTACGGCAAGGCCATCACGCCGAAGGGCAACTCCCTGAACAACGGCGTATGGCTGACCCTGTGGACCCATGGCAGCCCCACTCCCGACGCCCAGGACTGGGTGGTGAAGGGCTTCTAGTCCCCCACCCCGGTCCCCGGACACGGAGCGGACGCGAACACGGACGCGGACAGGGCCGCGGACACGGCCGCGGACAAGGCCGAAGGGGCCGGCCCTCACACGGGTCGGCCCCTTCGTGCTCGTCACGGCTTCCGGCGGGGAGGGGCCCCGGGCCTACAGGCCCAGCCTCGCCCGCAGGCCGCCGCTCGCGCGCTCGTCCGTCGCCACCGACGCCGCGCCGTCCGTGACCGTCTCGTAGACGGCGAGGATGTCCGCGCCGACGGTCGACCAGTCGAAGCGGCGGACGTGGGCCGAGCCCCGGACGCGGAGTTCGTCGCGGCGGGCCTCGTCGCCGAGGAGGCGGACGGCCCGGTCGGCGAGGTCGTCGGCGTCCTCGTTGGCGAAGAGCTCGCCCGCCGCGCCCTGGTCGAGGACCTGGGCGAAGGCGTCGAGGTCGGCGGCGAGCACCGGCGCGCCGGCCGACAGGGCCTCGACGAGGATGATGCCGAAGCTCTCGCCGCCCGTGTTGGGCGCCACGTACACGTCGACGCTGCGCAGCAGCCGCGCCTTGTCCTCGTCGCTGACCATGCCGAGGAACTCGACCCGCGACCGCATCTCGCGCGGCAGCGAGGCCACGGCCTCCTCCTCGTCGCCGCGCCCGGCCACGAGCAGCCGGGTGTCGGGGCGTTCCGTGAGGATCTTCGGGAGGGCCTTCATGAGGACCGGCAGGCCCTTGCGCGGCTCGTCGATCCGTCCGATGAAGCCGAGGGTGCCGCCCTGCCACTCCTTCTTCGGCTCGGCGCGCGCGAAGAAGTCGACGTCGACGCCGTTGGGGATGACGACCGCGTCGCCGCCGAGGTGCTCGACCAGCGTGCGGCGCGCGTACTCGCTCACGGCGATCCGCGCGCTGATCTTCTCCAGGGCGGGCTGGAGGATCGGGTACGCGGCGATCATGGCGCGCGAGCGCGGGTTGGACGTGTGGAAGGTGGCCACGATCGGCCCCTGCGCGGCCCAGCAGGTGAGCAACCCGAGCGACGGGGACGTCGGCTCGTGGATGTGGACCACGTCGAAGGTGCCCTCGTGCAGCCAGCGGCGGACCCGCGCGGCGGAGAGGAAGCCGAAGTTGAGGCGCGCGACGGAGCCGTTGTACGGGACGGGGACGGCGCGGCCGGCCGACACGACGTACGGCGGGAGTGGGGTCTCGTCGTCGGCGGGCGCGAGGACGGACACCTCGTGGCCGAGCCGGACGAGGTGCTCGGCCAGGTCGCGGATGTGGAACTGGACGCCGCCCGGGACGTCCCAGGAGTACGGGCAGACGATGCCGATCCTCACGCCGTCCCGCCCTCCTGTCGCTGCTCCAGGTCCGCCGACCACAGTCGCTGCAGCATGTGCCAGTCCTCCGGGTGGTCCGCGATGCCCCCGGCGAAGACGTCGGCGAGGGCCTGGGTCATGACGGACGTCTTCTCGGCGCGCGTGCCCGACTCGGGCACGTCGATCGGCGCGTGCACCTGGCCGCGCATGACATCGGTGTCGTCGTACCAGAGCGTCACGGGCAGCAGCAGCGCCCCGGTCTGCTGGGCGAGTATCGCGGGCCCGGCCGGCATCCGCGCGGGCTCGCCGAAGAAGGAGACCTCGACGCCGGAGGCGGACAGGTCGCGGTCGGCGACGAGGCAGACCAGGCCGCCGGCCCGCAGCCGGCGCGCGAGGGTGCCGAAGGCGGAGCCGCCGGTGTGCGGCAGGACCTCCATGCCGAGGGACTCGCGGTAGGCGACGAACCGGTCGTACAGCGTCTCGGGCTTGAGCCGCTCGGCGACGGTGGTGAACGGCACGCCGAGCGCCCGGGTCACCCAGACCCCCGCGAGGTCCCAGTTCGCCATGTGGGGCAGGGCGAGGACGACACCGCGCCCAGAGGCGAGTCCGTCCGTGAGGTGGTGGATGTCCTTGGGGTCGAAGCTGCTCGCCGCCCGTTTCCTGCTCCAGGTCGGCAGCCGGAAGGACTCCATCCAGTAGCGCATGTACGAGCGCATGCCGGCCCGGGAGAGCTCGGCGAGGCGCTGCGGGGAGGCGTCGGGGACGACCCGCGCGAGGTTGGACTCCAGCCGCAGCACGCTCTTCCCGCGCCGTTTCCACGCCGTGTCGGCGATCCGCCGGCCGAGGCCCCTGGCCACCGGCTCGGGCAGCTTCTTCACCGTGGCCCAGCCGAGCCCGTACAGCCCGTCGGTCACCTTGTCCCTGAGTCCGCCGAACCTGTCGGACGATCCGCTCATGACGTCGCCTCGCTCCCCCGGGCGGCGGCGTCCGCCTCCGCCGACTCCCTGCGTACGGTCACGACCCGCTGGCCCAGGGTAACGGCCGAGCCGACCGCGACGATCCACAGGGCGATGGGCAGCAGGACCTGGACGCCGGGCACGCCGAAGGTGTGCAGTCCGGCGAGGCCGGCCGCGACCAGCGAGATCACGAGCCGCTCGGCCCGCTCGACGAGCCCGTTGACGGCCACCGGAAGGCCAATCGATTCGCCGCGGGCCTTGGTGTAGGACACCACCTGGCCGCTGGCCAGGCAGAAGATCGCGACGGCGCACAGGATGTTGTCGTCGCCCTTGCCCGCGTACCAGAGGGCGAAGCCGCCGAAGATCGCCCCGTCGGCGACCCGGTCGAGGGTCGAGTCGAGGAAGGCGCCCCACCGGCTGGAGAGGCCGGCCTGGCGGGCCATGTTGCCGTCGACGAGGTCCGAGAAGACGAACAGCGTGATGACGATCGTGCCCCAGAAGAATTCCCCGCGGGGAAAGAAGACCAGCGCGCCGGCCACGACGCCGGCGGTGCCGATGAGCGTGACGGTGTCGGGGCTCACCCCCCGTCGGAGCAGAAACGCGGCGAACGGTGTGAGGACACGCGTGAAGAAAGCACGCGCGTACTTGTTCAGCATGGCCCTGTGGCCTTCCCGAGGTTCGGTGGGCCGCGCGGCCCCTACGACCACCGGCTCGCCCATCGTAGCCAGGCGGGCCCTCGCGGCAGCGGCGGCACCCGCCGGACGCGTCGCCGGAGCCCGCCGCCCGCCCCGGTCGGCACCCGCCGCCTGCCGTGCCGCTCTCCGCCGCCCTCGCCGTCGGGCCCGCCCCGCCGCCCTCGCCGTCGGCCCCGCCCCGCCGGCCGGGCGGCCGGAACCGCCGCCCCCGCGCGTACGACGTATGGACGCACCGTGACGTCGGTGCAAAGCTCGAAGGACAACGGCGGGCGTCGCCGGAGCCGCACGCGACAGGCGGCCGTATGCCGCCGGGTGCCACCACTCCCCCGCGCCCGCGCCCCCCACCTCACCGTACGAGCAGTCGGGAGGAAGAAATCATGGGCGACAAGGCGAACACCTCCGGGGCCGCCGGCAGGGCTCCAACGGCCGACCGGCCCTCGGCCGTGCGGAACGTGGTGCTGGTCGGCCACAGCGGATCGGGCAAGACGACCCTGGTGGAGGCGCTGGCTCAGACCGCGGGGGCGGTCAACCGGGCCGGGCGCGTCGAGGACGGCGGGACGGTCTCCGACTACGACGAGATCGAGCACCGCCAGCAGCGTTCCGTACAGCTCTCGCTCGTCCCGGTCGAATGGGACGGCTACAAGATCAACCTCCTGGACACACCCGGATACGCCGACTTCGTCGGGGAGCTGAGGGCCGGTCTGCGCGCGGCGGACGCGGCCCTCTTCGTCGTCTCGGCGGCGCAGGAGGCCGACGCGGTGGTCGGCTCGACCCGCGCGGTGTGGGAGGAGTGCGCCGCGGTCGGCATGCCGCGGGCGATCGTCGTCACCCACCTGGACACGGCCCGCACCGACTACACCCGCCTCACCGAGGTCCTGGCGTCGCTGTTCGGCGGCGACGACCCCGATGCCGTGCTCCCGCTGTACCTGCCCGTGCGCGGCGCCGAGGCCGCCGACGGGCACGCGCCCGCCACCGGGCTGGTCGGCCTGCTCACGGAGCGGATCTTCGACTACTCGACGGGGACGCGGCGGGAGGACCCGCCGGACGAGACGCAGCGGCCGCTGATCGAGGAGGCCCGGGCCCGGCTGATCGAGGGGATCATCGCCGAGAGCGAGGACGAGACCCTCATGGACCGCTATCTCGGCGGTGAGGTCATCGATCTGAAGACCCTGGTCGACGACCTGGAGAAGGCGGTCGCGCGCGGCACCTTCCATCCGGTGCTCGCGGCGGCCCCGGCGTCGGACGGCGGGAAGCAGGGGCTCGGCACGGTGGAGCTCCTGGAGCTGATCACGGGCGGCTTCCCGACCCCGCTGGAGCGGGAGGCGCCGGCCGTCACGACCCCGGCGGGCGAGCCGCGTCCGGCGCTGGCGTGCGATCCGGACGGGCCGCTGGTCGCCGAGGTCGTGAAGACCTCCTCGGACCCGTACGTGGGCCGGATCTCGCTGGTCCGGGTCTTCTCCGGCACCCTGCGGCCCGACGAGACGGTGCACGTGTCGGGGCACGGCCTGGCCGACCGCGGACACGAGGACCACGACGTCGACGAGCGGGTGGGCGCGCTGACCTCGCCGTTCGGCAAGCACCAGCGCACCCTCGCGCACTGCGTGGCGGGGGACCTGGCCTGCGTGGGGAAGCTGGCCCGGGCGGAGACCGGCGACACGCTCTCCGCCAAGGACGCCCCGCTGCTGATGGAGCCGTGGTCGATGCCGGAGCCGCTGCTGCCGCTGGCGATCGAGGCGCACAGCAAGGCCGACGAGGACCGGCTGTCGCAGGGGCTCGCCCGGCTGGTCGCCGAGGACCCGACGATGCGCCTGGAGCAGAACCAGGACACGCATCAGGTCGTCCTGTGGTGCCTGGGCGAGGCGCACGCGGACGTGGCCCTGGAGCGGCTGCGCGGCCGGTACGGCGTGCAGGTCGACACCGTGCCGCACAAGGTGTCGCTGCGGGAGACCTTCGGCCAGGCCTCGGCCGGCCGGGGCCGGCACGTGAAGCAGTCGGGCGGGCACGGCCAGTACGCGATCTGCGAGATCGACGTGGAGCCGCTGCCGGCGGGCAGCGGCATCGAGTTCGTCGACAAGGTGGTCGGCGGCGCCGTGCCGCGTCAGTTCATCCCCTCCGTGGAGAAGGGCGTCCGGGCGCAGGCGGCCCGCGGGGTCGCGGCCGGCTATCCGCTGGTCGACATCCGGGTGACCCTGCGGGACGGCAAGGCGCACTCGGTGGACTCGTCCGACGCGGCCTTCCAGACGGCGGGCGCGCTGGCCCTGCGGGAGGCGGCGGCCGAGGTGCCGATCCATCTCCTCGAGCCGGTCGCGGAGGTGACCGTGATGGTCCCGGACGACTACGTGGGCCCGGTGATGAGCGACCTGTCGGGCCGGCGCGGCCGAGTGGTGGGCACCGAGCAGGCGGGGCCGGGACGCACGGTGGTGCGCGCGGAGGTGCCGGAGATCGAGATCGGGCGGTACGCGGTGGACCTGCGCTCGGTCTCGCACGGGACGGGCAGCTTCGACCGTACGTACGCCCGGCACGAGGCGATGCCCCCGCATCTGGCGGACAAGATCCGCGAACGGGCCGAGAAAGGGTGACGCCTGACGGTCCGCCGACCGTTTGACGCCGGATGCCGCCCGCCCAACTCCCCTCCGGCGGGCGGCTTCCGGCCGCCCCCTCGTGCATTCGGCCGCCTCCGCCCGCTCCGGTGACGCACCGGTCGCCACCCGGTTACGCTGTGGTGCCCAGCTCAGAAGGTGTGCGGGGCGCGGCAGTTGGGAACAGCCCGCACAGGGAACCGTGGCGATGGGGGCGGCAGTGACGATCGGCAGTTTCGGACCCGGGGCACAGATTCCCCTCCAGGGCTCGGACGCACAGACGGCGGCGACCCATGCCCTCGCCTCCGCCGCGTACCGCGACAGCCCGGTCGAGGCGATCCTGGAGGCCAACAACGAGTGGCACAAGTCGACGGTCAAGGAAGGGAAGTGGAAGAAGCTCTTCCGTCCGGACCTCGGTGAGGCCTTCTCCCGCGCCGTCCAGGTCCGGATGCTCGGCGGCGCCCGCAAGCCCCTCATCCAGTCCTTCGGTGCCGACCCCCAGCCCGTCGTCGAGCACTGTCTGGCCGCCACCGGCATCCGCAAGCAGCGGGACGTCAAGCTGACCCTGGTCACCTTCGTCTTCGGGGTGCTGTTCCTGCCCGGACTCCTGCTCTGGCTCGGCGTGATCCAGCTGCGCCGGATCGCGGCCGGCTCGGAGAACAGGCGCACCAGCGCCATCGGCACGGCCGTGCTGGTCGCCGCCGGCCTGCTCGCCCTGCTCGTGGTGCTCCGGCTGCCCTTCGACGGCCTCCTGCCCCTGTACCTGCGCGCCATGCTCGTGGCTCCGGTCGTGGGCTGGTTCCTGGCCCGCCGGATCTGCGAGAAGACCGCGGTCGACCTGCGCGAGCGCTGGACCGCGCTGCTCAGCGGCGGCGGCATCGGCGCGGCGGTCCCCGAGGCCGTACCGAAGGACCCCACCGAGAAGACCGCCGAGGAGCTCCGTCTCAACCTGGAGAAGCTGACCGCCGAGCAGCAGTCCAACGTCGTCTTCTACGCGGGACCCAAGGGAATACTGGGCATGGGCACCCGCTGGGGCAGCTGGACCCTCGCCGAGGAGCTGTTCCCCCGGGAGGGCAAGGAGATCCACGACTTCCGCGCCTGGGACGTGGTCCGCCAGATCCACACCGAGCTGACGCTCCTCGAACGCGGCTCCCTGAAGACCGGCTTCCCCAAGCCGACCGTCAAGCACTGGATCGTCTCGCCGGTCGGCGAGGGCGCCGACGAGGTCGCCCGCCCCGAGGGCGAGAACGTCGTCCACTTCCAGGTGAAGCCGCACGAGATACAGCGCATCTGCAACGACCAGCAGTTCGGCAGCGGGAACCGGCACTATCTGGGCGTCCAGTTCACCCTCTGGGACGGCCAGCTGGTCCTCACCATGATGGTGACGGTCACCTCGCTCCACCACACCCTGCGCGTCGAGGTCACCGGCCACGCCCTCGGGCCGGTGCACGGCCTGTTCACCACCAAGCCCAAGGCGAAGACGAAGGAGGTCTCCAAGACCGTCAGGTTCTGGGAGACACGTGAGATCAAGCTGCCGCTGACCGACACGGACGACGTGGTGCGCCAGGCGGTGCGCGCCCCGCTGACCTGGTTCCCGCCGCTCCTGGACTTCCTCGGCGGCAAGCTGGTCCTGCCCGAGCCCTTCGGCCTGCGTCACGCCTGGGCCGGCCAGCCCTGGCGGCACCGCTTCATGGCCGACGACGCCATCCGCGCCGCGACGCCGGTGCTGCGGGCGGTGCACGCCGCGACCATCAAGGTGCTCGACGATCACGGCGTGGACACCGAACGCTTCACGGCCCGCTCGCTGGTCCTCAGCGGCGGGATCCAGGACCCCGGCCCGAAGAAGGCCGACATCTACGACGCGTGACCGGGAGGTCCGGACGGATCAGAGGCCGGCCGGCCACGCGTCGGCCAGCATCTTCCGGGTGTCGGCGAGCAGCTGCGGCAGCACCTTGGTGTGGCCGACCACCGGCATGAAGTTGGTGTCGCCGCCCCAGCGGGGCACGATGTGCTGGTGCAGGTGCGCGGCGATGCCGGCGCCCGCGACGGTGCCCTGGTTCATGCCGATGTTGAAGCCGTGCGCCCCCGAGGCCGCGCGCAGCGCGACCATCGCCCGCTTGGTGAAGTCGGCGAGCTCGGCCGTCTCGGGCTCGTCGAGGTCGGTGTAGTCGGCGACGTGCCGGTAGGGGACCACCATCAGGTGGCCGCCGTTGTACGGGTAGAGGTTGAGCACCGCGTACACGCTGGTGCCCCGCGCGATCACCAGTCCGTCCTCGTCCGACTTCGACGGGATGGTGCAGAAGGGACAGCCGTCCTCGGCGCCCGGCCCGGTGGGCTTGTTCTCGCCCTGGATGTAGGCCATCCGGTGAGGCGTCCACAGGCGCTGGAACGCGTCCTGCGTCCCCACTCCGATCTGCTGCTCCGGCTCAGTCGTCATGCTGTGCAGCATATGGCTTCGCCCGTTCGGATCGTGTCGCCGGGGCGGAAGATCCGTGCAGGGGCCATGCTGATCCGATGAGAGACAGGCCGCCGGTGAGCCCCGCGCAGGAGCGATGGGACCGCCGGATGGAGACCCCGCTGACGGTGACGTCCCTGATCTATCTCGCCGGCTACGCGGTGCGGATCCTGGGCCACGGCCTGCCGCCGGCCGTGCGCGATCTGTGCCTCGCGCTGACCTTCGCCTCCTGGGCGGTCTTCCTCGTGGACTACGTGGTGCGCGTCAGGCTGAGCGGCCTCGGGGTGCTCCGCTTCGTCCGGCACCACTTCCTGGACACGGCGGTGCTGGTCCTGCCGCTGCTGCGCCCGCTGCGGATCGTGAGCGTCTACGACCGGGTGCAGCGCCGGCACGACGCGCCCCGGCTCACGCTCTACGCGCGGGTCATGGCGTACGCGGGCATGACCGCGTGCCTGCTCGGCTTCGCGGGGGCCCTGACCGTCTACCACGTCGAGTACCAGGCGCCGGGGGCTTCGATCCGCACCTTCGGGGACGCGGTCTGGTGGGCGTGCGCCACCCTGACGACGGTGGGGTACGGCGACGTGACCCCGGTGACGCCGGTGGGCCGTCTCACGGCGGTGGGCATGATGGGCTGTGGCGTGGCCCTGCTGGGCGCGGTGACGGGTTCCTTCTCGTCCTGGCTGATCAAGGCGTTCACCCGGGAGGACGAGAAGGGGCCCCCGGGGAACGACACCCCGGGGGCCCCTTGACCACTGCTCAGGCCGCTCAGACCTGGACGCGGTCCTCGACGATCTTGGCGATCTTGGCGATGGCCTCGTCGACCGGGACGCCGTTCTCCTGCGAGCCGTCGCGGTAGCGGAAGGAGACGGCGCCGTTGGCCATGTCCTCGTCACCAGCGATGATCATGAACGGGACCTTCTGCTTCTGCGCGTTCCGGATCTTCTTCTGCATCCGGTCCGAGGAGGCGTCGACCTCCACCCGCAGGCCCTGCTTCTTCGCCTTGGCGGCGAACTCCTGCAGGTAGTCGACGTGCGCGTCGCCGATCGGGATGCCGGTCGCCTGCACCGGGGCCAGCCAGGCCGGGAACGCACCCGCGTAGTGCTCCAGGAGCACCGCGAAGAAGCGCTCGATCGAGCCGAAGAGCGCGCGGTGGATCATGACCGGGCGCTGCTTGGTGCCGTCCGGGGCGGTGTACTCCAGGTCGAAGCGCTCCGGCAGGTTGAAGTCCAGCTGCACGGTCGACATCTGCCAGGTACGGCCGATGGCGTCGCGCGCCTGCACGGAGATCTTCGGGCCGTAGAACGCGGCGCCGCCGGGGTCGGGGGTGAGCGGGAGGCCCTGCTTCTCGGCGACCTGCTGGAGGACCGCGGTGGCCTCCTCCCAGACCTCGTCGGAGCCGACGTACTTCTCCGGGTCCTTGGTGGACAGCTCCAGGTAGAAGTCGGTCAGACCGTAGTCGCGCAGCAGGTTCAGGACGAAGGTGAGCGTCTTGTCGAGCTCGTCCGCCATCTGCTCGCGGGTGCAGTAGATGTGCGCGTCGTCCTGGGTGAAGCCGCGGGCCCGGGTGAGGCCGTGCACGACGCCCGACTTCTCGTACCGGTACACGGTGCCGAACTCGAACAGGCGCAGCGGCAGCTCACGGTAGGAGCGCCCGCGCGCGTCGAAGATCAGGTTGTGCATCGGGCAGTTCATGGGCTTGAGGTAGTAGTCCACGCCCTCGTCGAGCTGCATGGGCGGGTACATGCCCTCGGCGTACCAGTCGAGGTGACCGGACTTCTCGAAGAGCTTGCCCTTGGTGGCGTGCGGCGAGTAGACGAATTCGTAGCCCTCCTCCTCGTGCCGGCGGCGCGAGTAGTCCTCCATGACCCGGCGGATGATGCCGCCCTTGGGGTGGAAGACGGCGAGACCGGAGCCGATCTCGTCGGGGATGGAGAACAGGTCGAGCTCGTTGCCGAGCTTGCGGTGGTCGCGCTTCTCGGCCTCGGCGAGGAAGTCGAGGTGGGCCTTCAGCTCCTCCTTCGACGGCCACGCGGTGCCGTAGATGCGCTGGAGCATCGGGTTCTTCTCGCTGCCGCGCCAGTAGGCGGCGGCGTTCCGCATGAGCTTGAAGGCCGGGATGTTCCGGGTGGTGGGCAGGTGGGGACCGCGGCAGAGGTCCTTCCAGCACAGGTCGCCGGTCTTCGCGTCGAGGTTGTCGTAGATGGTCAGCTCGCCGCCGCCCACCTCGACGTTCGCGCCGTCGTCGGTCGACGCGGCGCCCTTGATGCCGATGAGCTCCAGCTTGTACGGCTCGGCCGCGAGCTCCTCGCGGGCCTCCTCGTCCGTGACGACACGGCGGGCGAAGCGCTGGCCGCGCTTCTGGATCTCCTGCATCTTCTTCTCGATGGCCTTGAGATCCTCGGGCGTGAACGGCTTCTCGACGTCGAAGTCGTAGTAGAAGCCGTCCCGGACCGGGGGGCCGATGCCCAGCTTGGCCTCGGGGAAGAGCTCCTGCACGGCCTGGGCCATGACGTGCGCGGTGGAGTGGCGCAGGATGTTCAGACCGTCCTCGGAGGAGATCTCCACCCCCTCGACGACATCGCCCTCGGCGAGCTCGTACGCCAGGTCCTTGAGCTCACCGCCGACGCGGGCGGCGATGACGGTGCGGTCGTCGGCGAACAGGGCGCCGGCCGTGGTGCCCGCGCTCACCGCCCTCTCCTCTGCTCCCGAGGGGGACTGGACGGTCACACGGACTTCAGACACGAGTGCTCCATACATAGGGGCGCAGGCAGACACGAGGTGCCGGCGCCGGCGACGCACGGCAGAGACGAGGTGCCGCGCAGGCTTGATCCTACCGGGGCACCCCCGCCCGCTTCCTCAGTCCTCGTCCGGCCCGCACGCCTCGTCGAGGAAGGCGGTGTCCTCGGCGGTCCCCTCCGACGACTTCATCAGCCGGTCCCGCTCCGCCTCGTCCACCCGCACGGGGACGACACCGGTGGCGTCGGTGAGGCGCCGGAAGCCGCCGCGGCTCTCCAGGCGCCCGACGACGCGGATCGGCAGGCCGGCGAGGTGGGCGTGGCCCGCGGTGCGGTAGTCCTCCTCGTCGAGGGTGAGGCGGACGTGCCCGACCTCCGCGCCGGAGAGGACGCGCAGGCGTACGGTGCCCTCGCCGCGCGGTCCCGGGCGGCGCATGCGGACGACGGCGCCGGTGATCCGCACCGGCACGGAGGGCTCGACGGTCAGATAGCGGGCCCCGGCCTCGCGCAGGGCGGGCAGGTCGCCGGGCGAGAACTCGACGGGCTCGGGGCGGGCGGCGCAGCCCTCGGGGGTGCCGGCGGCCGGGGACCACTCCAGGGCGACGCTCGCGCCCTCGGTGCCGCGGACGAGCGCGACGAGGGCCTCGGTGAGCTCGCGGCTCACCCCGGCCTGGACGGCGGTGTCGAAGGCCTCCGTGCCGCCGGTCGCCCGCTGGTAGTCGACGGCCTCCCGGGCGGCGTACAGCGCGTGGTACAGCCGTACGGAGACGGTCCGGCCGGGGTCGACGGGCAGGAAGGCGGTCAGGGCGCGCCCGCCCGGCGCGGCGCCGACGACCACGCTGTCCAGCGCGGTCCGGGCCTGCCGCCGGTGCCGGGCCCCGTGGTAGCCGTTGCGGCCCCGGACGGCGAGCGCGCCGGCGAGCAGCATGCCGCGGGCGGCGGACCTCAGCTGTTCCTGCACGGGCCAGGGCACGGTGCCGGCCGGCCCGGGGGGCACGTCGCGCCACCAGCGGATCTCGTCGCTGGGGACCGTGAGCCCGGTGAGGACCTCGCGCGCCGAGGGCGCGGCGCTGCGGGCGAGGGCGACGAGCGCCTCACCGAGCAGCTCCTCGCAGTCGGGGAAGGCGCTGCTCTCCGGCACGAGCAGGCTGGTGCCGCGGCCGAGCGCCTCGGGACCCGGCGGGGTCCAGCGGCTGTAGCGGCCCGCGGCGCCGCCGCGCCGCCGCCAGCCGTGCCGGGCGAGCAGCGCGCCGAGGACCCGCGGGTCGACCCGGCCGGGGTCGGGGATCTCCCCCGCGTCCGCCCAGGGGCCGAGGGGCGCTGCGGGGATCCCCGTCCAGTGGCCGGGGAGCTCGCCGGGCGCCGGGTGGCTCCTGGGGCGGAAGGGCTGGGGTCCGGGCGGCGGGGACGAGGCCGACGGGTGGTCCTGGCCCGGGAAGGCCGGGTGGGCGGGGGGAGACGGCGGGTGGGCGGAGGGAGACGACGGGCCGGAAGGAGCCGGCGGGGGCGCCGGCGGATACGGCGGGGTGGGGGGAGGCGTCCGGTCGCGGCCGTGTCCGGCCCCGTTCTCGGGTTCGTCGTTCGGCCGGTGCATCAAGGTCTCCCTCCCACGCCGACCCGCGCCATGATCTCGCAGAGCGCCCGGTCGTCGAAGATCCGTGCCGTGGGAATGCGCACGGTGGTCCTGCGGCGTCCCGTGACCGGATGGCCGGCCAGGTTGATCCAGTAGCAGCAGTGCCGCAGGTCGAGCCGGTCGTGCCCGGCCCTCAGCCAGTCCTCCCGGTCCCGCGGCACGAGCATCACGACCAGGATCTTGTGGACCGCCACGGGCGTCCGGGCCAGCTTGACCAGGTGCTCGTTGTCGAGAGTGAACGAGAACGTGTCGGAGCCGGCCCCTGGCTGCCGCGGCGGTAGCTGGTAGGTGCACTTGAGCTGCACCTTGATGGTCACCTCGTCGTCGACGGTGTGGCCGGGAGCGCTGTGGCTCACGTGCCAGTCGATGCCGTTGTCCGGGAACGGCTGCGACAGCGAACAGCCCGCCGCCGCCGCGACCGCGTGGAGATACCCGACCTGGAGGGTCTCCATGCAGGCGGTGGTGGCGAGTGAGCCGCGCGTCGGGGCTGCCCGCTGGGGCGGCAGCCCTCCCGATTCCGGCTGGGCGAGCGCCATGTCAATTCCCTTCCCCGTCACCTGTGTTGTGACCGGTTTGCGTACGGCGCAAACAGCCCGGGTATCAACGATTCGGGCAGGGGGATGGCCATCTGCCGCGCACGTGCGAGGAGTTCGGGGATGACGACGCACTGGTACGAGGGGCCCCTGGCCGCTTTCGACACGGAGACCACAGGAGTCGACGTCGAGGAGGACCGGATCGTGTCCGCCGCCCTCGTCGTCCAGGACGCGGCGGGCATGCGGCCACGGGTGACCCGCTGGCTGGTGAACCCGGGCGTCCCGGTGCCCGCCGAGGCCACCGCCGTACACGGCCTGACGGACGATCACCTCCAGCGCAACGGACGGTGGCCGTCGCCGGTGGTGGAGGAGCTGGCCCGGGCGATAGCCGAACAGAGCGCGATGGGGCGCCCGTTGGTGGTGATGAACGCCCCCTTCGACCTCACGATCCTCGACCGCGAGCTGCGCCGCCATCGCGCCTCCTCGCTGGGCCGCTACCTGGAGCACGTGCCGCTGTGCGTGCTCGATCCGCGGGTCCTGGACAAGCACCTGGACCGCTACCGCAAGGGCCGGCGGACCCTCACGGACCTGTGCGGGCAGTACGGGGTGGACCTCGAGGGCGCCCACGACGCGGTGGCGGACGCGCAGGCGGCGATGGAGGTCGTACGGGCGGTGGGGCGGCGGTTCGCGTCCCGGCTGGAGCGGCTGACCCCGGCCGAACTGCACACACTGCAGGCGGTGTGGCACGCGGCGCAGGCGCGGGGCCTGCAGGCCTGGTTCGCGCGGCAGGGCACCCCGGAGGCGGTGGATCCGGCGTGGCCGCTGCGGCCGGAGCTGCGGACGGCGGCGTGATCCCCCGCCGGGAACGGCGGAGGCCGGTCCGTCTTTCGACGAACCGGCCTCTTCCCGGTGGGCGATACTGGGATCGAACCAGTGACCCCTTCGGTGTGAACGAAGTGCTCTCCCGCTGAGCTAATCGCCCGGGCAACGCGTTGAACCATACAGGCCCGACGGGGCTTCGTTCAAACCGGCGGCGGCGAGGCGCGCAGGTGGGCGGCGAGACCGCGGCGTCCGCCGCGCATCATCAGGGCGTGGTTGGCGCGGAACAGCGGCCGTCCGGGGACGGCGAGCGCGCGCATCAGCGGGCTGCGGACCTCGACCTCCTGCTCGTGGACGGCGCGCGTGCCGCCGCCGCCGGGCAGCGCGGTCAGGGTCCACCGGGCCCAGCCGTCGAGGTCGCCGCTCATCACGACCTCGAGGACGCCCGCGGCGGGGTCCTCGCGCCGGACCTCGGCGGTGACGACGAGCTCGTACGGGAGGAGCGAGCGGAAGCGGGCGGTGCCGGTGCGCTCGTCGCGGGGGACGACCTCCCGGACCTGCGGCCACCAGCGGGGGTACTCCTCGGCGCGTTCCAGCACGGCGTAGACGGCGCCGGGCGGGGCGGCGAGGCGCCAGACGCTGCGGAAGCGGTAGCGACACCAGTCCATGGCCCCAGTGTGGGCTACTCAGTCGCGGATCTGAGTACGCGCGCGCATCCCCTTTCCCTGTGTCCGGCGCCACACTCCGCGTATGGACTCCTCCCTGCCTCCCGCGGAAGAGCTGGTGCTCGTCGACCGCGAACTGGCCCGACTCGACGCCCACCGGGCCCAGTTGCTGGCCCGCCGGGACTGGCTGCTGCGGGTGCTGTACCCGGCGGTGCCGGCCCCGACGGCGCCGCCCGTGCCCGGGCCGCCGAGGGCGCAGGGGCTTGCGCGGCCCGAGGCGACCCCGCGCAGCACGCAGAACGTCCTGCTCACCCTGGGCGGTGTGCTGCTCACCGTGGCCGCGCTCGTCTTCACCCTGGTGAGCTGGGGCTCCATGGGCATCGGCGGCCGGGCGTGCGTCCTGGCGGTCGTGACCTCGGCGGCGCTTCTCGCCCCGGTGGCGCTGCTGCGCCGCGGTCTGGGTTCCACGGCGGAGGCGGTGGCCGCGCTGGGGCTGGTCCTGACCCTGCTCGACGCCTACGCCCTGCACCGGGTGGCGCTGCCGGCCACGGACGGCGCGGCGTACGCGGCGGCGGCCTCGGGGGTGCTGGCGGCGGCCTGGGCGGGGTACGGCTCCGCCCTGAGCCGACTGCGGATCCCGCGGCCGGCGGCCGTGGTCGCGGCCCAACTTCCGCTGCCGCTCGGGGTCGTCGCCGCCGACGGTGGCCTGCTGCCCTTCGCGTGGGCGGCCCTCGCCACGGTGATCGCGGACCTCGCCCTCGTGCTGCGCGCGAAGCCGCTCCCGGCCCGTCTGACGGTGCCCCCGGTGCGGGTGACGGCGGGCGTCGGTGCGGCCGCGCTGGGCGGCTGGGCCCTCATGTCCGGCCTGACCCTGTCCCTCCCCACCCCGGGCCGGGCGGCCCCGCTGCTCCTGGGCTGCGCCGCGGTCCTGCTGTACCTCGCCGTCCGCCACACGCCGACCGCCCTCGCCGCCGCCACGGTGGCGGGGCTGGCGATCGTCGCCGCGGCGGGCGGGCTGCTGCGGGCGGCGGTTCCCTCCGTCTGGGCGGTGCCCGGGTACGCGCTCTGCGGCGTGGTCCTGGCGGCCGCGGCCTGGTGGGTCCACGGGGCGCGGGGCCGTCGTGCCCCGGAGCCCTCCGCGCCGGCGCCGGGCGCGGCCCCGGGCCGCGCGGTGCGGGACGGTCTCGCCGTCGCGGGCGCCGGAGTCCTCGGCCTCGCGGTGGCCTGGGCGGTGCCGCCGGTGGCGGCCGGGCTGCTGGGGCCGGTGGCGCGGAGCACCGCGGTGTGGTCGGGCGAGCACTCCGCCCGCGTCCTGACCGGGTACCCGGCTACCGCCCCGCTGGTGCTGCTGCTCGCGGCCGTGGCCCTCGCGGTGGTGCCGCGCCTTTGGGCCCGCTGCGGCGCGCTCGGACTGGCCTGGGCGCTGCTCACGGCGCTGCCGGTGTCCCTGGAGCTGTCGTACGCGGTGACGCAGGTGCTGCAGCTGACGGCCACGGCGGCGACGCTCGCGATCGCGGTGCGCCCCGGGGCGCTGCTGCGCGGGCTCCCGGCCCCTGTCCCCCGCCCTGCGCCCGTCGTGGAGCCGCCGGCCGGGCGGCCCGGCTGGGCACCGCGTACCGCGGGCGCGGGCGTACGGGCCGTGGAGCCCGCCGCCGTCGTCGGGTGGACGGCGTTCGCCTGCGGCCTCGGGTCCGCGATCGGGGCCGTGGGCCTGGCACTCGACTCGCGGGGGGCGACGTTCGGGGTGCTGGGGGTGCTCGCGGTCCTGTTCGGCGGGGTCGCGGTGGCCGGGGAGGGGGCCCGGCGGCTGGTCGGGGCCTGTGGCGCCGTGCTCGCGGTGGGCGGTCTGGTCGCGTCCGGCGCGGGCGCCGCGCACGCGGGGCCCGCGGTGACCGGGCTCGTCCTGCTGGCCGTGCCGGCCGGGGCCGCCGGGGTCGGGGCGCGGCTGCGGCGGCACCCGGTGGCGCCGGCCGTGGAGGGCACGGGCGCCGTCGTGGGGCTGTGCGCCCTGGGGCTCACCGTGGAGCGGCCCGCGCTGCTCGCGCTCGGACTGGCCCTCGGCGGGGTGGTCGCGGCGGCGACGGCGCTGCGGCCGGAGCGGCGCGCGGTCGCCTCGTGGGCCGCGGCGGGGCTGTTCCTGCTCGCCACGTGGGTGCGGCTGGCGGTGTGGGAGGTGACGACGCCGGAGGCGTACACGCTCCCGGTGACCCTCCCGGCCCTCGCGGTGGGCGTGCTGCGGCGGCGCCGCGACCCGGAGGCCTCCTCCTGGACGGCGTACGGGCCGGGTCTGGCGGCGACGCTGGTGCCGAGCCTCTTCGCGGCCTGGACCGACCCGCACTGGGCGCGGCCGCTGCTCCTGGGGCTCGCTGCGCTCGTGGTGACGCTGCTCGGCGCCCGGTTCCGGTTGCAGGCCCTGCTGCTGCTCGGCGGTGCGGTGCTCGCCCTGGACGGGCTGCACGAGCTGGCGCCGTACGTGGTGCAGGTGGTGGGCGCGCTGCCGCGCTGGCTGCCGCCGGCGCTCGCCGGTCTGCTGCTGCTCGCGGTGGGCGCGACGTACGAGCAGCGGCTGCGCGACGCCCGCCGGCTGCGGGAGCGGCTCGGCCGGATGCGGTGAGACGCCGAAGGCCCGGAGACGGAATCCGTCTCCGGGCCTTCGGTCCGGGTGGTGGGCGATACTGGGTTCGAACCAGTGACCTCTTCGGTGTGAACGAAGCGCTCTCCCACTGAGCTAATCGCCCGGGCGCATCGCAAACATTACCCCATGTCAGCGGGGCTCCCGCACCACTCGCGGGTCACTGGTCGATCTTCCACGGCATCACGAGGCCGAACTTCCACAGGTAGACGCCGAGCAGCACGGCGATGATCACCAGGCCGATCGACGTGAGGATGATGTTGCGGCGCCGGACCTTGGGATCGAGGGCGCGCTGGGCGGCCTCGGTGACCTTTCGCTTGGTCCAGCGGAGCACCAGTTGGGCCCAGACGAACTCGGTCGCCCAGATCGCCATGCCGGCGAAGATCACCAGCCAGCCCGGGCCCGGCAGGGGCAGCATCACGACGCCCGCGCCGACCACGGCGAGTCCGACGACGAAGACGCCGACCTGCCAGCTCAGGTGCAGGCCACGGCTGGCCTTGATGAACTCGGGCGCCCGCGAGCCCAGCGGCGCCTCCTCGGCCTTCTCGTGGCCGTTCCCCCCGCTCGCCGCGGACTCCCCGGTGCGCTCGTCACTCTCCGCATTCATGGCCCCAACTTACCGGACGGGCCCGTCTTGCCGGAATGGCGGTATTACCCAAAGTTACACACACCCAAACGAGCTACCTGAACGATCACAAAACAGACAGAGGGGTTTACAACGGCACCGTAGGTGGCATGTCGATTTCGCCGACGTGCGAATCCCCGAGCGCACACTGAGCGAAAGGCCCTGGCGCTTATGAACACCACGGTCAGCTGCGAGCTGCACCTGCGCCTCGTTGTGTCGAGCGAGTCATCACTGCCTGTACCCGCGGGCCTGCGGTATGACACGGCCGATCCGTATGCCGTGCACGCCACCTTCCACACCGGAGCCGAGGAGACGGTCGAGTGGGTCTTCGCCCGCGACCTTCTCGCCGAGGGGCTGCACCGGCCCACCGGCACGGGCGACGTCCGAGTCTGGCCGTCCCGCAGCCACGGCCAGGGAGTCGTCTGCATCGCGCTGAGCTCCCCCGAGGGCGAAGCGCTGCTCGAGGCCCCCGCGAGGGCCCTGGAGTCGTTCCTGAAGAGGACCGACGCCGCTGTGCCGCCCGGCACCGAGCACCGCCACTTCGACCTCGATACGGAGCTCTCCCACATCCTGGCCGACAGCTGAGCCAGGCCAAGAGCCGCACGGCGCCGTCCGACTCGGGGAGACGGCGCCGCGCGGAGAGCCGCACACGTCTTCCCTCGGCGCCCCCCACCGCGCAGCCGGCGCGGTGCGGGGCGCCGATGCCCGTTTCCGGGTCGCGCTAAAGTCAGCGCAATTCCGCGGGCGCCCGCCCGCAGCCGGCCAGGGAGCGAATCGTGCTGATCCCCCACGACACCCGGATCGCCCTCGACACCGTCGTCGATCTGGTGAACACCGCCTCGCAGGGCGACCGCGACGACGAGCTCGGGGACGTCCACGCGCTGCGGTCCTTCGTGCGCGACCACAAGATCAGCGACGTGGGTGAGCTGGGCGCCGAGGACCTGCGGGCCGTCCGGGACGTACGGGAGCGCTTCACGGCCGTCTTCTCCGCCCCCGACCCGCGCATCGCCGCCGCACTGATCAACCAGCTGGTCACCGCCGCGGGCACCACGCCGCAGCTCACCGACCACGACGGCTACCCCTGGCACGTGCACTACTTCGCGCCGGGCGCCTCCGTCGCCGACCACCTCGCCGCCGACTGCGGGATGGCGCTCGCCTTCATCGTCGTCGCCGGCGAGCAGGAGCGTCTGCGCCGCTGCGAGGCCCCGGACTGCGGCCGGGCCTTCGTCGACCTCTCCCGCAACCGCTCGCGCCGCTACTGCGACAGCCGCACCTGCGGAAACCGGCTGCACGTCGCCGCCTACCGGGCCCGCCGCAAGGAAGCCGCGGGCTGAGTCCGCCCGTCGCCCGCCTCACAGCAGGAACAGATCGTGGAGGGCGGCCATCAGCAGCAGTCCGCCGATCACCGCCAGGAAGATCATCAGCGGCGGCTGGGAGAGCGCGAACAGACAGCCGCGCGGCTCCTCGGGAGGAGCGGCGGTGGGGGTGGGGACCGGGTCCCGTGAGGTATCCAGCATCTCGGGGGATGATGGGGCACAGCCCTCCCCGAAGATCCCGCAACACACCCCATGACGCGCCCTGTTCACCCCATCCCGTGGACGCCGGGAGCGAGAGGCGTCAGAACCGGTCGGACCGCGGTCCGATCCCGGTCATATTCCGTGCTTCTTCAGAATCGCCTCGATGTCGCTGAAGTCGTCCTCGGCCGGCTTGCCGGCCTTGGCCTGCTGCTGCGCCTGCGCGGACGCGCCGCGCCGGCCGGCGCCGAGCGGCGGCGCCGCAGCGGCGGGCGCCACGGCCGCCCGCCCCTCTCCCCCGGTGGTCTCCCGCTTGCCCGCCCTGCGCCGCTCTATCGTCCGCGTGGACGAGAACAGCAGCCAGGCCACGCCGAGCACACCGAAGCCGATCCAGGCCGTCAGGCTGAAGGCCGAGCTCGCCAGCCAGTCGATCGCGCCCGTCATCACCAGGCCGAGCGGCACCAGCGCGTAGGCCGCGATCCGCGTCGCGGCCAGATACCGCTTGCGGTAAGCCGTGATCGCGGCGATGCCCAGGCCGGCCGCGGACACCGCGGAGCAAATGGTCTCGGCGAGCATGCGATCCTCCTGGTCCCGGGTGATACGTCCCTTCCATCCTGCACCGCCCCGGCCCGCCACGGCCATGCCCCGCCCCCCGGATCAGGGAGATCTCCGGGTCGTCCCCCCAGGGGCCCGAGAAGGACCCTGAGGGCACGCGCCCGCTGACCGCGGACGCGGTGGGAGACTCTTCCCATGAGTGAGTCCACCACCCCCGCCTCCCCCGCCGTCCTGGAGGCCTGGTTCGACCTGCAGTGCCCCGACTGCTTCAAGGCCCTCGACGACGTGCGCGCCCTGCGCGAGAAGTACGGCGAGCGCCTCGACGTCCAGCTGCGCCACTTCCCGCTCGCCAAGCACAAGCACGCCTACGCGGCCGCCCAGGCCGCCGAGGAGGCCTTCGCCCAGGGCAAGGGCTGGCCGTACGCCGAGGCGCTGCTCGCCAGGACCGAGGAGCTGGGTGGACGCGGCGAGCCGGTGCTGCTCGAGGTCGCGGGTGAACTGGGCCTGGACAGCGAGGAGTTCGACACCGCCCTGATCGACGGCCGGCACCTGCTGACGGTCGACGCCGACGAGGCCGAGGGCAAGGCGATCAAGGTCACCGGCACCCCGACGTACGTCATCGGCGGCGAGCGGCTCGACGGCGGCCAGAGCCAGGACGGTCTGCGCGCCCGCATCGAGGAGATCGCCGACCGCATCCTCCAGGGCTAGGGGCCGACCGGGCCCCTGTCCGCGTCCGCCGTACGCGTCCGCCGTCCGTCCGCCGTCCGCCGGACAGGTCGGGGGGCACCCGCCCCGCCGCACCGGCCCTACAGCCGCTTGGAGCTGTTCAGGAACGTCGTGCGGTAGCCCAGCGACTCGTAGAGCCGGATCGCCGGGGTGTTGCCCGCGAAGACGTGCAGTCCGAGCCGGCGCTCCCCGGCCGCCAGCGCCACGCGCTCGGCGACCAGCATCAGCCCGCGGCCGTACCCCCTGCCGCGCTGGTCCTCGTGGACCTCGACCTCGAACACGAAGCCCGACCGCACCCCCGGCTCCAGGTCCAGGGCGCCGGTCCACAGATAGCCGACCACCTCCGTGTCCCGTACGGCCACGACCACGGAGACCCCCGGGGTCGCGAGGCCCTGCGGCAGGAACCGGCGGCGGCTGTCCTCGGCCTTCGCGAGCGCCCGGTCCTCCGGGACACCCCGCTCGATCCAGCTCTGCGCGAAGGCGGCCATGGAGCGCGCCGACCACTGCGCGAACTCCTCCTCCGTGGCGGGCCGGTACGCGAAGCCCTCCGGCAGCTCCGGCGGCTCGGCCGGCAGCTCCTTGAGCATGTTCCGGCTGCGCTCCGTGTAGCCCAGCGAGCGGACCATGCGCAGCGCCGGCTCCGCGTCCGCGGGCACCGAGACCGCCACCTCGCCGCAGCCCCAGCCGCGCAGCACCTCCTCCGAGGCCAGCGCCGCGACCGTGCCCCGGCCCCGCCCGCGGTCCGGTTCGTCGACCCGGAGCCCTTCGATCAGGCCGGCCGCGGGGCCGAAGGCCGGGTCGGTGGCGACGCGCACGGAGCCGACCCGGCGGCTGTTCACGCAGATGTCGTACGTGCGGGAACGGCCGCCGTCGGCGGTCTGCTGGAGCGGCTCGGACGGCCGCAGGGTGGTGGTCATCACCGGTGTTCTACCCACCCCGCGCCCGTCCCGCATCCGAATTCAGGGCAGCCGGGGATCCCGGTCCCGGGCGGCCCGCTCGTCGAAGATCCGCATGGCCTTGGCCGTGACGGGACCCGGCGCCCCGGCGAGCTCCCGGTCGTCGACCCGGTGCACCGCCTGGACGTCCCGCAGGGTCGAGGTCAGGAAGATCTCGTCGGCGCTCGCCAGCACCTCCAGCGGGAGGTCGGTCTCCTCGGCGCCGGTCCACTCCACGGCGAGGGCGCGGGTGATGCCCGCGAGGCAGCCGGAGGCGACGGGCGGGGTGTGGACGCGCCCGTCGAGCACCACGAAGACGTTGGAGCCGGTGCCCTCGCAGAGCTGCCCGACGGTGTTGCCGAACAGCGCCTCGGACGCGCCACGCTCGCGCGCCCGCGCGAGGGCGACCACGTTCTCGGCGTACGAGGTGGTCTTGAGGCCCGTGAGCGCGCCGCGCTCGTTGCGGGTCCAGGGGACCGTGATCACCGCGGTGGAGTCCGGGCGCCGGCTCGTCTCGCCGAGGGCCACGACGAGGCTGGTGCCCGCGTCGCCGCGCTCGGAGCCGAGCGGCGAGAGCCCGCCGGTGTACGTGATGCGCAGCCGGCCGAGCTCCATCGGGTTGGCCGCGAGCACGGCGGCGCAGGCCCGGCGGACCTCGTCGAGGTCCGGGTCGGGCAGCCCGAGGCCGCGGGCGGAGCGGGTGAGGCGCTCCAGGTGGAGGGTGAGCGCAAACGTTTCTCCGCGCTCGGCCTTGACCGTCTCGAAGATGCCGTCGCCGACGGTCAGACCGTGGTCCAGGACGGACACCTGCGCGGTCTCGGCGTCGTGCAGTCCGCCGTTGACCCAGAGTTTCATCGAGATATGGCCTTTCCGCTCGCCTCGTACGCGCCAGACGCTATCGCGACCAGCCGGGCCGCCTTGAGCTCGGTCTCGGCCCATTCGCGCTCGGGGTCGGAGCCCCAGGTGATGCCGGCACCCGTACCGAAGCGCAGCACGCCCTCCGGACGGTCGATCCAGAAGGTGCGTATGCCGACGGCGAGCTCGGCGGTGCGCCGGTCGGCGTCGACCCAGCCGATGCCGCCGCAGTAGGGGCCGCGCGGGCCGTTCTCCAGGGCCTCGATGATCCGCAGGGCGCTCGACTTGGGGGCGCCCGTCACGGAGCCGGGCGGGAAGGTCGCGGCGAGCAGCTCGCGCCAGCCGGCCTCCTCACGGAGCTCGCCGCGGACGGTGGAGACCAGGTGGACGAGGCCGGGGTGGGGTTCGACGGCGCAGAGCTCGGGCACGGTGACCGACCCGGTGGCGCAGACGCGGCCCAGGTCGTTCCGTACGAGGTCCACGATCATCACGTTCTCGGCGTGGTCCTTCTCCAGGAGGTCCTCGGCCGTTCGGCCGGTGCCCTTGATGGGGCCGGACTCCACGGTGCCGCCCGTGCGGCGCAGATAGAGCTCGGGTGAGGCGGTGGCGATCTCCACGCCGTGCGCGGGCAGCCTGATCGTGCCCGCGTAGGGGGCGGGATTGCCCTCGGCGAGGAGAGCGGTGAGCGCGTCGACATCGGCCCGGGCCGGATCGGGCAGCGGCGCGGACATCACCCGGCAGAGGTTCGCCTGGTAGACCTCGCCGCGCGCGATGTGCTCGCGCACCCGGCGCACGCCCGCGGTGTACGCGGCGCGGTCGAGCGAGGACGTCCAGTCGCCGGCGGCGGGGCCGAGCCAGGCGCCCGGCACGGGCGCGGGGACCGGGTCGGGCCGTACGTCGCCGAAGCGGGCGCAGGTGAGTCGGCCCTCGAAGTCCGCGCAGACGGCCCAGAAGCCGGAGGAGTCCAGTGCCTCGGGATCGTGGGTGACGTCCCGGAGGTCGGTGGCGAGGAGGCCGCCGAAGCGGGCCAGAGGAGCGAGGGAATGCACGCTTGTGAGTCTAGGTGGGGGAACGGCGGGGGCGCCGGGTCACGCGGTGGCGCAGGAGGCCCGTGGGGCGGCTGGGGCGCGAGGGGCCTCCGAGGCGTCCCGGGGACGCCTTCGCGCCACCCGGGGAACACGTGGAGTGAACGCCGTGCGAACGCTCCCGGACCCCCTGGCCGGGCCGCAGGTCAGCACGCTGCGGAAACGCGTTTTTGTACTGGCCCAGGAATCCGCTAGAGTTCAACACGTCGCCGGGACGCGCAAGCGAAACGGAAACGACAAGCGGACGTGGCTCAGTTGGTAGAGCATCACCTTGCCAAGGTGAGGGTCGCGAGTTCGAATCTCGTCGTCCGCTCGATGTGGGGGATCATCCCGAACCCCTGTATTCACTCCTGGTGGAGTGGCCGAGAGGCGAGGCAACGGCCTGCAAAGCCGTCTACACGGGTTCAAATCCCGTCTCCACCTCCAAGGACGATTAGCTCAGCGGGAGAGCGCTTCCCTGACACGGAAGAGGTCACTGGTTCAATCCCAGTATCGTCCACTGGACCCTCGGGTCCTGGATCTTCGGATCCCCCGCGCGATTAGCTCAGCGGGAGAGCGCTTCCCTGACACGGAAGAGGTCACTGGTTCAATCCCAGTATCGCGCACGCAGTACCCGCACCTTCGGGTGTGCCCGCGCGATTAGCTCAGCGGGAGAGCGCTTCCCTGACACGGAAGAGGTCACTGGTTCAATCCCAGTATCGCGCACCAGACACGAAGCCCCCGGCCGCGAGCAGCGGCCGGGGGCTTCGTCGTGTGCGGGTGGCGTGCGGGCGCGGGCGCGTCGTTCCCGCGCGCAGGAAGCCGGGGCGGGCAGGCCCCCGAGGGGGCCTGCGCTCGGCGCGACGGGCTCGTTTCAGGAGGAGAAGAGCATCCGGCCGAAGCCGCGGTGGTGGCCGCCGTGGTGACCGTGGTGACCACCGTGGTGCGGGGCACCCCAGGCCGGAGCCGCGGGCTGCGCCGGGTAGGCCGGCGGGGCGGGCGGCGTCTGCCACTGCGACTCCAGGCGGGTCAGGGCCTCGAGCTCCCCGTAGTCCAGGAAGATGCCGCGGCAGCCGCTGCACTGCTCGATCTGGACGCCGTTGCGGTTGTACGTGTGCATGGGCGCGTGGCACTTGGGACACTGCATGGGGTCTCAACTCCCTGCCGTTCGAATGATGCTCTCACCCTACGTGGACGCCGGTGGAGCCAACTCGGTTCGGAGCGAACCGATTCGGGCGCAGGTGTCGATCATCACCTCTTCCACCTCGTCCAGGGCCCGGCCCTCGGCGTTCGACTTGGCGAGGGCGAGCGCGGCGGTCTGCACGGTGAGGGCGCGGGCGGGGACGTCCAGCCGGGCCCAGGGGTCGCCGCCCGCCGGGCTCGTGGTCGCGGAGCCGCCGGCCGCCTCGTACGCACCGAGGAAACGCGCCCAGACCTCCGGTGCCAGCAGTCCGGCGGCGAACCAGGCCGCCGGACGGGCCAGGTCCCAGGCCGGGTCGCCGACGCCGAGGTCGTCCACGTCGATCAGGCGCCAGTACGGGGCCCGGACCAGCTGGCCGAGGTGGAAGTCGCCGTGGCACAGGGCGGGCTCCGGGGACGGCGAGGTGTGCGGCGGGTCCGGGAGGGTGCGCCAGGCGCGCAGCACCGTCGCCGTGCCCGGATGGTCCGGGGCCGCCCGACGCATCCGCTCCACGGCGAGCGCCGCCTTCACCGGGGCCCGCATGGGCGGCAGGCCCGGCGGGGGCGGGGTCCGGTGCAGGGCGGCCAGCAGGCGGGCCGCCTCCTCCCAGGGCGCGGCCTCGGGAGCGTCCGGATCGACCGGGACGCCGTACGGCCAGGCCGTGAGCGGGCGCCCGTCGAGCTCGGGTCGGGGTCGCGGCAGGGGCGGGAGGAGCACCTCCCCCAGGCCCGGCGCCGCCGCGACCGCGACCCGCGACCGCAGCTCTCCCGGATCGCCGCCGGGCGCGTGGACCTTCAGGACCAGATCCCCGTGGCGCACCACCGTCCCGTCGTCCCGGTCCGCCAGCACGCCCTGCGGGCAGGGGCAGGGCCCGGCCGGGGCGCCACCGGGATGCACGGCGTCCCGCGCGAGCGCGTACAGCTGTCCGAGAACGGTCTCCTCCACGCGGGGGAGCCTACGCGGCACGGCCCCCCTCCGCGCCGGGCAGTCGGCGGGCGCTGCCGGGCCGTCGCCGGACGGCCGGCGGCGCGGCCCGAACCGTCGCGGGGCGCCGCCGGGCGTCGCCGGGCCACCGTCGAGCCGCCCCCGGGCCACCGTCGAGCCATCGCCGGGCCACCGTCGAGCCATCGCCGGGCCGCCGCCCGGCGGCCCCGCGGCCCGGCGGCCCGGCGGCCCGGCGGCCCGGCGGCCCCGCGGCCCCGCGGCCCGGCGGCCCGGCGGCCCGGCGGCCCGGAAAAGCGTGAGGGCCGGTCAGCTCCCCAGCTGACCGGCCGCACGCTGTCGTCCGCCGCACCCCCGTCCCCACGGGGTTGTTGGCCGGATGTCCCCGACCCGGGCCGCTCTCCCAGGTCCGGAGCGCCGTTCAGCGCCCCAGCATCACGCCCACGGACGACGCCTGTGTGACCACCGCGTCCCAGCCGCCGAAGACGACCACGAGCAGGGTCGCGAGAGGGAGGACCATGGCGGTCGCCACCAGGGGGTGACGGCGGCTCGAAGGGCGGGGGGTCATCCGCGGGGCCGGGTACGCCATGGTTCCTCTCCTGTCGTGTCTGTCGCGGCGGGTGCGGTGACCTCGGGGGACGAGTGCTGCACCCGCCGCTTGACCTCAACACTAGGCAGCGGGGGCCGCCAGGGCGTCATGCCCGCGTACCGGCTTGCGGGCCTCCCGGAGGATGACGAGCCTCCGCCCGGCGTACTCCCCTGGGTGGAGACGGCGCCCGCGCCCTGGGGGACTTCCCCGAGGGGGTGCGTGACGTCGCTCACGTTTGCGGCCGGGAGCCCGAGGAGCGCCCGGGAGAGATCCCAACCTCCCTGCCACCAGGGGGTGTTGGCGGGGGGTGCGGCTGACCCGTCCTCAAGTGTCCCCCTCAGCACTGACAATCGATGCGACCGTGAGGGCGCGGCCTGTGAGCACCTCGGGGCGCCGGTACGTAAGCTGTGCCACGTCGAACGGACGAGGGGACGGACATGGCGATGATGCGGCTCCGGCGCGAGGACCCGCGGATCGTCGGGTCCTTCCGGCTCCACCGCAGGCTGGGGGCCGGCGGCATGGGGGTCGTGTACCTCGGCTCCGACCGGCGCGGGCAGCGCGTGGCGCTGAAGGTCATCCGGCCCGACCTGGCCGAGGACCAGGAGTTCCGCTCCCGGTTCGCCCGCGAGGTGTCCGCCGCCCGTCGGATCCGCGGCGGCTGCACCGCGCGGCTCGTCGCCGCCGACCTGGAGGCCGAGCGCCCCTGGTTCGCCACCCAGTACGTGCCCGGGCCGTCGCTGCACGACCGGGTCGCCGAGGAGGGCCCGCTGCGGGCCTCCGACGTGGCCGCGATCGGTGCGGCGCTCTCGGAGGGGCTGGTCGCCGTCCACGAGGCCGGCGTCGTCCACCGGGACCTGAAGCCGTCGAACATCCTGCTGTCCCCCAAGGGTCCCCGCATCATCGACTTCGGCATCGCCTGGGCGACCGGCGCCAGCACGCTCACGCACGTCGGCACCGCCGTCGGGTCGCCCGGCTTCCTCGCTCCCGAGCAGGTGCGGGGCGCGGCCGTCACCCCGGCCACGGACGTCTTCTCGCTGGGCGCGACGCTCGCGTACGCGGCCATGGGCGACTCCCCCTTCGGGCACGGCAGCTCGGAGGTCATGCTCTACCGGGTCGTCCACGAGGAGCCGCAGCTGCACGGCGTGCCGGACGCGCTCGCCCCGCTGGTCCGGGCCTGCCTGGCGAAGGACCCGGAGGAACGACCCAGCACCCTCCAGCTGTCCATGCGGCTCAAGGAGATCGCCGCGCGGGAGGCCCAAGGGCTGCCGGCCGCCACCCGGCCCCCCGTGCAGCGCGAGCGGGTCGAGGAGCGGCACACGCTCCGGCCCACGGAGCGGTACACCGAGCGCACGGCCGAACGCGAGCGGACCACCGAGCGCTCCGGCGAGCGGATCGCCGGGCGCAACGCGGAGCGGCCGGGCGACAGGCCGACCGGCGGGGGGCGGCCCGGGGCCGGCCGGCCCTCCGCGTCCCGGCCGTCCTCGCCCCGTACGGGCGGGGGCTCGCGCGCGTCGCAGTCGCGGCCCGGCACCCGGCCGGGGGCGCGCTCGACGTCCACCGGACGCCGGCCGGCCAACCCCCGGCTGCTGCGCCAGCGGCTGTTCGTGTTCGTGGTCGTGACGCTGATCGTCGCGCTGGGAATCGCCGCCGCGCAGGCCCTGCAGGGCTAGCTTCTGTCGTCGAACTCCCGCCTGCCCTCCGGGCAACGACGGGAGTTCGCCCTCCGGGCAACGACGGGAGTTTGACGACAGGACCCAGGGCGGGTCCGGAAGGACGACAGGACCCAGGGCGGGTCCGAAGGCGGCGCCGGCGCCGGGACAGGGTCGTCTCTCCGCCAGGACACCGGGCGGGCGGCGCTCCCCCGGTGGGCCTCAGGCCTGGGGGCGGCCGCTCGTCACGGCGTAGAAGGCCACCGCCGCCGCGGCGCCGACGTTCAGCGAGTCCACGCCGTGCGCCATCGGAATGCGGACCCACTCGTCCGCCGCGCGCAGCGCCTGCGTGGACAGGCCCTCGCCCTCGGCGCCGAGCATGAGGGCCACCCGCTCCAGCTTGTGCGGGGCCGCGTCGTCGATCGAGGCGGCCCGGTCGGCCGGGGTCAGGGCGAGCAGTTTGAAGCCGGCCTCCCGCACCGCCTCCAGGCCACGGGGCCAGGTGTCCAGGCGGGCGTACGGGACGGAGAAGACCGCACCCATGGAGACCTTCACCGAACGCCGGTACAGCGGGTCGGCGCAGTCCGGGGACAGCAGCACCGCGTCCATGCCGAGCGCGGCGGCGCTGCGGAAGATCGCGCCGATGTTGGTGTGGTCGTTGACCGACTCCATGACGGCGACCCGGCGGGCCGTGGCCAGGAGGTCGGGCGCCGAGGGGAGCGGCTTGCGCTGCATCGAGGCGAGGGCGCCGCGGTGCACGTGATAGCCGGTGACGCGCTCGGCGAGGTCCGGCTGCACCGCGTACACGGGCGCCGGGACCTCGTCGATGACGTCGCGCATGACGTCGACCCACTTGGCGGAGAGCAGCATCGAGCGCATCTCGTAACCCGCCTGCCTCGCGCGGCGGATCACCTTCTCGCCCTCGGCGATGAACAGTCCCTCGGCGGGCTCGCGCCTGCGGCGGAGCTCGACGTCGGTCAGTCCGGTGTAGTCGCGCAGACGCGGGTCGTCGGGGTCGTCGATCGTGATGAGTTCGGCCACGGGGTGATACTGCCTTGTCCGGTGGGTGGTGCCAATGTGTGCGGGGCGCTCTCGGGGCCTGCCCGGCTCAGCCGAGCGGCTTGTGCGGGCCTTCGTTCACGACGTCGCCGATGACGATCACGGCCGGCGGGCGGACCTCCTCGGCCTTGACCGTCTCCGCCACGGTCGCCAGGGTCGCGTCCACGCGGCGCTGGGTGGCGGTGGTGCCCTCCTGGACCAGGGCCAGGGGGGTGTCCGGGGACTTGCCGTGGGCGATCAGCGCCTCGGCGATCTTCCCGATCTTGTCGACGCCCATGAGGATCACGAGCGTCCCGGTGAGCTTGGCGAGGGACGCCCAGTCGACGAGGGAGCGCGGGTCGTCGGGCGCCACGTGGCCGCTGACCACGGTGAACTCGTGCGCGACGCCGCGGTGGGTGACCGGGATGCCGGCCGCGCCGGGCACCGAGATCGAGCTGGAGATGCCGGGGACGACGGTGCAGGCGATGCCCTCGGCGGCCAGCGCCTGGGCCTCCTCCATGCCGCGGCCGAAGACGAACGGGTCGCCGCCCTTGAGGCGGACGACCGACCGGCCCTGCTTGGCGTGCTCGATGAGCGCGTTGTTGATGGCCTCCTGGGCCATGAACCGGCCGTACGGGATCTTCGCGGCGTCGATCACCTCGACGTGCGGGGGCAGTTCGCTGAGCAGGTCGCGCGGGCCGAGGCGGTCGGCGATGACCACGTCCGCCTCCGCGAGCAGCCGGCGGCCGCGGACGGTGATGAGGTCCGGGTCGCCGGGGCCGCCGCCGACCAGGGCGACGAAGGGGGTGCGGGAACGGCGGGCGGGCGCGGCGAGGGAGCCGTCGCGCAGTCCCTCGACGATCGCGTCCCGGACCGCGGCCGACCGGCGCGGATCGTGGCCGGTGAGCACGGCGACGGTCACGCCCTCGCTGTGACCGGTGGCGGGGGTCCAGGCGGTGGCCGCGGCGGCGTCGTCGGAGCGCACGCACCAGGTCTTGGTCCGCTCGGCCTCGGCGGAGGCCGCGGCGTTGGCGGCCGGGTCGGTGGTGGCGACGAGCGCGTACCAGGCGTCGGCCAGGTCGCCCTCCTCGTAGCGGCGCCGGGTCCAGGTGATCTCGCCGGCCTCGGCCATCGCCTCGACGGAGGGCGTGGCGGACGGGGAGATCAGGGTGACGTCGGCGCCCGCCGCGATCAGCGCGGGGAGGCGGCGCTGGGCTACCTGGCCACCGCCGAGGACGACGACGCGGCGGCCCGAGAGGCGCAGTCCGACGGGGTAGGCGGGGTGGTCGGCGTGCTCTGCCATGTGCGGGCGGCTCCTCGGAGGGGCGTGGGTGGGCGCTGGCCCACCTCACGATATCGGTGACCTGGGGTTGTCACGCTGTGACGGATGTCCCTCGGGCCGAGCGCCGTCGGTCGGTGCTTGGGGACGTGCGGTGGCCTGTGCCCGGGGTCCCGGACACAGGCCGCCTCGCGTTCTGCTGCTTGCTGCTGCCTACTTCTCCGTGACGCCCGCGGAGTCGAAGGTCGCCACCTCGTGCATGGCGCGCGCGGCGCTCTGCACCACCGGGAGGGCCAGCAGCGCGCCGGTGCCCTCGCCGAGACGGAGGTCCAGGTCGACCAGCGGGCGCAGGCCGAGCTTGTTGAGGGCCGCGACGTGGCCCGGCTCGGCGCTGCGGTGGCCTGCGATGCAGGCCGCCAGGGACTCGGGCGCGATGGCACGGGCGACGAGGGCCGCCGCGCCGGTGGAGACGCCGTCCAGGATGACCGGGGTACGGAGCGAGGCCGCGCCCAGGATCAGGCCGACGAGCGCCGCGTGCTCCAGGCCGCCGACGGCCGCGAGGACGCCGATGGGGTCCGCCGGGTCCGGCTTGTGGAGGTCGAGGGCACGGCGGACGACGTCCACCTTGCGGGCGTGCATCTCGTCGTTGATGCCCGTGCCGCGTCCGGTGACCTCGGTCGGGTCCACCCCCGTGTAGACCGAGATGAGGGCGGCGGACGCGGTGGTGTTCGCGATGCCCATCTCGCCGGTGAGCAGCGCCTTGTTGCCGGCGGCCACGAGGTCGCGGGCGGTCTCGATGCCCACCTCGATGGCGGCGACGGCCTCTTCGCGGGTCATGGCCTGGCCGATGGTGAAGTCGGCGGTGCCGGGCCTGACCTTGCGCGGCAGCAGGCCGGGGGTGGAGGGCAGGTCGCTCGCGACGCCCACGTCGATGACGCAGACCTCGGCGCCGACCTGGTTGGCGAACGCGTTGCAGACCGCTCCCCCACCGAGGAAGTTCGCGACCATCTGGCCGGTCACCTCCTGCGGCCAGGCGGTGACGCCCTGGGCGTGCACCCCGTGGTCACCGGCGAAGATCGCGACGGCGGCGGGCTCCGGGATCGGCGGCGGGCAGACCCGGGAGAGGCCGGCGAGCTGCGCGGAGATGATCTCCAGCATGCCGAGCGCCCCGGCGGGCTTCGTCATGCGCTTCTGCCGCTCCCACGCCTCGCCGAGCGCCTTCGCGTCCAGCGGGCGGATGTTGGCGACGGTCTCCTGGAGCAGGTCGTGCGGCTCCTCGCCGGGCAGCGCGCGGCGGCCGTACGTCTCCTCGTGGACGACCCAGGACAGCGGGCGGCGCTTGGACCAGCCGGCCTGCATCAGCTCGGGCTCGTCCGGGAACTCGTCGACGTAGCCGACGCACAGGTACGCGACCACTTCGAGGTGCTCGGGCAGGCCGAGGGCGCGGACCATCTCGCGCTCGTCGAAGAAGCTGACCCAGCCGACGCCGAGGCCCTCGGCGCGGGCGGCGAGCCAGAGGTTCTCGACGGCGAGCGCCGAGGAGTAGGGGGCCATCTGCGGCTGCGTGTAGCGGCCGAGGGTGTGGCGGCCGCCCCGGGTGGGGTCGGCGGTCACGACGATGTTGACCGGGGTGTCGAGGATGGCCTCGATCTTCAGTTCCTTGAACTGCTTCGCCCGGCCCTTGGGCAGCGACTTCGCGTACGCCTCACGCTGGCGCGTGGCCAGTTCGTGCATGGTGCGGCGGGTCTCGGCGCTGCGGATGACGACGAAGTCCCACGGCTGCGAGTGACCGACGCTGGGCGCCGTGTGGGCGGCCTCCAGGACGCGCAGGAGCACCTCGTGCGGGATCGGGTCGGAGCGGAAGCCGTTGCGGATGTCGCGGCGCTCGCGCATCACACGGAGCACGGCCTCGCGCTCGGCCTCGTCGTAGCCGGGGGCACGGTCGCCCGCCGCCGCTTCGGCGTCCGGGGTCTGCGGGTCCCCGGTCGGACCGTCGGCGGGCCGGGCGCCCTCGGCCGGCGCCTCGGCGGTCTGCTGCCCGGGGTGCTGCTCGTCCGTGCCCGCCTGCTCGGCCTGCGGGACTGCCGCGGCGGCCGGCGCCTCGGCGGCCGGCCCGTCGGCGGTGGGCGCGTCGGTGGAGGTCGCCTCGGCGGAGGCCGCGTCGGCACCCGGCGCTTCGGCGGTCTGCGCCTCCGGCTGCGCTTCCGGGGTGTCCTCGGCCACGACGGGAATCTCCTCTGGGGCCGACACCTCGACCGGGGCCGGGGCGGCCACCGCCGCCGACTCCTCGGCCGCGGGCTCCTGCGGCGCCTCGGCGGGGGTCTCCTGGGCGACGGGCCCGGCCTCGGGGGCGGGCTCCGCGGCGGGCGCCTCGGCGACGACCGGCTCGGCGAGGACCGGCTCGGCCAGGGCCTCCTGCTCGGCCTCGCGCGGGGCGGGGACCGGGGCCGGGGCCTCCGGGGCGACGGCCTCGGCGGCGGGCTCGACGACCGACTGCACGGCCTCGCCCGGCTGCCCGGCGTCGACCGGCTGCTCGGCGCCCACCGGCTCGGCCACGGTCGGCTCCGCGGCGACGGCCTCGCCCGCGACCGGCTCTCCGGCGGGCTGCTCGGCGACGGGCTGCTCGGCCGCCACCGGCTCGGCGACGTTCGCGGGAGCCTCGGCGACGGGCTCGACGCCCACCGGCTCGGCGGCGGGCTCGGCGACGGCCTGCTCGGCGGCCACCGGCTCGGCGGCGGCCTGGTCGGCCGTGACCGCCTCCGTCACGACCGGCTCGGCCATGACCGGCTCAGCCACGACCTGCTCAGCCACGACCTGCTCAGCCGGGGCCTGGGCGGCCTCCGTCGCCGGCAGCGCGTCCTCGGACTGCGGGAGCTGGGGCTCGGGCGCCGGGGTCGGGGCCAGGTGCGGGGCGGTCGGGACGGAGCCCTCGACCGGGACGAACTGGGCGACCGGCGGGACGACCGTTTCTGCGGGCTCCTGCGGTTGCGCGGGCCACGGCACGGCGCCCTGCGGCGCGGTCTGCTGGTCCTGCGGGACGTCCAGGTACTCGGGGCCGGTGGTCGGCGGGCCCGGGGTGCGTACCGGCATCGGGGCGGGCGCCGTGGCGGCGGCCGGGACGGGGGCGGCCACCGGCTGCGGGGCCGGAGCCGCGGGGCCGCGGTCGGCGAGCGAGCGGACGACGCCGGTGGCGTCCGGGACGGGCGGGCCCATGTGCAGGGGGCGGCGGGCCGGCGCCGGGGTCGGGGGCATGCGGACACCGCCGAGGTCGACGGAGCCGGAGTCACGGCCGGCGGCCTCGTGGGCGCCGGTGTCGAGGACGCCGGGCTCGTAGCCGTGGTCGGCGAGCACGGGCTCCTGCGGGGCGCCCAGGGGCACGCCGTGCGCGGGGGTGCCCTGCGGCGGCAGCGCAACGCCCTGCGGCGGGGTGGCCGTGACCTGCTCCAGGGGAGCGGTCAGCGGGTCCACGAACTCGGGGGCGGGCACCGTGACCGGCGGCGCGGGCACGACGCCCGGCTGCAGCTCGCTCCAGGCACCCTGGGCGCCCGGCATCAGGAGTACCTCGTCTTCGGCTGCCGTCTCGGAGGGGTCCAGGAAGGTGTACGCGCCCGGTGCGGGGATGCCCGGCTGCTCGACCATGCCTGCGTTCTCCGGCAGCCCCTCGCCCGGGACCTGGCCGGTGTCCGTCATGCTGCGTACCCCTCGCCCATCGGTTCTGCTCCTTCAGACCTTGCCCGTCAACAAGAACGAGCGTGCGCGCCGCGCGGCACGAGGCGCGCGGACACCCATGCATTGTCGCGGCCTTCGGCCATCGTGGCAGGCGGATCCGCCACGGTGCGCTGTGGACTGCGCCACGTCGCGCCGTCCCCCATTGCTCCGTACCACATCAGCGACCCAATGGGGCCACTACTTCCGGACATTGGGGAACAAAATGCCGAACGTCCGGGTGCGGTACAACAATCGGCCAGCCTACCCCGCCCCACGGGCGGTGCGATCACTCAGGTCCGGTGGCCGGACAGCAGGAAGACCACGGAGCGGGACCGTTCGGCGAAGTCGCCCGGGTCGAGTGCGACGGTCTGGAGCAGGGCGCATTCGACCTGGTAGCCGCCGTCGGCGAGGGCGGCCCCGACGGCTTCGGCCTCGTCGCGCGTACCGGCGTGCGCCACGATCCGTTCGGGCCTGCGGTCGGTGCAGGCGGTGACGACGGGGACTCCCCCGCCCCCGACCCGTACGACATCGGGCTCGGGCAGGCGTTCCAGAACGTGCGGGGCGCGGCCGGACACGGTCTGGAGCTGGACCCCCGCGCGGCGGGCGGCGGCCTCGGTGCGGGCGCAGGCCTCGGGGTCGGCGTCGACGGCGATGACGGCGGCGCCGAAGCGGGCGGCCTCCACGGCGAAGGCGCCGCCGGCGCAGCCGATGTCCCAGACGAGGTCGCCGACGCGCGGGCCGAGCCGGGCGAGTTGGGCGGCGCGCAGGGTGGCGTCCTGGCCGGTGCGGCCGTCGGTCTCCTCGCCGGGCAGGGCCCAGCCGCGTACGGAGGGGGTGTCATGGCCCATGAGCCAGCCGCCGGCGGAGCTGCCGCCGATGACGAGGACGACGTTGGGGTCGCGCCAGGCGTGGTCGGCGGCCTTGTCGGAGGTGAGGACGGTGACCTGCTCGCGTTCGGTGCCGAGCGCCTCGCAGATCACGAAGGTGCGGTGCACGCCGTCGAGGAGGAGGGCGAGTTCGGCCGGTCCGGCGCCCGGGGAGGTGAGGACGGCGACCTTGGGGTGGGCGCGGCAGACGTTGACGGCGCGGCGCAGGGTGCGCTGGTGGGCGACGACGATCTTGGCGTCGTCCCAGGGCATGCCGGCCCGTGCGAAGGCGGCGGCGACGGAGGAGACGGCGGGGACGACCTCGACCTCGAGGCCGTGCTCGGGGGCGCGCAGGGTGCGGACGACGCCGAAGAAGCCGGGGTCGCCGTCGGCGAGGACGACCGCGGTGCCGCGGTGGCCGGCGATCCGGCGGGCGGCGAGGTCGACGCTGCCGAGGCGCACGCGTTCGGCGGCGGCGGGTACTTCGGGGAGTGCCAGGTGGTGGGCGGCGCCGGCCACGAGGGTGGCGGCGGCGAGCGCGGACCGGGCCGCTGCGGTGAGGGGCGAACCGTCCCAGCCGATCACCGTGACCCGGTCGGCCATCTGTGTCTGTCTCCCTGGACGTGTGTGCGGGGCGGGGCGGATCGAGCCTACCTGGGTGGTCAGCTCCAGTCGGCGTAGGTGGAGAGGCCCGCGTCGGCCATCTGGTCGGCGTCGCCGTCCAGGTCCTCGGGGAGGAGGCTCCAGACGATGAGGTCGGTGCGGACGTCGGTCCATTCGCCGGACTCGGTCTGGCTGCGCGCTATCCAGGCGTTGCGGAGGACGCCCTCGCTGATGCAGCCGACCTTCTGGGCGACCTGCTGGGAGGCGGTGTTGTCGGCGGCGGTGCGCAGTTCGAGGCGCTCGAAGCCGCGGTCGCCGAAGAGCCACTGGGCGGCGGCGAGGACGGACTCGGTGGCGTAGCCCTCGCCGCGGGCCCAGGGGGCGGTGACGTAGGCGACCTCGGTGGCCCGGGTGCGCCAGTTGGTGCTGTGGAGGTGGAGGGTGCCGACGAGGCGCTGGGTGAGGAACTCGGTGACGGCGAAGACGATTCCGCGGCCTTCGGTCCGTTCAGCAGGAGCGATCCTGCGCACCCAGGCCTCGGCGTCGGCGCGGGTGTAGGGGTGCGGGACGGAGGTCCAGGCGACGACGAGTTCGTCGTTCATCATCTCCACGAACGCGGGGATGTCGGCCTCTTCGTACGGGCGCAGCACCAACCGGTCCGTGCTGATGGAGATGGACGGGAAGGTCGTAGTCATGCGCAACTCCATACGTGAATGACCGTGAACGCACAGCATGCAGCATGTGACTGCCGCCGCGCATACGCGGGTGAGCCGAAGGCCCCGTGCGCCGGACGGGGCGCGCGGGGCCTTCTGGGTGCGGACGGTACCGCGAGGGCTACGCGGCGGGGGCGCCGAAGGCCGGGATGACCGAGCCCTTGTAGGTGTCCTCGATGTACTTCTTCACCTCGGGCGAGTTGAGGAGCTTGGCGAGCTTCTGCACGCGGGCGTCCTTCTCGTTGCCCTCCTTGACGGCGAGGAAGTTGGCGTAGGGGTTGCCCTCCGCCTTCTCCAGGACGAGGGCGTCCTTCGCGGGCTGCAGCTTGGCCTCGATCGCGTAGTTGCCGTTGACGACGGCGGCGTCGACGTCGTTCAGGGCGCGGGGCACGGTGGCGGCCTCCAGCTCCTTGAACTCCAGGCCCTTCTTGTCGGTGATGTCGGAGAGCTTGGCGTCGGTGCCGACGCCCGCCTTGAGGGTGATGAGCCCGTTGTCGGCGAGCAGGTGGAGGGCGCGGCCCTCGTTGGTGGTGTCGTTGGGCACGGCGACGGTCTGGCCGGCCTTGATGTCCTTCACCGACTTGACCTTCTTGGAGTAGAGGCCGAGCGGCTCCAGGTGGACGTTGACCACCGGGACGATGTGGGTGTTGTTCTTCTTGTTGAAGTCGTCGAGGTACGGCTTGTGCTGGAAGAAGTTGGCGTCGACCTGGCCGGACTCGGTGGCGGTGTTCGGCAGGACGTAGTCCGTGAACTCCTTCACCTCCAGCTTCAGGCCCTCCTTCGCGGCGAGCTCGTCCTTGACGAAGTTGAGGATGTCGGCGTGCGGCGTGGGGGACGCGGCGACGACGAGGGGCTTGTCGGCGGAGCCGGCCGCGTCCTTGGCGGAGGACGGGTCGGACGAGGTGCCGCAGGCGGTGAGGCCGAGCGCGAGGGTGGCGGTGGCGGCGATGCCGGCGGCGAGCTTGATGTTCTTGCGCACGAAGAGTGCCTCTTTCCGGTGGAGCGGTGATTTCGCCTGGACAACAAGTCCGGGCTCTTCTTCGGGTTGCGAAGTCTGGGGGTGGCCCTCAGGCCGGGGCGCCGTCAGGCGGCGCGGCCGCGGCGGGCGAGGAGGCGGACGATCCCGTCGCCGACGAGCTGGACGACGGTCACGATCGCGACCAGGACGACGACGGTGACCAGCATGAAGGTGGTGTCGAAGCGCTGGTATCCGTAGGTGACGGCCTTGGATCCGAGGCCTTCGCCGCCGACCGCGCCGGCCATCGCGGAGTAGCCGATGAGCACGATCACGGTGGTGGTGACGGCGGAGACGAGGGACGGCAGGGCCTGCGGGAGCAGGACCTTGCGGACGATGGTCGGGATGCCGCCGCCCATGGCCTGGACGGCCTCGACGAGTCCGTGGTCGACCTCGCGGATCGCGGTCTCGACGAGCCGGGCGAAGAAGGGGATGGCGCCGATGGCGAGCGGCACGATCATCGCGGTCGGGCCGATGAAGGTGCCGACGACGAAGGTGGTGAAGGGGATCAGGGCGATCAGCAGGATGATGAAGGGCAGCGAGCGGCCCACGTTCACGATCGCGCCGACGACCTTGTTCACCGGCCGGTTCTGCAGCAGTCCGCCCTTGTCGGTGAGGACGAGGAGGATGCCGAGGGGGAGGCCGCCGAGGACGGTGACGACGGTGGCCCACAGGACCATGTAGAGGGTGTCGACGGTGCCCTGCTCGAGCAGCGGCTGCATCTCGGACCAGTTCACCGGACACCTTCCTTCACCAGCGCCGACGCCTGGGCGGGCACGGGCAGATCCTGCGTTTCGACGATCTCGACCTGGAGGCCCTGCTCGCGCAGGAAGCCGACCGGGACGACGTTCTCCTCGTAGCGGCCGGGGAGTTCGATCCGCATGCGGCCGATCTGCCGGCCGCCGACGGTGTCCATGGCGGCGCCGAGGATCGAGATGTCGATGTTGTACGTACGGGAGAGCTGCGAGATCACCGGCTTGGTGGCGGTCTCGCCGTGGAACGTGACGTCCACGACCGTGCGGTCGGGGGCGGTGGCGGCGCCGCTGACCGGGAAGAGCTCGGCGGCCAGCTGGGAGCCGGGGGTGGCGAGCAGTTCGCCGACGGTGCCGGACTCGACGACACGGCCCTTCTCCATGAGGGCGGCCGAGTCGCAGATGGTCTTGACGACGTCCATCTCGTGCGTGATGAGCAGGACGGTGAGGCCGAGCTGCTGGTTGAGGTCGCGCAGCAGCTGGAGGATGGAGCGGGTGGTCTCCGGGTCGAGGGCGCTGGTGGCCTCGTCGGAGAGGAGGACCTTGGGCCTGCCGGCGAGGGCGCGGGCGATGCCGACGCGCTGCTTCTGGCCGCCGGACAGCTGGCCGGGGTAGGACCGGGCCTTGTCGGAGAGGCCGACGAGGTCGAGGAGTTCGAGGGCGCGGCGGGAGCGCTCGGCGCCGGAGACGCCGAGGATCTCCAGGGGCAGCTCGATGTTGTCCTGGACGGTGCGCGAGGACAGCAGGTTGAAGTGCTGGAAGACCATGCCGATGCTGCTGCGGGCGCGGCGCAGGTCCTTGCCGGCGCGGCGGCCCTTTCCGGCGAGGGCGGTGAGGTCGACCCCGTCGACGGTCACGGTGCCGGAGGTGGGGCGCTCCAGGAGGTTGACGCAGCGGATGAGCGAGGACTTGCCGGCGCCGCTCTGGCCGATCACGCCGAAGACCTCGCCTTCGCGGACGTGGAGGTCGACGCCGTCCAGAGCGGTGACCTGGCGGCCTCGCGACTCGTAGACCTTGGTCAGGCCCGTAGTGGTGATCACAGGGTTTCCGTCACTGTCGAGTGCGCGGCGCATGGGTCCGCCGTGCACGGCATTCGTCATTCGGACAGTCAGGCGCAGGGCGGCTGGTCGCGGCGGTGGGCCGGGAGGCAGCGCGTGCGCGGGGCGGGGCACGGTCCGGCGCCGGAGTGGCGGGCGGATCGGCTCGGCCGTCGGGGCTCGCTTCGGGGCGCGAGCTCGGCGGGGGCCCTCAGTTGGCGCACATTCGACACATACAACGAGCACCGGGCGTCGGGTTCGCCTCGGTCGCAAGGGTGCGGCTGCTCGTCGTGGTCATGGCTGCAAGTAAAGCATGCAAACGTGCGAACGAAAGGGAGCTGTCCGCATACCGGACAAGAGTGAGACGCCATGCGGACACTCCCGGGACGGGCGGGACGCCCGGGCGGCCGGGGACGCGCTCCGCTCCCCCGCGTCCCGCCTGGGCCGACCGCCCGCCGGGACGGCCCGGGGTCGGGCCGGCGCCGGGCCGGTCCCGTTCCCGGGTTGTGGCCAAGGCCACGACCTCCGGGCCGGCCGCGCGGGCGGCTTCACGCTCGCGAGCGGGAGCGCCCCGGTAAGCGGGGCCCCCGCGTGCGCGTTCGCGCCGCTCTGCGCGCCGGGGAGCGCGGCGGTGCGTCCCCGGAGGGAGGGACGGCGGTCCCGGGAAGACAGGGACGGCGGGTCCCGGGGAGAGGAGTGGTACGTCCCCCGGGGGCTGGGTCCCCCGGCTGTGTCCCCCGGCTGTGCCCCCGGCTGGGTCCGCCGACAGCGTCCCCCGGCCGGCCTCCCCGGGGAGGGGCCGCGCGCATCGGGCCATTCGGCCCGTAATACCCTCGGGCGCATGCTTGACGCCCTGACGGTCGCGGTCTCGGTGGCCGCGCTCGCCCTCGCCGCCTGGTGCGGCTTCGCCTTCACCCGGAACCAGCCCACCAAGGACTGGCACTTCATCGGCATGGCCGTGGTGACCTTCCTCGCGGTGGTGCAGCTGGTGGTCGGCATCGTGCAGCTGGTGCGCGGCGAGAACGCCGAGGAGGGCACGACGATCTTCGTCGCCTATCTGCTGGGCGCGCTGTGCGCGGTGCCCGCGGCCGGTCTCATGTCGCTCACCGAGCGCAGCAAGTGGGGTTCGGCCACGGTGGCGGCGGGCGCGGTGGTGCTCGCCGTGCTCGAGGTGCGTCTCTACGACATCTGGACGGTGGGCTGACCATGACGACGACCGAGACCGAAGGCGCCCGCCAGTCCGGCCGCCTGGTGAAGGGCCCGGGCCTGCTGCTCGTCTGGCTGTACGGCGTGATGTCGGTGGGCGCGGTGTCCCGGTCGGTCTACCAGATCGCCACCGAGTTCGACCGTGCCCCGTTGGCGTACGGCCTGTCGGCGGTGGCCGCCGTCGTCTACGCCTTCATCACGTACACGCTGGTACGGGGCGGCGAGACGGCCCGCAGGGCGGCGCTGGTGTGCTGCGCCGCCGAGCTCGCCGGCGTGCTGATCGTCGGGACGTGGACGCTGGTGGAGCCCTCGGCCTTCCCGGACGCGACGGTCTGGTCGGACTACGGCTACGGCTACGTCTTCATCCCGGTCCTGCTGCCGCTGACCGGCATCTGGTGGCTCCGCCGGTCGCGGACCGCCTAGAGGGCCGCCAGCAGCAGGGCCACGGCGCCGCAGGCGTCGAAGACGCCGCACCACTCCGACCACGCCCGGGGCACGACCCGGCCGCGGAGGTGGTGCACGAGGTCCCACAGCGCGTGCCCCAGCCAGCCCGCCGCCAGGACGACCAGGCCGGCGTCGCCGTCGGCGGCGACGGCCAGCAGCGCGACGGCGGCGAAACCGGCGAGGCCCGCCAGTTGGCCGGCGAGGGCGCCAGGGCGCCGGAGTTCGCCGCGGAACACGCCGAAGCCCAGGTAGAAGAGCGGCATCGAGGCGAGCACCGCCGCCAGGAAGGCCGGCGCGGGCAGGCCGTCGAGGAAGGTCAGCGCGGCCAGGGTCAGGGCGACCGCCGTGGGCCAGCGGTGCGGGACGGCGTGCATCGGGTGCCTCCTGAGGGCGAGGGCGGGGCGGGAAGGGGCGGCGACCACCGTCCCGGCCGGCCCGGGACGAGCGGAAGGGCGCCCGCTCGCCGTGTCCGTCCCCTTGGGGTGGCCGTCCTTCCGGCATAGGGTCGGCCGCATGGGGGAACGGCTCATGGTGGTGGTCGGCTACGAGGCGGCCGAACTGCTGGACATCGCGTGCGTCACCACGACCCTGGCCATGGCCAACGGCATCGGCGCGCCCGCCGTCCCGTACCGGGTTCTGCTGGCGGGTCCCGGCGGCGCCCCGCTCGTGTGCGGCTCAGGGCTCGTGCTGGGCAGCGAGCGGTCCCTGGAGCGGCTCGTCGGCCCCGTCGACACGCTGATCGTCTCCGGGGGCACGGGCTTCGAACGGGCCGCCGCCGACGCGCGGCTCGTCGGGCACGTCCGGCGGCTGGCCCGGGAGAGCCGGCGGGTGGCGTCCGTGTGCACGGGGGCGGGCGTACTGGCCGCCGCGGGACTCCTCGACGGCCGGCGGGCCACCACGCACTGGCGGTTCGCGCGGCGGCTGGCCGAACGGCATCCGGAGGTCACCGTGGACCCGGCCCCCATCTACGTCCGGGACGGGAACGTCTACACGGCGGCCGGTGTCACCAGCGCGCTGGACCTCACCCTCGCCTTCGTCGAGGAGGACCACGGCCCGGAGCTCGCCCGGCAGGTCGCCCGGGACCTCGTGGTCTATCTGCAACGGCCGGGCAACCAGGCGCAGATGAGCCTGTTCACGGCGACCCCGCCGGCCCGGGACGACCTGGTCCGCGCTCTGGTCGCGCACATCGCGGCGCATCCGGACGGCGAGCTGAGCACGGCGGCGCTGGCGGCCCGGGCCGGGGTGACGCCCCGCCACCTGACGCGCCTGTTCACCGAGCAGCTGGGCCTTCCGCCGGGCCGGTACGTCCGGCGGGCCCGTACCGAGGCCGCCGCGCAGCTGCTCGCCTCGACCGTGCTGCCGATGGCCGGAGTCGCGGCGCGCTGCGGATTCGGCAGCGCCGAGGCGCTGCGGCAGGCGTTCACCGAGCGGTACGGGATCTCGCCGTCCCGCTACCGGGCGGCGATGCGGCCGGCGCGGGACGGCTGACGGGACACGGCGGCTTCGGGCCCGCCCTAGGCCGCCTTCTCCAGGGTGACCAGGGTGAGGGTCGGGCCGATCTCGCGGGTGGAGACCTGCGCGTAGCCCTTGCTGCGGTAGAGCCGCAGGTTGCCCTCGCTGCGGTGGCCGGTGAAGAGCTGGAAGCGCTTGGCGGCGGGGACCGGTTCGCCGGCGTAGTGGGCCTCGATGGCGTCGAGGAGCCGTCCGCCGAGACCGTGGCGCTGCATCCGGGGGTGCACGATGAGCTTGGCGATCCGTACGGTGCCGTCCTCGTCCAGCCGGCCGCGTACGGAGGCGACGATCTCGTCGCCGAGACGGGCGACGAAGGCCTGGCCCTCGGCGAGTTCGGCACGCAGGGCGTCGAGCGACTGGGTGAGCGGTTCGATGGACCAGTCCTGGTAGATCTCCGCCTCGCGCTGATAGCAGAGGTACTGCAGCTTGAGGATGTGCTCCGCGTCGTGCGTCGCGTCCGCCGCTGAGATGGTCACGCTCATGCCCATGTGCGCATGCCTCCCGCTCACCTGATCCGCCGTCGGTCTACGGCACCCTTCCCCCTTCGCCGGGGCCGGGAACCTCCGCAGCCAGCATTCTGCGCAGGCATCCCAGGCAACGGGAACGCATCGGTCCCAGGCTGCCCTGTGAGATACCCAACGCTCCTGCGATCTCCCGGTAGGTGGGGTCGGCGGGGTGGAGCATCGCGGTCAGCAGCCGGGGGCAGTGGCCGGGGGTGCGGCGGACGGCGGCGCGCACGGTGCGGCGGCGTTCGGAGACGAGTGCGGAGGTCTCGGGCGAGCGGTGCGCCTCCTGGGCGGGCTCGCCGTGGTACGGGCGTTCGCGGGCCGAGGCCCGGCGGGCCCGGCGGGCCTCGGCGCGGACGGCGCGGCGCAGCCAGTCGGCGGGGTGTTCGGGGGCGCCGTCCTCCTGGAGTCGCTCCAGGAGCCGCAGCCAGACGGCCTGTTCGAGGTCGCCGGCCTCGACGCCGGCGGCGGGTGCCTCCGCCCTGGACTCGGCGGCGAGCAGCGGCGTGAGGGTGGCGAGCAGCGTGTCGCGGGAGGTCATGCCCGCGACGATGCGGGGTGGGCCGCCGGCGGTTGCGGGCCCGGCGGCAAACCACCCGGTCGGGGGAGGGCCGGGCCCGCGCGGGCCGGTCAGCGGGACTGGAGGTCCGCCGCCGCGAGCAGGGCCGTGTCGGCGTTGTCGGAGAAGATGCCGTCGATGCCCGTCGCGAAGAACCGCCGGAGCGCGCCGAAGGCGTCCCCGTAGGCGACCGGGTCGGTGCCCCGGCGGTACTCGGCCGGCAGGAAGCCGTTCTCGTTGCGCTGGGTGTACGGGTGGAGGATCAGGCCCTCGGCGTGCGCATCGCGCACCAGCGTGGTCTCGGTGCCCAGCCGGCCGCTCGCGTCGCGCGGCAGGATCAGGTCGAGGGTGGGTCCGATGCCCTGCGCGTACGAGGCGATCCAGCGCAGTCCGGCCGGCTCGACCAGGTCGGCGACGGTGCGCGGGTCACCGGCCTGGACGAAGTCCCAGGGGCGGGTGTTCGCGGCGGAGAGCAGCACGACGCGCGGGGAGTCCACCAGCCGGGCCAGGCGCTGGATGCTGCTGGGCTCGAAGGACTGGAGGAAGACCGGGGAGTCGGCGCGGTGCCGGCCGTAGCGGCGGAGCAGCCCGGCGAGCCGCTCCTCCAGGGCGAGGCCGAGGGCGCGGAAGTAGGTGGGGTGCTTGGTCTCGACGTGCAGCCACACCTCGCGGCCCCGTCGGCGTCCCTCCCGCTCGGCCCAGCGCAGCACCTCCTCGAAGGTGGGGACGGCCCAGCGGCCGTCGTAGAGGGTGTTCTCCTGACGGGTGGCCGGAATGCGCTCCTTGGCGCGGAGGGTCTTCAGCTCGGCGAGCGTGAAGTCCTCGGTGAACCAGCCGGTGAGGCTGACGCCGTCGACGCTCTTCGTGGTCCTCCGGGAGGCGAACTCGGGGTGGTCGGCGACGTCGGTGGTGCCGCCGATCTCGTTCTCGTGGCGGCAGACGAGGTGCCCGTCCCGGGTGGGGACGAGGTCCTGCTCGATGACGTGCGCGCCCATGTCGAGGGCGAGCTGGTAGGAGCCGAGGGTGTGCTCGGGCCGGTAGCCGCTGGCGCCTCGGTGGGCGATGACGGTGGGCACGGGCAGCGAGCGGTAGCCGTGGCCGTGGCCCCTGCCACGGGCGTCGCGGTCGGCGTCGGCGGCGACGGCCGACTGCACGGCCTGCGCGGTGCCGCCGGCGAGGACCGTGGAGCCGCCCAGGACGGCCGCTCCGGCCGCTCCGAGGACGGCGCGTCGGGCCGGGGTCCGGCGCTCGGGCTGTGTCATGAACACTCCTTCGGTGTGATGTCCCGCACCTGCCAACTACGGGCCCGACGCTAGGCAAGAACCCCCTACGGGCGGCAGACCTGGGCGGAACATGGCGGAAACACACGTCAACACCGCGTATCCACTCGGTGAACCCGACGTGCGACACGCCGTGACCGGCGAGTATCGTCGCGATCTGCACTTGTCGGCTCCGCACGAGCCGCCCGCCCGACACCGGAGGAACCGTTGTCCCGTCTCGCGATCATGAAGGCCGCTCTCGGTCCCGTCCTGCGCCTCATGTTCCGCCCCCGCGTCGAGGGCGCGGAGAACGTCCCCGGCACCGGGCCGGTCATCCTCGCGGGGAACCATCTGACGTTCATCGACTCGATGATCATGCCGATCTGCCTGGACCGTCAGGTCTTCTTCATCGGCAAGGACGAGTACGTGAAGGGCACCGGCCTCAAGGGCCGCCTGATGGCCTGGTTCTTCACCAGCGTCGGCATGATCCCGGTGGACCGCGACGGCGGCCGCGGCGGCGTGGCCGCGCTGATGACCGGGCGCCGGGTCCTGGAGGAGGGCAAGATCTTCTCGATCTACCCCGAGGGCACCCGCTCCCCCGACGGGCGCCTGTACCGCGGCCGCACCGGTATCGCGCGGCTGACCCTGATGACGGGCGCGCCGGTGGTGCCGTTCGCGATGATCGGCACCGACAAGATCCAGCCGGGCGGCGCGGGCTTCCCGCGCCCGGGCCGGGTCACCGTCCGCTTCGGCGAGCCGATGGAGTTCTCCCGCTACGACGGCATGGACCGCGACCGTTACGTCCTGCGGGCGGTGACGGACTCGGTGATGGCGGAGGTCATGCGGCTCTCCGGCCAGGAGTACGTGGACATGTACGCCACCAAGGCGAAGGAAGCGGCGTAGCGCCGCACCCGCGACGCAGGCGAGGGCGCTCCCCGGGACCGGGGAGCGCCCTCCGTCGTGTCCGGACGCGTCAGTGCTCGACGCCGTCGGCCAGCTTCTGGCCCTTCAGCAGGAACCAGGCCGCGACCGCGGTCACCAGCAGCACCGCGGCGCCGGCGCCCGACGCGATGCGCAGGCCGTCGACGAAGGCCTGCTGGGCCGCCGAGACGAGCGCCTCGGCCTGGGCCGGGGCGAGGCCCGCGGAGGCCTCGACCGCGCCGCCGAGCGAGTCGTGGGCCGCGGCGGCGGTGTCGGCCGGGACGCCGGCCGGGGTGGTGAAGCCCCGGTAGACGCCGGTCACGACGGAGCCGAGGAGCGCGATGCCGAGGGCCGCGCCCAGTTCGTACGCGGTCTCCGAGACCGCGGAGGCGGCACCCGCCTGGTCCTTGGGGACGGTCGAGAGGATGACGTCGGCGGTGACGGTGAAGGCGAAGCCCGCGCCCACACCGACGACCAGGAGGCTCGCGCCGAGCAGCGGGTAGCCGGTCGACTGCCCGAGGGCGGTGAGGGCCGCGAGGGCGAGGCCGATGGCGGCGAGACCGCCCGCGACGACGGAGCGCACGCTGTAGCGGCGGGCGACGTTGCCCGCGACCAGACCGGCCGTCACCGCGCCGATCGCGGCGGGCAGTTCGGCGAGTCCGGCCTCCAGCGGATGGCGGCCCTGGACCAGCTGGAAGAACTGGGACAGGAAGAACACCAGGCCCGACAGCCCCAGGATGGTGAGCAGGTCGGCGAGGACGGCGGCGGAGAAGCCGCGGTGGCGGAACAGGCGCATGTCCAGGAGCGGGGCCGGCAGCGTGAGCTGCCTGCGCACGAACCCGGCCAGGCAGCCGATGCCGACCAGGGCCGCGACGGCCACGCCGACGGCGAGGCCCTCGGACGCGAGTTCCTTGACGGCGTAGACGACGCCGATCATGCCGACGAGGGAGAGGCCGACGCTGGGCAGGTCCCAGGGGCCGGGGTTCGGGTTCTTCGACTCGGGGATCAGCTTGGCGCCGACGAGGACCAGGACGGCCATGACGGGCAGGTTGATGAGGAAGACCGAGCCCCACCAGAAGTGTTCGAGCAGGAATCCGCCGACGACCGGGCCCACGGCGGCACCGGCCGAGGCCATGGCGCCCCAGATGCCGATGGCGAGGCTGCGCTCGCGCGGGTCGTGGAACAGGTTGCGGATCAGGGCGAGCGTGGAGGGCATGAGGGTGGCGCCGGCGACGCCCAGCAGGGCGCGGGCCACGATCATCATCTCGGGGCTGGTGGCATAGGCGGTGAGCACGGAGACGGCGCCGAAGGCGACGGCTCCGGTGAGCAGCAGCTTCTTGCGGCCGATGCGGTCGCCGAGGCTGCCCATGGAGACCAGGAGACCGGCGATGACGAAGGAGTAGACGTCGCCGATCCACAGCAGCTGGGTACCGGACGGCTTCAGGTCCTCGGAGAGGAACGGGGTCGCCAGACCGAGTACCGTGGCGTCGACCGCCACGAGCAGCACGGCCAGGACGAGCACGGCGAGGGCGAGCCACCGGCCGGGACGGCGCACGCCCTCCGTATGGCTCTCGTGCTTCTTCGCCCTCGTGACGCTGTCGGTGATCACTTCTCCACGCTCCTGCGCGCTCCGCCGAGCAGCAGCTCGGCGATCATGAATTGGAAGTCGTTGGCGGCGACCCGCCCGTCGGCGACGGCCCAGGCGCCCGAGCCGATCAGCCCGTAGAAGGCCTCGCAGAGCCAGGCGGGGGTCAGGTCGATCCGGAAGACGCCCTCCTCCTGTCCGCGCCGGAAGAGCGCGGCGACCCGGAGGTCGACGCGGGACCAGCCCTCGTTCTGCTGCTCGCCCTCGAAGAGCTGGTTCTCCGTGTAGAGGAAGGCCAGCAGGGGGGCCACGGGCTCCGAGGCGCCGATCAGCCGGCGAACGGCCTCGTCCGCGGGCCCCTCGTCGAGGCGGGCCGCGTCGAGCGCGGTCTCCGTCTCCTCGATGCACATCTGCTCCAGCGCCCGCACCAGCGCGTCCCGCCCGGCGAAGTGCCGGTGCAGCGTGGCACGCCCGATCCCGGCGGCCCGCGCGACCTCGTCCATGGTGGCGGTCGCCTTGCGGGAGAGCAGGGCTGCGGCGGCGTGGAGCACCTGGGTGCGGTCGACTGACATGAGACAACCATACATCGAATGAGACATCAATGTCTCATTCGAAATTTCAATGCCTCACCGGGGGCCCGGAGGAATGCTGTGAACATGACCAAGCCGCTGCTGCTGATCGACGTGGACGGACCGCTGAACCCGTATGCGGCGAAGCCGGAGCGCCGCCCCGAGGGCTACGACACGCACCGGATGAGCCCGACGGCCTGGACGGGCGCCAAGCCGCTGCGCGTGTGGCTGAACCCCGGGCACGGGGACGAGCTGCTCGCGCTGTCCGACGCGTACGAGCTGGTCTGGGCGACGACATGGAAGGACGAGGCCAACGACTGGATCGGCCCGCGTCTGGGGCTGCCCGAGCTGCCGTTCATCGACTGGCCGAGAATGCACGGGGCCGCCCCGCGCGGGACGTTCTGGAAGACCCAGTACGTCCTCGAGTACGCGCAGGGGCGGCCGTTCGCATGGGTGGACGACGACATCACGTCGTACGACCACGAGTACGTGGAGCAGAACCACCTCGCCGCCGCCCTGCTGCTGCGCGTCGACCCCCGACTCGGACTGCTCCGGCCGGACTTCGACGCGCTCGCGGACTGGGCGGCGGCGCTGTAGGAGCGGGATTCAGTTCTTGGCGGTGGCCCAGGCGTGCTGGATCACCAGGTCCGCCTTGACCTCGACCAGCTGCGCGGCGACCGCGGAGGGGGCCGTGCCGCCCCGGCCGTCGCGCGAGGCGAGGGCGCCGGGGACGTTGAGGACCGTGCGGGCCTCGGGGGTGAGGTGCTCGGAGATCTTGGCGAACTGCTCGTCCGTCAGGTCGTCGAGCTCCTTGCCCTCCGCCTCGGCGACCTTGACGCACTCGCCGGCGACCTCGTGCGCCACCCGGAACGGCACGCCCTGCTTGACCAGCCACTCGGCGATGTCGGTCGCGAGGGAGAAGCCGGCCGGGGCGAGCTCCTCCATCCGCTCCCGGTTGACCGTGAGGGTCGCCATCATGCCGGTGAAGGCGGGCAGCAGGACCTCCAGCTGGTCGCAGGAGTCGAAGACCGGCTCCTTGTCCTCCTGGAGGTCACGGTTGTAGGCGAGCGGCAGCGCCTTCAGCGTCGCCATGAGGCCGGACAGGTTGCCGATGAGGCGGCCGGACTTGCCCCGGGCGAGCTCGGCGATGTCCGGGTTCTTCTTCTGCGGCATGATCGACGAGCCGGTGGAGAAGGCGTCGTGCAGGGTCACGAAGGAGAACTCCTTCGTGTTCCAGATGATGATCTCCTCCGCGATCCGGGAGAGGTTCACCCCGATCATCGCCGTGATGAAGGCGAACTCGGCGACGAAGTCGCGCGAGGCCGTGCCGTCGATCGAGTTGCCCGCCGAACCCCGCTCGAAGCCCAGGTCCTTGGCCACCGCCTCCGGGTCGAGCCCGAGCGAGGAGCCCGCGAGGGCGCCGGAGCCGTACGGCGAGACGGCGGTCCGGGTGTCCCACTGCCGCAGCCGCTCGGCGTCCCGGGACAGCGACTGCACATGGGCGAGCACATGGTGGGCGAAGAGCACCGGCTGGGCGTGCTGGAGGTGGGTCCGGCCCGGCATGGCGACGTCCGGGTGCGCCTCCGCCAGGCCCACCAGGGCGTCCTGGAGGTCGGCGATCAGACCGCCGATGATCCGGGCGTGGTCCCGCAGGTACATCCGGAAGAGCGTGGCGACCTGGTCGTTCCGGGACCGGCCGGCCCGCAGCTTGCCGCCCAGCTCGGCGCCGAGGCGCTCCAGGAGACCCCGCTCCAGAGCGGTGTGGACGTCCTCGTCGGCGATGGTGCCGACGAAGGAGCCGTCGGCGACGTCCGCCTCCAGCTGGTCGAGGCCGGCCAGCATCCGGGTCAGCTCGTCCTCGGTGAGGAGCCCGGCCTTGTGCAGCACGCGCGCGTGGGCACGGGAGCCGGCGATGTCGTACGGCGCCAGGCGCCAGTCGAAGTGGACCGACGCGGACAGCTTCGCCAGGGCCTCGGCGGGGCCGTCGGCGAACCGGCCGCCCCAGAGCCGGACGTCACCGTTGTTGCTGCTCACTGCTGTTGCTCCTCAGGACAGTGTCTGGATGTGCCACCGCCCCCCTGCCGTACCAACGGCGTACGAGACAGGGAGGCGGCTTGTTCAACGTGCGGGGGTCAGCCCAGGTCGCGCTTCGCGGCGATCTTCGCCGAAAGGGCGAAGATGTCGATGAAGCCCTGCGCCTTCGACTGGTCGAACGTGTCGCCGGTGTCGTAGGTGGCGAGGTTGAAGTCGTACAGCGACTCGGCGGACTTCCGGCCGGTGACGACGGCGCGGCCGCCGTGCAGGGTCATCCGGATGTCGCCCGTCACGTGCTGGTTGGCCTCGTTGATGAAGCCGTCCAGGGCGCGCTTGAGCGGGGAGAACCACAGGCCGTCGTAGACGAGCTCGCCCCAGCGCTGCTCGACCTGCCGCTTGTAGCGGGCCAGCTCGCGCTCGACGGTGACGTTCTCCAGCTCCTGGTGGGCGGTGATCAGGGCGATCGCGCCGGGAGCCTCGTAGACCTCACGGGACTTGATGCCGACGAGACGGTCCTCGACCATGTCGATCCGGCCGATGCCCTGGGCGCCGGCGCGCTCGTTGAGCTGCTGGATCGCCTGGAGGACGGTGACGGGCCGGCCGTCGATGGCGACCGGGACGCCCTCCTTGAAGGAGATGACGACCTCGTCGGGCTCCCGGACGACGGCCGGGTTCTGGGTGTACTCGTAGATGTCCTCGATCGGGGCGTTCCAGATGTCCTCGAGGAAGCCGGTCTCGATGGCCCGGCCGAAGACGTTCTGGTCGATCGAGTACGGGGACTTCTTGGTGGTGGCGATCGGCAGGTTCGCCTTCTCGGCGAAGGCGATGGCCTTGTCCCGGGTCATCGCGTAGTCACGGACCGGGGCGATGCACTTCAGGTCCGGGCCGAGGGCCTGGATGCCGGCCTCGAAGCGCACCTGGTCGTTGCCCTTGCCGGTGCAGCCGTGCGCCACGATCGAGGCGTCGTGCTTCTTCGCGGCGGCCACGAGGTGCTTCACGATGGCGGGCCGGGAAAGGGCCGAGACCAGCGGGTAGCGGTCCATGTAGAGGGCGTTGGCCTTGATCGCCGGGAGGCAGTACTCGTCGGCGAACTCGTCCTTGGCGTCCGCGACCTCGGCCTCGACCGCACCACAGGCGAGCGCGCGCTTGCGGATCACGTCCAGGTCCTCGCCGCCCTGGCCGACGTCCACGGCGACAGCGATGACCTCGGCACCCGTCTCCTCGGCGATCCAGCCGATGGCGACGGAGGTGTCCAGGCCGCCCGAGTAGGCGAGTACGACGCGCTCGGTCACGGGGTTCTCCTTACCTTGCAACCACTGATGGGTATAACTATGCAGTCCTCCGTATGTTTTGTCAACGCGCTCCCGAGCCCGGCCCTCCACCGTGGAAAACCGCAGGCGGCGGGGGGTACGCAGGACCTAGGGTCCGTGCATGACGAGCGACGAGAAGCCGCCGACCGCGGCGCTACGGGGGCTCGCGCACGGGCGCGCGCTCGCCAAGGTCATCGAGGTGTGGCGCCCGGGGGCGTGGCTGGAGCTGGACGAGCACATCCGCTCGGACCACGCCTGGCGAGGCCTGGGGCTTCCCCAGCACGAGTGGCTCGCGCAGCGCGTGCGCCCCGTCGTCCTGCGTGTCCTCATCGGCGACCCGAAGCCGAGCGAGGCGGAGCTCGCGCTGGCCCTGTGCGACGGCGACGGCCGGATCCGCGCGGCCGCCCTCCCCCACGCCGCCGCGCGTCCCGCCGTCCTCCCCCTGGTGGCGATCCGCACGGCCGACTGGGCCGCTCGGGTACGCGAGGAGGCGGACGCCGTCCTCGCCGCCGCCCTGCCCGGCGCCGACGCCGGCACCCTCGGCGTGACCGCCCCGGTCATCCTCCGGCTGCGGGCCCGGCTGCGCGGCGGCACGGCGGCCGCGCTCCTCCGGGAGGTGCTGCGCACCGCCCCGCCGGCCACCGTCTCCACCCTGCTCCTCAACCGGGACCGGGCCACCCGGCGGCTCGCCCTCGACGTCTCCGTCGAGCGGGGGCTCCTGGCACCGCGCGAGCTGGCCCGGATCGCCGCGTACGACGAGGACGGCGCCGTACGGGACAAGGCGGCCACGGCCGCCCTGGCCGCGGGCATCCCCGACGAGACGCTGCCGCTGCTGCTCGCGGCCCGATCCGGCGGCGTGCGCTCGGCCGGGGTCACCGCCCTCCGCAAGTCCGGCCGGTCCGCCGAGGCCGAGGCGTTCCTGTACGACCGGTCGGGGCTCGTCCGGGCCTGCGCCCGCTGGGTGCTGCGACAGGACGGCCGGGATCCCTCGGCCGTCTACCGGGCGGCCTGCGCGGACCCGGCGACCGTGCCCGGCCGGGCGCCGCTCGGACTCGCCGAGTGCGGTGGGCGGGCGGCGGACCTGCCGGTGCTGTGGGAGCTGGCCGGGCACGAACGCCCGCTGGTGCGCTCCTCCGCCGTCGCGGGCCTGCGCGTCCTGGAGGCCGTCGATCACGCCCGCCTGCTGCCCCTGCTCGACGACCCCGATCCCGGTGTCGTGCGGGAGGCCGCGCGGGCGCTGCTGCCGTGGGCGAACCGGCTGCCGGAGGAGGACTTCGTGCGCCGCACCGGTCCCGACCGGCCCGTCCACGTCCGCCTCCGCGCCCTGCGGCTGCTGCGCGCGAACGGCTCGGCCGCCTACGAGGAGACGGCCCGGCGGCTCGCCGAGGACCCCGATCCGGTGCTGCGGGCACGGCTCCGCCGGATTCCCGCTCGAGGAGACCGCCGCGTCACGCGTAGGTGACGCACAAAGAGGGACGTACTAGCCTGGAAGGTGCACGGACCGATCGCGGTCCGGCGTCATGCAGCCGGGCGCGCACAGAAGTTCGACAGAGCGATGCGGGGTCCGCGCACAAGTCCTCAGTGTCCCCTGGCGGGTTCAGGTCCGCCCTGGGCGTGCTCACCGGACGGGGTCCGGCCCCTCGGGGCGGGACCACGGGTGTCCGAACCGGGAAGCGAGAGGAGGTGCAACCGCCATGCGTGCCTACGAGCGCCCGACGCTGACTCGGGTCGGCTCCTTCCGCAAGGAGACCGGAAGGCCGTTCCGGAAGGGCAAGGGCCCTCCGGACATCCTCTTCAAGGGCAATCTCCTCTGAGCACCAGGAGTTGATGTCGATCAGCATCTCTGACGAGCGACGGCGGGTGCCGGACACCCGTCGTCCTCCTGACGAACGTGACCGTGGTGATGCCGGTGTGCTCCGAACTCGCCGCCGTCCCCTCCTGGTTCGCCGTCCTTCCGGACACCCCGGCGGCCGCCGCCCTCGCTGACGCCGCCTCACGTCACGGCGCCCGGCGGACGATCCGCCACCCCTCCGGACGGCCCTGGCTGGTGGGTCGGTGGGACGACGAGGCCTGTGCGGTCGGGGAGGCGGGCGGCAACAAGCTGGTCCTCATGGGGGAGTTCGGTCCCGTCCCGCTCGCCCGGGCGGCCGCGGGGCTGCGCACGGTCGCCGACGTCGACACGGTGGCCCGCCGCCTCACCGGCAGCTGCCATCTCCTCGCCTCGGTCTCCGGGCGGGTCCGCGCCCAGGGCGCGGTGAGCGGACTCCGGCGCCTCTTCCACACCACCGTCGCCGGCGTCGCGGTCGCCTCCGACCGGGCCGACGTGACGGCGGCCCTCGGCCGCACGGACCTGGACGCCCGTCGGCTCGCCCTCCACCTCCTCGACCCGCCCGTCCTCCATCCCCTCACGTACCGCCCCGTGTGGCGGGGCGTCGCGGACCTGCCCGCCGACCACGTCCTCGTCCTGGAGACCGACGGACGCGCGCGCCAGGTCCGCTGGTGGCTGCCCCCCGCGCCCGAGGTGCCCCTGGCCGAGGGTGCCGCCGCGCTCGCCGAGGCGCTGCGGGCGGCCGTGGACGCCCGCGTCCGCGGGCGTGCGCGGGTCAGCAGCGACCTGAGCGGCCTGGACTCGACCGCGCTGTGCGCCCTGGCTGCCCGGGCGGGCCCGGAGGTCGTCGCCTGCACGGCCGCCGGGCCGGACCCGCTCGACGACGACGTGCGGTACGCGCGTCTCACCGCGGGCGCCCTGCCCCGGGTCGACCACCGGATCGTCCCCGCCGAGGAGATGCCGGAGATCTATCAGGGACTGCTCGACACCGGCGGACTGCTGGACGAGCTGCTCGACGAGCCCTGCGGCGGCCTCGCGGACCACGCCCGGTGGGCGGCCGTCGTCGGCCGGGCCGCGGACCGCGGCTCGCGGCTGCATCTGAGCGGCTTCGGCGGGGACGAGGTGCTGGGCTGCGCCACCACCCATCTGCGGACCCTGCTGCGCCGCCGGCCGGCGACCGCCCTGCGCGAGCTGCGCGGCTTCGCCGTCACCTACCGGTGGTCGCGGGCCCGGATGCTGCGGGAGCTGTGCGACGGCAGGTCGTACGGCTCCTGGCTGCGCGGGGCGGCCGACCGGCTCACCACTCCCCCGCCGCCCGACGCCGACGCCGGCGCCCTCGGCTGGGGCCCCACGCCTCGCCTCGCGCCGTGGGTCACCGAGGACGCGGCCGACGCCGTCCGCGAGCTGATCCGGGCGGAGGCTCCGACGGCCCGGCCGCTCTCCGCGGACCGCGGGCTGCACGACGACCTGGTCGGCATCCGCGAGTCCGCCCGGCCGGTCCGCCAGATCAGCCGCCTCGCCGCCCGCCTCGGCGTGACCCTCTGCGCGCCCTACTACGACGACCGCGTCCTGGAGGCGGGACTCTCGGTCCGGCCGGAGGACAAGCGCCCCCCGTCCGCGTACAAGCCGCTGGTCAAGGAGGCGATGCGGGGCGTCGTCCCCGCCGAGAGCCTCGACCGGCCTGCCAAGTCGCCCGGCATGTGCGACCTCGACGCCGCCCTGCGGGCCCACCGCCGGGAGGTGCTCACGCTCTTCGAGGACTCCCGGCTGGGCCGGCTCGGGCTGATCGACGAGGCCGCGCTGCGCACCCTGTGCACCGGCCCGCTGCGACAGCACCCCTACGACCTGCACGACGCGCTGTACCAGGCGGTGGGCTGCGAACTCTGGCTGCGCGCCAGGGAACGCGCCGCCGCCGGCCCGACCGTGGGAGCCCCGCCATGACCTTCACCCTGCGCACCGGCGTGTCCTGCGCCGAGACCGACTACGGGACGGCCCTGCTCGACGAGGAGAGCGGCGAGTACTGGGAACTGAACCCCACCGGCGGCCAGGTGCTGCGCACCCTCCTGGCCGGCGGCACCCCGGAGGAGGCGGTGCGGGAGCTGATCCGGGACTACGACGTGGACGACGGCGGCGCGCGGGAGGACGTGCGGCAGCTGGTCGAGGCGCTGGAGTCGTCCGGGCTGGTGGAACGGTGACCGCGGTGACCGGTGTCCGGGCCGTAGAGGCCCGGCTCGTCGTCGGCCTCGCCCGGCTGCTGGCCCGGCGTTCCCCCCGACGGATGCGGGCGGTGCTCGGCGCGGTGCGCCGCGGTGCCCGTCCGGCGGGCTACGAGGAGGCCCGCGCGGCCCGGGACGCGGTGACCGCGGTCAGTGTGCGCTGCGCCGCGCCCGAGGGCTGCCTGCCCCGGTCCCTGGCGACCGCCCTGCTCTGCCGGCTGCACGGGCGGTGGCCGACCTGGTGCGTGGGGGTCCGCCGGCTGCCGCCGTTCGCCGCGCACGCCTGGGTGGAGGCCGAGGGCGTGCCGGTCGGCGAGGACCACCCGCCCGACTACTTCCGGACCTTCTTCACCGTGCCATGAGGGACCACGGCGGCGAGCGGCTCACCGGCCCACGGGAGATCCTGCGGGTGCTGCGCGGACACCGGCGGTGGATCCTCGGCGCGGTGTCGCTGACCGTGGTCGCCTCGGCGCTCGGACTGGCCCAGCCCCTGGTGGTCCGGCGGGTGATCGAGGCCGCCGGGGCGGGAACGGCCGTCGCCGGCTCAGTGGCCCTGCTGGTCGTCCTCTTCGTCGCCCAGGCGCTCGTCCAGGCGGTGGCGGGCTATGTGCTCGCGCGCACGGGCGAGGGCGTCGTCCTGGGCATCCGGCTCGACCTCGTCGAGCATCTGCTGCGGCTGCCGATGCGGACGTACGACCGGTACCGGACCGGCGACCTGATCGCGCGCACCAGCGCGGACAGCACCGCGCTGCGCCTGCTCATCGCGGAGGGCTTCACCGACGCGGTCAGCGGCGCCATCGGCCTGGCCGCGGTGGTCGCCCTGATGATCTGGCTCGACTGGGTGCTCTTCCTGGTCGTCCTGGCCCTGATCTCGGTCGGCGGGCTGCTCGTCGCCTCGGTGCTGCGCGGGATCGCGCGCGCCTCGCTCCACGCCCAGCAGGCCACCGGTGCGATGACGGCCGAGCTGGAACGGGCCCTGGGCGCCATCAGGACCGTCCGGGCCAGCCGCGCCGAGCGCCGCGAGGCGGACCGCATCGGGGCGCAGGCCGAGGCCGCCTTCCTGGCGAGCGTGCGGGTGGGACGGCTCGACGCGGTGGTCGCGCCGGCGATCGAGCTGACCGTGCAGGGCTCGTTCCTGCTGGTCCTGCTCATCGGCGGGGTGCGGGTGGCGGGCCAGGACGCCTCCGTCGCCGATCTGGCCGCCTTCCTGCTCTACATGCTCTTCCTCGTGGGGCCGGTCGGCGCGGTGTTCCAGGCGGTGAGCACCCTGCAGCAGGGCGCGGGCGCGCTGCGGCGGATCACCGAGATCCTGGACCTGCCGGGCGAGCCGGGGGCCGTCCCCGCGGCTCCGGCGGCCGCGGCGCCGCGGCCGTCCCGGGCCGGGCCCCGCCCGCCGGTACTGGAGTTCCGGGACGTGTGGTTCGGCTACGACCCCGAGCGGCCGGTCCTGCGCGGGGTCTCGTTCCGGGTCCCCGCACACGCTCATGTCGCCCTGGTCGGCCGTTCCGGTGTCGGCAAGTCGACGGTCTTCGCGCTTGCCGAGCGCTTCTACGACCCCGACCGGGGCGTGCTCCTCTTCGAGGGCCGGGACGTCCGGACCCTCGACCGGGCCGAGCACCGGGCGCGGATCGGGCTCGTCGAGCAGCACGCCCCGGTGCTGTACGGCTCGCTGCGGGAGAACCTGCTCTACGCCGCCCCGGAGGCCGGCGCCGAGGAGGTCGGCCGGGCGGTGGAACTGGCCCAGCTGACCGAGCTGGTGGCGCGGCTGCCGCGCGGCCTCGACACCGACGCCGGGGAGCACGGCATGGCCCTGTCGGGCGGCGAACGCCAGCGCGTGGCCATCGCCCGGTCCCTGCTGAGCCGCCCCAGCCTGCTGCTGCTCGACGAGCCGACCGCCCACCTGGACGCGGTCAACGAGGTGGCGCTGCGCCGTTCGATCGAGCAGGCCTCCGCCGAGTGCGCCGTGCTCGTCATCGCCCACCGGCTGTCGACGATCCGCGCGGCGGACCTGATCGTCGTGCTCGACGGCGGCCGGGTCGTGGCGACGGGCAGCCATGAGGAGCTGCTGGACGGCTGCGCCCCGTACCGGCTGCTGTGCCGTGCCCAGCAGGTGAGAGGAGCGGCCCGTGGGCGGGGCGGGTGAGCGACGTGGACGGACCGGCGGCTCCACGCGGACCACTTCGACCGCAGGTTGGAGGAGGAGTTCGACGCCTGCTGCGCGCAAGGAGCACATCGCCACCGGCCTCGACGGGCTGCCCGCGCTGCCGCTCCCGCCGCCGCCGCTCCCCCGGACGAGCCGCCGGCTTGGCAGGGCCGGCGCGGGGCGCTTAGCGTCGCGCCATGCGAACCCTTCTCGCGCTCGGCGCGGTCATGTTCACGATCGTCCCGGCCCCCTGGAGCCCGCAGCAGGCCCCGCTGCCCGCGCGGATGGCGGACACCGGCGGCGGCTCCCAGCTGATCACCGCCGAGGCCCTGGACACGGGTGCCACCACCGGCACCCTCACCTGGTGGGACCGGCGCGACGGGACATGGGTGAAGGCGGGGTCGGCGCCCGCCCGCTTCGGGGCGAAGGGCCTCACCGAGGGGGCGACCCGGCGCCAGGGCACGAACACCACGCCCACCGGTCTCTACGGCCTGCCGTACGCCTTCGGGATCAAGCCCGCGCCGGCCGGGACGGCGTACCGCTACGCCCGGGTGACGCATCGTTCCTGGTGGTGCGAGGACAATCGGTCGAAGGCCTACAACCGCTGGGTGGAGGGCCTGCCCTCGGACTGCCGGGCGGCCGAGTCCGAGCGTCTGGGCGCCTATCCGACGCAGTACGCCTACGGGCTGGTCGTCGGCTTCAACTACGACCGCCCGGTGCGCGGGCGCGGCGCCGGGATCTTCCTGCACGTGAACGGGCGCGGGGCGACGGCCGGCTGCGTCTCCGTACCGGAGGAGACCATGCGCAAGCTCCTGGCCTGGGCCGATCCGGCCCGCCGGCCGCACATCGCCGTCGGCACGCGGGGCGGGCCGACGGCGATCACGCGGTACTAGGCCCTGTCGTCAACTCCCGCCTGCCCCGCGGGCAACGACGGGAGTTCGACGACAGGACCTGGTGCCTCAACGTTCCTTCTGCGCGAGGCGCAGCAGGTGGTCGGCGAGGGCCTGGCCGCCGGCCGGGTCGCGGGAGATGAGCAGCAGCGTGTCGTCGCCCGCGATCGTGCCGAGGATCGCGTGGAGTTCGGCCTGGTCGATGGCCGACGCGAGGAACTGTGCGGCGCCCGGCGGGGTCCGGAGCACCACCAGGTTGGCCGAGGCCTCGGCGGAGATCAGCAGTTCGCCGGAGAGGCGGCGCATGCGCTCCTCCTTGGCGGACTCGCCGAGCGGGGCCTGCGGGGTGCGGAAGCCGCCCTCGCTGGGCACGGCGTAGATCAGCTCGCCGCCGGTGTTCCGGATCTTCACCGCGCCGAGCTCGTCGAGGTCACGGCTGAGCGTCGCCTGGGTGACGCTCAGCCCGTCGTCGGCGAGCAGTTTGGCCAGCTGGCTCTGCGAGCGGACCGGCTGCCGGTTGAGGATGTCGACGATCCTGCGGTGGCGTGCGGTGCGGGTCTGCGGAACGGACGGTCCCCCGGACTCCGGCTGGGCGGATCCCCAGCGCTCGGTTCCCTGCGCGTCGGTCATCGTCGCTTCATTCTCCGCTTCGTCCTTCCCCGTTCGCCACGTCGAGGACGCCGGGCAGGGCCCGGAGGAAGGCGTCCACCTCCGCGTCGCCGATGATGAGCGGCGGCATGAGTCGTACGACATCGGGGGCGGGCGCGTTCACCAGGAGACCGGCGTCCTGAGCCGCCTGCTGCACCTGCGGCGCGAGGGACTCGGTGAGCACGATACCCAGCAGGAGGCCCGAGCCACGGACGTGGGAGACCAACGGGTGGCCCAGACCCTCGATTCCGTCGCGCAGCTTCTCGCCGAGCCGCTTCACCTCGTCGAGCACGGCGTCGGCGCCGAGGGTGTCGAGGACGGCGAGTCCGGCGGCGCAGGCGACCGGGTTTCCGCCGAAGGTGGTGCCGTGGTGGCCGGGCGTGAACAGCTCCGCGGCCGGGCCGAAGGCGACGGTCGCGCCGAGCGGGAGGCCGCCGCCGAGGCCCTTGGCGAGGGTGACGACGTCGGGGTCGACGCCGTCGTGGGCCTGGTGCTCGAACCAGGTGCCGCACCGGCCGATGCCGGTCTGCACCTCGTCGAGGACGAGGAGGGTGCCGGTGGCCCTGGTGATCGCCCGGGCCGCCTGCAGGTAGCCGGCGGGCGGGACCACGACGCCGTTCTCGCCCTGGACGGGCTCGATGATCACGAAGGCGGTCTCTTCGGTGACGGCGGCGCGCAGGGCCTCGACGTCGCCGTACGGCACGTGCGTGACGTCGCCGGGCAGCGGCAGGAACGGGGTCTGCTTGCCGGGCTGGCCGGTCAGCGCGAGCGAGCCCATGGTCCGGCCGTGGAAGCCGCCGGTGGTGGCGACCATGTGCCGGCGACCGGTGAGCCGGCCGAGCTTGAAGGCGCCCTCGTTGGCCTCCGCGCCGGAGTTGCAGAAGAAGACCTTGCCGGGCCGGCCGAAGAGCTGGAGCAGCCGCTCGGCGAGGGCGACGGGCGGTTCGGCGACGAAGAGGTTGGAGACGTGGCCGAGGGAGGCGATCTGCCGCGAGACGGCCTCGACGATCGCCGGGTGGCCGTGGCCGAGGGCGTTGACCGCGATGCCGCCGACGAAGTCGAGGTACTCGGTGCCGTCGGCGTCCCAGACCTTGGCGCCCTCGCCGCGGACCAGCGGCAGCCTGGGCGTGCCGTAGTTGTCCATCAGCGCGCCCTGCCACCGCTGGGTCAGGTCCTGGTTGGCGGTCACTTCTCCCCCTGAACGTGCTGGTCGTCGGGCACGACCATGGTGCCGATGCCCTCGTCGGTGAAGATCTCCAGCAGGATCGAGTGCTGGACCCGGCCGTCGATGACGCGGGCGGTGGTGACCCCGTTGCGGACGGCGTGCAGGCAGCCCTCCATCTTGGGGACCATGCCGCTGGAGAGCTCCGGCAGCAGCTTCTCCAGCTGGCTCGCGGTGAGCCGGCTGATGACCTCGTCGCTGTTCGGCCAGTCCTCGTAGAGGCCCTCGACGTCGGTCAGGACCATCAGTGTCTCGGCGCCCAGCGCAGCAGCGAGTGCCGCAGCCGCCGTATCAGCATTGACGTTGTAGACATGGTCGTCGTCCTGGGAGCGGGCGATGGAGGAGACGACGGGGATCCGGCCGTCGTCGAGGAGGGCCTGGATGGCCCCGGTGTCGATGGCGGTGATCTCGCCGACCCGGCCGATGTCGACCTGCTCGCCCTCGATGACCGGTTGGTGCCTGGTCGCGGTGATGGTGTGGGCGTCCTCGCCGGTGAGGCCGACGGCGAGCGGGCCGTGCTGGTTGAGCAGCCCGACGAGCTCGCGCTGGACCTGTCCGGCGAGGACCATCCGTACGACGTCCATGGCCTCGGGGGTGGTGACCCGCAGGCCCGCCTTGAACTCGCTGACCAGGCCGGCCTGGTCGAGGGCGGCGCTGATCTGCGGGCCGCCGCCGTGCACGACGACCGGCTTGAGGCCGGCGTGGCGCAGGAAGACGACGTCCTGGGCGAAGGCGGCCTTGAGGTCGTCGTCGATCATGGCGTTGCCGCCGAACTTGATGACGACGGTCTTGCCGTGGTGGCGGGTGAGCCAGGGCAGCGCCTCGATGAGGATCTGCGCCTTGGGCAGCGCGGTGTGCTTCCGGGTGGGGCTCTTGGAGTCGCTCATGAGGAGTACGCGCTGTTCTCGTGGACGTAGTCGGCGGTGAGGTCGTTGGCCCAGATGACGGCGGACTCGGAGCCGGCGGCGAGGTCGGCGGTGATGACGACCTCCCGGTAGCGCATGTCGACGAGCTCGCGGTCCTCGCCGACGGAGCCGTTCCTGCAGACCCAGACGCCGTTGATGGCGACGTTGAGCCGGTCGGGCTCGAAGGCGGCCCGGGTGGTGCCGATGGCGGAGAGCACCCGGCCCCAGTTGGGGTCCTCGCCATGGATGGCGCACTTGAGGAGGTTGTTGCGGGCGATGGACCGGCCGACCTCGACGGCGTCGTCCTCGGTGGCCGCGTTGATCACCTCGATGCGGATGTCCTTGCTGGCGCCCTCGGCGTCGCCGATGAGCTGCCGGGCGAGGTCGGCGCACACGTCCTGGACGGCCTGGGCGAACTCGTCCTGGGCCGGGGTGACGCCGGCCGCGCCGGAGGCGAGCAGCAGGACGGTGTCGTTGGTGGACATGCAGCCGTCGGAGTCGACCCGGTCGAAGGTGACCCGGGTGCTGTTCCGCAGGGCGGCGTCGAGGCCCTTGGCGTCGACGTCGGCGTCGGTGGTGAGGACGACGAGCATGGTGGCGAGGCCGGGGGCGAGCATGCCCGCGCCCTTGGCCATGCCGCCGACGGTCCAGCCGTCCTTGGTCACCACGGCGGTCTTGTGGACGGTGTCCGTGGTCTTGATGGCGATGGCGGCCTTCTCGCCGCCGTGCTCGGAGAGCTCGCCGGCCGCCTTCTCCACGCCCGGGAGGAGCTTGTCCATGGGGAGCAGGACGCCGATGAGGCCGGTGGAGGCCACGGCGACCTCGCCGGCGCCGATGTCCAGGACCTCGGCGACCTTCTCGGCGGTGGCGTGGGTGTCCTGGAAGCCCTTCGGGCCGGTGCAGGCGTTGGCGCCGCCGGAGTTGAGGACGACGGCGGTCAGCTCGCCGTCGGCGAGGACCTGCTGGGACCACAGGACGGGGGCGGCCTTGACGCGGTTGGAGGTGAAGACTCCCGCGGCGGCGCGGCGCGGCCCGGTGTTGACCACGAGGGCCAGGTCCGGGTTGCCGTTCTGCTTGATTCCGGCCGCGATGCCCGCGGCCGTGAATCCCTTCGCTGCGGTGACGCTCATGGAGCGACTCCAATCGTGGAGAGTCCGGTCTCCTCGGGGAGCCCGAGGGCGATGTTCATGCTCTGCACCGCTGCGCCGGCGGTGCCCTTGGTGAGGTTGTCGATGGCGCTGATCACGATGATCCGGTTCGCGGCCGGGTCGTGGGCGACCTGGATCTGGACCGCGTTGGAGCCGTAGACGGACGCCGTGGCCGGCCACTGCCCCTCGGGGAGCAGGTGGACGAAGGGCTCGTCCGCGAAGGCCTTCTCGTACGCGGCCCGCAGGGTCTCGCCGGTGACGCCCGGCCTGGCGGCGGCCGAGCAGGTGGCGAGGATGCCGCGGGGCATCGGCGCGAGGGTGGGGGTGAAGGAGACGGTGATCCGCTCGCCCGCCGCCGCGCTGAGGTTCTGGATCATCTCGGGGGTGTGCCGGTGGCCGCCGCCGACGCCGTACGGGGTCATGTTGCCCATGACCTCGCTGCCGAGCAGGTGCGGCTTGGCGGCCTTGCCGGCGCCGGAGGTGCCGGAGGCGGCGACGATCACGGCCTCGGCCTCGGCGAGCCCGTTCGCGTACGCCGGGAAGAGCGCGAGCGAGACGGCGGTGGGGTAGCAACCGGGCACCGCGATGCGCTTGGACCCCTCCAGCGCGGCGCGGGCACCCGGCAGTTCGGGGAGGCCGTACGGCCAGGTGCCGGCGTGCGGGGAGCCGTAGAAGGCCTCCCAGTCGGCCGGGTCCTTGAGCCGGAAGTCGGCGCCCATGTCGACGACGAGCGTGTCCGGGCCGAGCTGTTCGGCGACGGCGGCGGACTGCCCGTGCGGGAGGGCGAGGAACACCACGTCGTGGCCGGCGAGGGCGTCGGCGGTGGTCTCCACCAGCACGCGGTCGGCGAGCAGCAGGAGGTGCGGCTGGAGGCCGCCGAGCCGCTGTCCGGCGTTGGAGTGGCCGGTCAGGGCGCCGATCTCGACGTGGGGGTGGGCCAGGAGGAGGCGCAGGAGCTCTCCGCCCGCGTATCCGCTCGCGCCCGCGACTGCTGCTCGTACCGTCATCGAAACCCTCCTCATGGATGGCATGACTATACGTGGCGCCGCAGTTTTATGCAAAGCCCTTGCGCCGGGCCGCCGGGCCCGCGCCCGGCCCCTGTCACATCCGCGCCGGTCGGGGCGTCAAGGCTGCGACGAGGACACCACCACGAGGAGTGAGGACCGATGCACGGGAGGACCTTCCTGACCGCGGAGTTCGACGCGGACGAGGAGCGGCTGCGGGCCGCGGCACGGCGGATGCTCGGGGAGCCCGGCGAGGTGGACGAGGTGCTGGCCGAGGCGCGTGCGGCGGTCGGGAGCGGCACGCGCGAATGGCTGCTGACCGTCGTGGGGCGGGCCTGCGTACGGCGCCTCCAGAAGCGGACGGGGACGGGGCACGCCGACGGGGCCGCGGACAGGCCCGAGGCCGACCCCGTCTGGCTCGCGCTGCTCGTCGTCCTGGGCGGGCTGCCGCCCGCCGAACGACTCGCGTACGTGCTGCACGACCTGTTCGGGCTGCCCCTGGACGACGCCGCCCGCATCGCCGGCGGCACCCCGCAGGAGGCGGGCCGGCTCGCCCGGGCGGCCCGGCTGCGGGTGCGGGGCGCCGGCGGGGCCGGCCCGGACCCGGCACGGCAGAGGGCGGTGGTGGAGGCCTTCCTCGCCGCCGCCCGCGCCAGGGACCCGCGCGCCATCGCCGCCGTCCTGCACCCGGAGGTGGTGGCGTACTCGGCGCACGGCCAGGCCCATGGACCGGCCGCCGTCGCCGAGGGAGCCGCGACCGCCCTGGCCCGCACGGCCGGCGCGACCCGGCCCGCCCTGGTCGACGGCGCGCTCGGAGTCGTCGGCTTCGCCGCCGGCCGCCCGGTGGCGGCGGTGTCCTTCACCCTGCGCGAGGACCGGATCGTGGCCCTCGACATCACGACGGGCGAGGAGCGGGTCAGGAACCTGGAACTGAGGTTCCCGGAGCACTGACGACACCGACCCGGGCGGCCCGTCCGGCCGCCCGGCCCGGGCCCGCCACCCGCGCCCGCCATCCGGGCCTGCCATCCGGGCCTGCCCCTCGGTCACCGACCCGCGCCCTCCCCTCGGCCGTCACCCGCGCCCTCCCTCGGCCGCCGCCCGCGCCCAGGCCAGGGCTCCGACCTGGCGCGCCGCCGCCGGGCGGCGAAACGCGGATGCGCTCCGCCGCCCCCGGCCCGTACGCTCGGAGGCATGTCGACGCCCCGCATCTCCTAGCTGAGGACCCGCTTCCACGCCACCCGTGTGTCCTTCAGCCTGTTCGGAGCGTCATCCCATGATCACCACTCGTGGTGTCGACGTGCGCGTCGGCGCCCGTCTCCTCCTGTCCGAGGTCTCCTTCCACGTCGCGCCCGGCGACCGCGTCGGCCTGGTCGGCCGCAACGGCGCCGGGAAGACCACCCTTCTCCACACCCTGGCCGGGCTGCGCGCCCCGGCCGCCGGCAGCGTCCTGCGCACCGGCCCCGTCGCGTACCTGGCGCAGGACTCGCGCGCCGCCGACCCGTCGGTGTCCGTCACCGACCGCATCCTGTCCGCCCGGGGCATGGACGTGGCCGTACGGCGGCTGCGTGAGGCCGCCGACTGGCTCGCCGAGCGGGCCGACGCCCGGGCCATGGAGGCGTACGCACGCGCCGAGGCCGCCTTCGAGGCGTGCGGGGCTACGCGGCGGAGGCCGAGGCGGCCCGGGTCGCGGCCGGAGTCGGACTGCCCGCCGACCTGACGGGACGGCCCGTCGGCACCCTGTCCGGCGGGCAGAAGCGGCGCGTCGAGCTGGCCCGCATCCTCTTCGCCGGCCACGGACGGGAGGGCACCCTGCTGCTCGACGAGCCGACGAACCACCTCGACGCGGACTCCGTCGGCTGGCTGCGCGGCCACCTCGCCGCGCACCGGGGCGGCCTCGTCCTGGTCAGCCACCACCTCGACCTGGTCGCCGCCACCGTCAACCGGGTCTTCCACCTCGATCCGCGGCGCGCGACCGTCGACGTCCACAACACCGGCTGGGCCGCGTACCTGGCCCAGCGGGAGGCCGACGAGCGCCGCCGCACCCGTGAGCGCGCCAACGCCGAACGCAAGGCGGCGGCGCTGCACGCGCAGGCGGACCGGATGAAGGCCCGCTCGGCCACCTCGGTCACCGCCCGCAGCATGGCCCGCCGGGCCGACCGGCTCCTGGACGGTCTCGAGGCGGTCCGGCACGGCGAGCAGGTGGCCCGGATCCGGCTCCCGGAGCCCGCCCCCTGCGGCCGCACGCCGCTGGGCGCGATCTCCCTGGCCAAGGGGTACGGCGGGGGCCGGCGGGTCCTCGACGGGGTCGACCTCGCGGTGGACCGGGGCAGCCGGCTCGTCGTGCTCGGGCTCAACGGCGCCGGCAAGACGACCCTGCTACGGCTCCTCGCGGGCCGGGAGACCCCGGACGCCGGGCGGGTGGTCCACGGGCACGGGCTGCGTCTCGGCTACTTCGCGCAGGAGCACGAGACGCTCGATCCCGCCCGTACGGTCCGGGAGAACCTGGCGGCCGCCGCCCCGCACCTGACGGACGGGGAGGTCCGCCGCGTCCTCGGCGCGTTCCTGTTCCGGGGCGACGACGCCGACAAGCCGGCCGGGGTGCTCTCCGGCGGCGAGAAGACCCGGCTCGCCCTGGCGGGCCTGGTCCACTCAGGCGCGAACGTGCTGCTGCTCGACGAGCCGACGAACAACCTCGACCCGGCCTCGCGCGACGAGGTGCTGGCCGCCGTGGGCACGTACCCGGGCGCGATCGTCATGGTCACGCACGACGAGGGCGCGATCGACGCGCTGCGCCCGGAGCGGGTGCTGGTGCTTCCGGACGCGGAGGAGGACCTGTGGAACGAGGGCTACCGGGAGCTGGTCACCCTCGCCTGACGGCCCGGAGGACCACGAACTTCGGGTCGCTCGCGACGAGTTCGCAGGCACCGAAGATCCGGCGCAGGGTGACGTGGTAGCCCAGGTGCCGGTTGCCGACGACCCAGAGCTCCCCGCCGGGCCGCAGGGCCCGGCGGGCGTCGGTGAACATCCGGCGGGCGGTGCGGTCGGTCGTGGCCTGGTGGCTGTGGAACGGCGGGTTGTTGAGGACGAGGTCCACCGAGCCGGGCGCGAGGCCGGCGAGGCCGTCGCCGACGACGAACTCGGCCTTGCGTCCGGCGTCCCCGAGGTGCGCGGCGAAGTTCTCCTCGGCGGAGGCGACGGCCTGGTACGACTCGTCGGTGAACAGCAGCTCCGCCTCGGGCTCGGCGAGCGCGACGGCGAGCCCCACGACACCGTTCCCGCAGCCCAGGTCGACGACCCGGGCCCGCCCGAGCCCGCGCGGCAGGTGGTTCAGGAGGAAGCGCGTGCCGATGTCCAGCCGGTCGGCGCAGAACACCCCCGCGTGGTTGACGACCGTCCGCCCGGCGAGCCCGGCCGGGGCGTCGGCGGGCAGCGCGTAGCGGTACGGCCAGGGGTTGGCGCGCTCTTCCCGCGCCTCGGGCGTGGTGCGGGCCTCGGGCGTGGTGTGGATGAGCCGGGCCTTCTTCACCGCCAGCGAGGTCCGCGTGGGCCCGAGGATCCGCTCGAAGAGCGAGAGCGTCGAGGTGTGGATCTCCTTCACCATGCCGGTGCCGACGATCACCGTGTTCTCGTGCACCGCCGGCGCGAGCCGGTAGAGCTGGTCCTCCAGCAGCGCGAGGCTCTTGGGCACCCGGACGAGCAGCACGTCGACCCGCTCGGGCGGCGGGTCCTGCGTGGTGAGCAGCCGCACCGAGGCGCCCTCGGCCCCCGAGCGGGCCAGGTTCTCGCCGGTGGCGGTCCGGCCGAGGTACGAGTCGGAGATCTGGACCAGCTCGCCGGGTCCCGCGGCCGCGAGCGCGGTGACGAGCGCGCCCCAGCGGTCGCCGACGACGGCGACGGTGCCGGACAGATCGGTGCCGGTCTCCGCGAGGTGGTTCAGCAGGTACTCGTCGGCCGCGTCCCAGGCCCGCAGCTGGTCGCGCGGGTCCTCGGGGAAGCGGGTGAGCGGGAAGGTGCCCCATGACGTGGTCAGACGGTTCATCGTGCCCCCAGGCTAGCCGGTCGGGCCGGCCGGCCCCCGCCCCGCGGGCCCCGGCCGCCGGGAGCCCGCGGCCGCGGGCGGGACGCGTCGGCCCACGGGACGCGTCAGCCCACGGCCGCCGCCAGCTGGAGGTGCCACAGCCCGGGGCGCCCCGCGAGGGTGACCGTCGACAGGGGCCGGACGTCGACGTTCCAGTACGTCGCGGGCGGCGCCTTCAGGGCGTAGACGAGCGCGGCCCGTACGACGGCGGGTTCGGCCACGGCCACGATCTCCCCGTCGTCGGCCGGCCGGGTGTCGAGCCACCCCCCGACCCGCGTGATGAACGAGAGAAGCGTTTCTCCACCATGCGGCGCGCTGCGCGGGTCGGAAAGCCAGGCGTCGACGGCGGCCGGTTCGAGCGCGGCGACCTCGGCCAGCGTCAGCCCGCGCCAGCGCCCCATGTCGCAGTCCCGCAGGGCCGGCTGGGCGAGCGGGGCGTAGCCGAGGGCGGTGCCGGTGGCCCTGCTGCGGGGCGTCGGGGAGCAGTAGCGGAGCTCGGCCGCACCGAGCGGAATCAGCCGGGGCGCGGCAAGCTGCACCTCGTACCAGCCGGCCTCGTCGAGCGGCCGGTCGTCGTCGAAACGTTCGGCGAGCAGGGAGGAGCTGCGCGCCGCCGCGACCAGCGTGACCCGAAGACCCATGGCCGCGATCGTGAGGCCGCCCGCCCCGCAGGTCAAGAGGTCATTGCGCAGGTCAGCGAGCGGGCTCGGTCAATGCTGTCCGAGAGCCATCCACTTGTCCGGATTCTGCAGTGGCGTGAAACCGACCTTTTCGTACACGCCGTGCGCGTCGGCGGTGGCGAGCATGACGCGGCGCAGCCCGTACGGCTCCAGGTGGTCGCGGACGGCGGCGACGAGGGCGGTGCCGAGGCCGGTGCCGCGGGCCGGGCGGTCGACGTAGACGTCGCAGAGCCAGGCGAAGGTGGCGTAGTCGGTGACGATCCGCGCGTAGGCGGCCATCTCGCCGCTCTCGGCGTCGTAGGCGCCGAAGTTGAGCGAGCCGGCGATGGCCCGGTCCTGCTTCTCCCGAGGTCGGCCCAGGGCCCAGTAGGAGTCGGTGGACAGCCAGTGGTGGACGCGCTCGGCGTCGATGCGGGACGGGTCGGCTGAGATCTCGTACGCCCCGTGCATGACGGTGCCGTTCTCGGTACGGATGTCGGTCATGGCCCCAGGCTGCCAGGGCCGCCGTCCCGTGTCAGGCGAATGTGCCGGGGGCGAGGGCCGCCGGAGACCCCGGCCGGGCCCCGTGAACGCCCGCGCCCCGCCGCCCGCGGGCTCAGCGGGTGAGCTCGTCGACCGCGGACCGCAGCCTCCGCACCCCCTCGACGATCTCCGCGGCTCCCGCGACACCCGCGAAACTCAGCCGGATGTGCCCGGCGGGCGGCTCGGCGCAGAAGTAGGGGCGGCCGGGGGCGGCGGCGACGCCGGCACGCAGGGCGGCGGCGAGCAGCTCGGCCTCGGGGAGCGTCTCGGGGAGCCGGAGCCACAGGTGGTAGCCGCCGGACGGCACGTGCGGCACGGCGAACTCGGGCAGCCGCAGCGCGACGGCGCCGGTCATGGCGTCCCGCCGGTTCTTCAACTCGGCGGACACGGCACGCAGATGACGCTTCCAGGCGGGCGAGCCGACGAGTTCGAGCGCGGTCTCCTGCAGGGGCCGGGGCACGAAGAAGCTGTCGACGACCTGGATGGCCCGGAGCCGTTCGAGGACGGGCCCGCGCGCGGCGAGCGCGCCGACCCGCAGGCTCGCCGAGGTGATCTTGGTGAGCGAGCAGACATGGACGACGACGCCGTCGGGGTCGTCGGCGGCGAGGGTGGGCGGCAGCGGCCCGGCGTCCTCGTGGACGAGCCGGCGGGCGAAGTCGTCCTCGACGACGAAGGCGCCGGCGGCGCGGGCGATCCGCACCACGGCGGCGCGGCGTTCGACGGAGAGGGCGGCCCCGGTGGGGTTCTGGAACAGCGGCTGGCAGACCACGACCCGGGCGCCGGTGGCCCGGAAGGCGGCTTCGAGCAGGTCGGGGCGGATGCCGTCGGCGTCGGTGGGGACGGGGACGGGCCGCAGTCCGGCGGCGCGGGCGACGGCCAGCATGCCGGGGTAGGTGGGCGACTCGACGAGGACGGGGGCGCCGGGCGGGGCCAGCGCGCGCAGCGCGGTGGTGATGGCGGACTGTCCGCCGGCGGTGATGAGGATCTCGGCGGCGGTCACGGTGCCGCCGATCTCGCGGGCGAACCACTCGCGCAGTTCGGGCAGGCCGTCGGCGGGCGGCCGGCCCCAGGCGCCGGGGCGGCGGCCGGCCCGGGCGAGGGCGGCCGCGAGGGCGCGTTCGGGCTGCAGGGCGGGGTGGAGGTAGCCGCCGTTGAACTCGACGACGCCGGGCGGGGGCGCGGACAACGTGACGAGGACGCCGGAGGCGTCGACGGACCGGGGAACGAGCTCGGTGGCGCTGTCGGCGCTCAGCGCCACCTCCTGCCACGAGGTGTCGCCGGCGACGGGCGCGGCACCGCGGGGCTCGGCGCGGTAGGCGCCGGCACCGGGGCGGGTGACGACGAGGCCTTCGGCGGCGAGCTGGGCGAGGGCGCGGGTGACCGTGACCGGGGAGACGCGGTGGCGCTCCACGAGAGCCCGACTCGACGGCAGCTTCTCACCTGGCGAGTAGCGATTCAGCTCCGCCTTCAGGGATTTCACCAGCTCGGCCACACTGCTACGCTCATACATGAGAGCACAGAATAGCGCTACTACTCCGAGCACGATAGCGGTCACCACCTCCCCGGACGCGGGGACCGTCGGGGCGGACACCGCCCCCGCCGCCCCGGACGCCGCCTCCCGCCGCACACCCGTCAGCGGTGGCACCCTGCTCGCCGCGCTCGGAGTGATCTCCTTCTCGCTGACCTTCCCCTCCACCGTGTGGGGCCTGGAGAGCTTCGGTCCCTGGTCCCTGGTCGCCGTCCGCTCGGTCCTCGCCGCGCTGATCGCGGGAGCCTTCCTGCTGGCGGGCCGGGTACCGCTGCCGGAGCGGCGCCACTGGGCGGGGCTCGCGGTCGTCGCCGGCGGCGTCGTCGTCGGCTTCCCGCTCCTGACGACGCTCGCCCTGCAGACCTCCACCACCTCGCACGCCGCCGTCGTCGTGGGGCTGCTGCCGCTGACCACGGCGACGTTCGCCGCGATCCGTACCGGCCGGCGCCCCTCTCGGATGTTCTGGGCCGCGGCCGTCGCCGGAGCCGTCGTCGTGCTCGCCTTCACGCTCCAGCAGAGCGGCGGGGCGCTGTCGACCGGCGACCTCTACCTCTTCGGCGCCCTGCTGGTGTGCGCCGCCGGCTACACCGAGGGCGGACGGCTGGCGCGCCTGATGCCCGGCTGGCAGGTGATCGGCTGGGCGCTCGTGCTGTGCCTGCCGCTCATGGCGGTCGGCGCGGCCGTGGCCCTCGCGTACGAGCCGGTGCACCTCACCGCCCACGGGATCGTCGGCCTCGTCTGGGTGGCGGCGGGGTCCACGTTCTTCGGTCTGTACGTGTGGTACCGGGGCATGGCGGCCATCGGCATCCCGCGTGCCAGCCAGCTGCAGCTCGCCCAGCCGCTGCTGACGCTGGTCTGGTCGGTGACGGTGCTCGGCGAGGACCTCGCGCCGGCCGCCCCGCTGGCCGCCGGGGCGGTGCTGGTCTGCATCGCGGTGACCCAGCGGGCGAAGAGCTGACGCGGCCCAGCGCGACTCCGGGGGTGAGCCAGGTCACAATGGCAGACGTAGACTCCCAGTAGGGCAAGCCCAGCCGCGAGGAGGTCACCGATGCGTGCGTCCGAGGGCGACCAGCTGGTCGTGCACGGTCGGACGGTCGGCCACCACGACCGTACGGCCAAGGTCCTGAAGGTACTGGGGGAGGACGGCAACCCCCCGTTCCGCGTCAAGTTCGACGACGACGGCCACGAGGCCGTGGTGTCGCCGGGCCCTGACACCGTCGTCCGCCACCACCTGGAGACCGGGGGCGCCTGAGCCCCCGGGCGCCGGGGGTCCGCCCCCGGCTCTCCTGGCCCGACCACCCCGCCTAGGGGGATTCCGCGAGCCCGACCGCCCCCTCCTAGGGGGATTCCGCGAGCGCGGTCGTCAGCGCGCCGAGCGGATCCTCCGCGACCTCTCTGGCCGCGAAGTAGCAGTGCCCGCCGACGGCCGGGTACTTCCTGGCCAGGGCGACATGACGGGCCAGCTCCCGCGGGTCCTGCCAGGCGTCCGGCTGGGCGGGGTCACCGACCTTGTAGAGCGCCTCGCCGAGGTAGAGCCGTACCCCGGTGTCCTGGACGGTCTCGGCCCACCACGGCACGAGCTTGGCGTAGTCGGTGGCGGCGAAGCCGATGTTCCAGTAGAGCTGCGGTACCACGTAGTCGATCCACCGCTCCCGGATCCACCGGCGCGTGTCGGCGTACAGGTCGTCGTAGGTCGACAGGCCCGCGCGGGTGTCGGACCCGGCGGGATCGTCGGCGGCGTCGCGCCAGACGCCGAAGGGACTGATACCGAAGGCGACCCCGGGCTTGAGCTCCTTGATCCGCGCCGCCGTCTCGGACACCAGCACGTCGATGTTGTTCCGGCGCCACGCCGCCCGGTCCGCGAAGCCGTCCCCGTGCTCCCGGAACGCCGCGTCGTCGTCGATGACCTCCCCCGCGACCGGATACGGATAGAAGTAGTCGTCCCAGTGCAGGGCGTCGACGTCGTAGCGGCGTACGGCGTCGAGCATGGCGTCCTGCACGTGGCTCCGGACCTCGGGCAGGCCGGGGTTGTAGAGCATCCTGCCGTTGTAGGTGAGGGCCCACTCGGGGTGCCGCCGGACCGGGTGACCGGGGGCGAGCCGGTCGGGGTCGGTGTGGGAGGCGACGCGGTACGGGTTGCACCAGGCGTGCAGTTCCAGGCCGCGGGCGTGCGCCTCGGTCACGGCGGTGCCGAGCGGGTCCCAGCCCGGATCGCGGCCCTGGACCCCGGTGAGGCACGCGGCCCAGGGCTCGTACGGCGAGGGCCACAGGGCGTCCGCGGACGGCCGGATCTGCAGCACGACGGCCGTCATCCCGCGCCGGACCGCGAGGTCGAGCAGGGCGACGAGCTCGGCGCGCTGCTCGGCCGCCTTCAGGCCGGGCCGGGAGGGGAAGTCACGGTTGGTGACGGTCGCGACCCACATGCCGCGGAAGGCGGGGGCGTTCCGCCCGCCGCCGGCGCCACCACGGCCCGGCCCGCCCCCGGCGCCACCCCGCCCTGGCCCACCGCCGCCACGGTCCGGCCCCGCCCCACCTCCGCCCGGCCCACCGCCACCTCCGCCCGGCGCGTCGGCCGCCGCCCGGCCGCCGAGGCCGAGCGTCGCGAGCGTCACCCCCGCCACGAACCCTCTTCTACCGATCGGCGGCATTTGTCACCCCTCGCTATCGGATACGTCACAGCGTCTGGGAGAGCATGCCCCTCCCAGAACGATCGATCATCCGCCCCGTCGGGAGTAACGTCGTGGAGTCGAGGCGGACGCACCGGAATCACACGGGCCCGCCGCCAGGAAACAGCGAAAGGCACGAGGTGACGGACTCCATGGCCGACATTGAGCGCGTCGGAGTGGTGGGCTGCGGCCAGATGGGCGCAGGCATCGCGGAGGTGTGTGCCCGCAGCGGCCTCGAGGTGAAGGTCGCCGAGACCACCGGCGAGGCGCTGGAGATCGGCCGCACGCGGCTCTACAACTCGCTCGACAAGGCCGCCGAACGCGGCAAGATCAGCGAGGAGGAGCGCGACGCGACGCTCGCGCGGCTCAGCTTCACCACCGACCTGGGCGAGTTCGCCGACCGCGACCTCGTGATCGAGGCGGTCGTGGAGAACGAGCAGGTCAAGACCGAGATCTTCCAGGTGCTCGACCAGGTGATGACCCGGCCGGACGCCATCCTGGCCTCCAACACCTCCTCCATCCCGCTGGTGAAGCTGGCCGTGGCGACCTCCCGCCCCGACAACGTCATCGGCATCCACTTCTTCAACCCGGCTCCGGTCCAGAAGCTCGTCGAGCTGATCCCCGCCCTCACCACCTCCGAGGGCACGATCAGCCGGGCGCAGCTCTTCGCGGAGAAGACCCTCGGCAAGCACGCGATCCGTGCGCAGGACCGTTCGGGCTTCGTGGTGAACGCGCTGCTCGTGCCGTACCTGCTCTCCGCGATCCGGATGTTCGAGTCCGGCATCGCGAGCCGCGAGGACATCGACAACGGCATGGAGTTCGGCTGCGCCCACCCGATGGGGCCGCTGAAGCTCTCGGACCTCATCGGTCTGGACACGATCGCCTCGATCGCCGACTCGATGTACGCCGAGTACAAGGAGCCGCTGTACGCCGCTCCCCCGCTGCTGCAGCGGATGGTGGACGCGGGCCGGCTGGGCCGCAAGACGGGTTCGGGCTTCTACCCGTACTCCTGAGGACCTTTCTCCCCTGCCGCCGGACGGCCCGTACACCGCACAGGTACGGGCCGTCCGGCCTTTTCCACCGGCCGGGGCGCCTCTCCGGGGTCACCCCAGCCGCAGGTGGTGCAGCATCAGCAGCCCCGCGGCCATGTTGGCGGCGGGGACCTCACCCCGGGCGATCATGTCGGGGACGAGCTTGAGCGGGACCCATTCCAGCCGCGAGGACTCGAAGGCGTCCTGCGGCGGACCGGTCCAGGTCGCCCGTTCGCTCCAGTAGAGGTGGTGGCGGGCGTCGGTGAGACCGTTGGACGGCTCGACGGTGAGGAGCGGACGCAACGGCCCGGGGCGCCAGCCCGTCTCCTCCTCCATCTCCCGCGCCGCGGCGGCCTCGATGTCCTCGCCGTCCTCGACGACGCCGGCGGCCAGCTCCCAGCCCCAGCTGTCGGTGATGAAACGATGGCGCCAGAGCAGCAGGACCTCGTCGGCGTCGTTGACGGCGGTCGCGGCGGCGACGGGGCGGAGCCGGATCAGGTAGTGGTCGAGCCGGCGGCCGTCGGGGAGTTCGACGTCCGCGAGATTGACCCGGAACCAACGGTTCTCATAGACGGGATGTTCGCTTAATTTCGTCCACTGCACGTTTTTGCCACCTTCCGACTGGTCGGTGATTACTTGGTGGCAATATCGCAGCTCCTGCCCGGTCGCAAGGAAAAGCTCACGGGGGCGCGCGCAGCGCACGGCCGAGGGAGGGTCTCACGCCGGCGCGGACGCCATGTCACAGTGGCACGCGCAGCGCGCTGTCGATGAGCTCGGCCGCCTGCCGCGCGTCCCCTCCTCCGCTCGCGAGCAGCTGCTCGCGCACCAGCCGCAGCCGGTCCCGCAGCCGGCGCGACTCCATCCCGCGGGCCCGCTCCGTCATCTCCACGGCCGTCCGGGCGGCCCGGTCCGGCTCGCCCTGGCGCAGCTCGATCTGGCACAGCATCGCGAGCCGGTGCACCCGCCCCCGGTCGTGGGCCGGGGTCCCGACGGCCGCCGCCGCGTGCTCGTGGGCGGCGGCGAGTTCACCCAGACTGAGCAGGGCCTCGGCGACCTGCACGTTGACGAGACCCGGCTGGACGTAGCCGGTCTCGGCGGGCTCGCTGCCGGGGCTGATCCGCTCCGCCTCCGCCTCGGCCCGCAGGATGCAGGCCAAGGCCGCGGCGCCGTCGCCCAGATGTGCGTACGCCTTCGCCTGCATGGCCGTCAGGTCGGCGGCGAGCGCGGGGGTGATCTCGCGCCCCGCCGAGCGCAGCGCGGCCTCGGCGAAGGCCACGGCCTGCCGGTACTCCCCCATGAACAGCGACTGGTTGACCAGCAGGGCGACGACATAGGCGCCGAGGCCGCGGTCACCGCTCGCCTTCGCGAGCCGCAGCGCCTGATGGAAGTAGCGCTGGGCGAGGCCGTGGGCGTCGGAGTCGTACGCGCAGATCCCGGCCACCGCCACCAGGCCGCCGGTGGCGCGGTGCAGCCGCCGGCCCAGCGCGTCGCCGTAGGCGCCGCGCAGCAGCGGCGCGGTCTCGGAGTTGAGGAAGCCGACGATCCGGGCGCGCGTGGCCAGGCCGCCGGCCTTGCGGTACATCTGCTCGTAGTGCGCGCGGGCCGCGCACAGCATCTCGACGTCGGCGGCCGAGACGCGGGTGCGGCCGTCGCGGGAGACGTCGACGTCCTCGGGCGGGTTCTCCCACTCCCACACGGGCATCACGGCCGGGGTCCCGGTCACCGCCTGGGCGCCGCGGATGTGGGGGCGCCGCTGCTCGTCGGAGCGCCAGAGGGCGGTGGCCCGCTCGACGAACCCGGAGAGCGGGGTGCCGGGGACGGGCAGGCCCGCGCCGGGCACCCCGAGGCCGATGTCGTCGAGGGTGACGGCGCGGCGCAGCCGCCCGGCGAGCACCTCGCAGATCAGGTCGGGGACCTGGCCGCGCGGCCGCTGCCCCTTCAGCCAGCGGGCGACGGCGGTGTGTTCGTACCGCAGGGCGAGGCCCCGGGACCGCCCCGCCTGGTTCACCCGGGAGGCGAGACCGGCGTGCGAGATGCCCGCTTCGTCGAGCAGGGCGTCGAGGAGGGTGTTGGGCTGCATGGGACCGCTCCGGTCTTTCGGTGCGCTCAGAGTAGTGAGGGGCGGTTTCGCACGGGGTGTGAACGAAGTACATCTTCTTCCCTTCCGCGTGCGGTGCCGAAGTCGCCCCGGTACGGGTTGACTTGGATCCTCGCCGAAGGGCGAGGACCGGGCGCCGGCTCCCCCTCTACAGTGCGGCCGCCCGGTCGACGCGCCGCCCGCGCTGTTGATCTGCCCGACACTCCGTGGCAGCGCGGGCGGCGCCGGTCACCCGTCCCCCTGTCTCGCTGGTGTGGACCACTAGCGCGGGGAGGGCGCGGGCCGGGTACGGCGCAGCCCGGGTTCGGCGGGCTGCGCCGGTACCCGTACCCGGTCGTTGCGTACGACGAGCAGGGCGACGTCGTCGGTGAGCCGGCCGCCCGTGTGACGCAGCAGAGCGGCGTGGACCCGGTGGACGAGCGCCGCCGGCGCCTCGCGCGCCGCACCCGCGAGGACGGCCGCGAGCGGGAAGAACCGCCCGTGGTCGTCCCGCGCCTCCTCGGCGCCGTCGGTGTGGAGCACCAGCGTCTCGCCGGGCAGCAGCCGGGTCGCGCGGTACGGCACGAGGTCGACGGGCAGTGGGAAGGCGCCGAGCGGCGGCAGGGGTTCGCCGACGGGCACGGGCTCGACGCACCGGCCGCCGATCCGGTACGGCCCGGGGTGGCCGCAGTCGAGCACGTCCACGTACCCGTCGGGCCGGATCTCCAGCAGCAGCAGGGTCACGAACTCCTCGGCCGCCGGATGCTCGGGCGTCCGCCCGGAGCGCGCCGGGTGCTCCTCCCTGGCCCGCTCGCGCAGATGCCGCCCGAGCGCCCGCTCGAGCCTGCGCAGCACCCCGGCGAGCTCGGGCTCGTCGTGCGCGGCCTCCCGGAAGCTCCCCAGCACGGCCACCACGGCCCCCAGCGCGGCGAGCCCGTGCCCCCGCACGTCCCCGATGACGATCCGCACGCCGTACGGCGTGGCGGTCGCCTCGTACAGATCCCCGCCGACCACGGCCCCGCGTGAGGCGGACAGCTGGCCCGCTGCCACGGCGAGCCCGTCGAGCCGCGGGGGCGGCGGCCGCAGCAGCACCTGCTGGGTGGCGTCGGCGACGGCCCGCACGCGCGCCAACTCCCGGCTGAGCCCGCGCCGCACCCCGAGAACGAGCCCGATGCCCACGCTGAAGAACACGACACTGGTGGCGATCCGCATCGGCAGCCCCGGCTGCCGGGCCAGCGGACACCACAACCGCCACGCGACGGCCACGGCCCCCCACGCGAACGGAGCCGCCGGCGGGGCCATCCGCCTCAGCCGGGAGCCTTCGGCAACCAACGCCCTGTCACGGAACATCCACGGCCCTTCCCGAGGCCCGCCAGCGCCCGAAGACCCTGCGGCACACAGGCCCGCCCCTGTGGCCGGGTCGATTCTCGCGCGCGGCCCGGCCCGGGAGGTTCCGCCGTCCGAAGTCTCACCCGAAGGAGTGAGACCCCGGCACGTGTGTCGGAAGGGCGGTCAGGAACCGAACTGCCCGCTGATGGCATCGGTCACGGCGATGGCGGAGGCCGCCGCACCGATGCCCCGGAGGATGCCGCCGACCCATCCGGCGAGCCGGCCGACGCGCCGGGCGTCCGGCTGCTCGCTCTCGGCCTCGGTCGCGAGCGAGGCGACGTGCACGTCCAGGTCCTGAGCGTCACCGGCACTCAACTGCGACCGAATGGCGTCCAGTTCCGCCTGGAGCCGGGTCACGAGATCGGCGAGGCTCGCCTCGGAACCATCGGACGCGGCCGGGGCGCCCTGCGTGTTGGTGTTGCCGGTGTTCGTGACGTTGTTGCCGACGGCCGAGTTGGTGAACGTGCCCTTGACTTCGAACGTGTCGCCCATGTTTGCCGTTGCCTCCGAGTTACTGGTCGCCTGGGTGGATGTGGTGTTGTTGAGGGAAACATTGAAGACGTTGCTTTGCGAGTCCTGCTTCTCCGAGGGCTCCTGAGGCAGGACGCTGCTGATCGCGGCGGCAAGCTCGGCGGGCCAGCGGAATCGTTGCGCAGGAACCCCGAGAGCCGTGCGAAGGACCAGCTTCAACGCCTCGGGCATGTGGTCGTATCGCGGGTCGCCGGACGCGGCTCCGTCCCACGGCAGTTCCTCCTTGCCGCTGAGCAAGCAGTACAGGACGCCGGCCAGCGCGAAGGTGTCGTCCTCCGGTGTGGGGACACGTCCCTCCCGGGCGGCCCAGGGGTAGTAGCCGGAAGGGGTGCTCGGCAGGAGCGGCTCCAGCGACCCGCCCTTCCCGAGCCCGCCGCCGTGCCCCCATCCGACCACGTACAACGGCGCCCCGTCCGCGTGCTCGGGCACGATGAGGTTACCGGGGCGGATGTCGCCGTGCGTCGTCTTCCGCTCCTCCCAGACCTGGCCCACCGCGTAGCACGCGTACATCACCATGCGGGCCGCTTCGAAGGGCTTCATGCCTCGGCCGTGGCGCAGGGAGGCGGCCAGCGATCGCCCGGCGACCTTCCGGTGCAGCAGCCAGCTGCCGTTGCGCTTCCAGCCGTCGGGCAGGCCCTCCACCGTCATCCCCGACTGGCCGTCGAAGAGCTCCTCGATCCGTTGCAGCGTCGTCTGCGGAGCCTCCGGATACCGCTTGGCGATGTACGTGACGTCCCGGTGCGGGAGGGGCTGGACTTCGCACGCGTTCGTCAGCGAGTTCTCGTACCGGTACGTGACCACGTAGTGCGGGCGCAGTTCCTTCTCCTGCTCGTGGGAGGCCGCCGTGCCGTCGTCCCAGGAAGGTGTCTGCCCCGCCAGCCACGTCTCGACGATGCTGTTGATCCAGGTCAGCTCGGTGCCGTTGCGGACGAGCAGACCGTATTCGAGGTAGTCGTCCAGCCGCCTGCGATGTGTCTCCTCGGCCAGGGCGGCACGCACCGCCTTCTCCTCGGGGTCCGTGAGGAGCTCCTGGGCGACCCGGAGGAGCACGTCCAGCGTGTCCTCCACCGGGGCGTACGCGTCGAGGAGCCCGAGCACGGCCTCGTCCTGCCCCGTCACCTGACGGAAGGCCTCGTCCACCAGGGCGTCGTCGACGACCGTACGCGGGCGCTCGGACTCCAGGAGCTCACACAGGGCCCGCCCCATCATGTGGACGTGCTGGGGGTGCCCCGAGGTGTAGCGGAAGACCAGCTCGGCCGCGGTGGGCCGCACGTCCACACCGGTGCCGGAGAAGCCCTGGTGGAGGACTTGGAGCGTGGCCTGCCGGTCGAGCGGGCCGAGCGGGACGGGGCGCAGGAAGTCCTGGTGGGAGAGGGTGCCGGCCAGCCGCTCGCCCAGTTGGGCGGCCGTGCCGGAGCTGGTGAGCAGCAGCGCGAGGGTGCCGTCCTGGCGCAGCCGCCGGAGGTCGCCGAGGGCGCGGGACAGCTCCGCCGCGTCCTCGTAGCGGCGCAGGAGATCCTGCGTCTCGTCGATCACGAGCAGCAGCCCCACCTTCCGGTCCTGCCAGACCGCCCGCCGCACGCCCCGCCACCACCGCCGGAAGTCGACCGCGTGCGGCGCTTCGGGGAGGGTCAGGACGGCGGGGTCGGGGTCGTAGTGCTCCTCGACCTGGTCGCGCACCTCCTTGGCGATCCAGGTGAGGAGCGGGGCCGAGCCGGGATCCACCGCCTGGCCGTCGAGCAGGACCGGGAAGACCTGGGGGATGCGCCAGCGCTCGGGCGGAAGGAGGGATTCGGGCGTGCCGCCCCACAGCCGGGTCAGCTGACGCACCAGGGACGTCTTTCCGACCCTGCGTGATCCCGTCATGCACACCGGCGGGACCGATTCGCTCGAGGCGTCGCCGAAGGCGGCCCGCAGCCGCTCCATCTCCGCGGCCCGGCCCGCGAACATCGTCGTGTTCACGGGATCGCCGGGGCGGAAGCGGGAGGAGAGTCCCTCGCGGCGGGTGAGCGGTTCGATCTTCGCCGCGAGTTTCTTCGCCTGGCCCAGGCTCCGGTCGGGCAGGACGCCGTCGGCGTCGATGACCAGCTGGTTGCCGTTCCAGGGCACGACGAGGAAGACGGAGGACACGGCTCCCGGCTCCATGCGGCCGAGCTCGTGAACGATGTCCGTGCCCCGTACCCGCACGGTCACCTGGCCGAGCGGTTCGGGACCGGCCCTGAGCTTGAGGCGGAGTTCCACCGGTCCGCCTTCGAGCCGCGTGACCTTGCTCTCCCGCCAGCTGAGCGGGACCTGGGTGCCCGCATCGGCTCGCAGCCGCTCGTGCCCGGTGGTCTCCCAGACCCCCTTGAGCACGCCGTGCACGTGAAGGGCGGCGTCCCGCAGAGCGGCGGAGGCGAGCGCGTACGCCCGTGCCGTGCCCTCCCTGAAGGTGACGTCCACGTCGGGGCGCTCGGCGCCGATCGGCGGCAGCGGTGCCTCGCCCCGCGCATTGGCGTCCGCCATCATCTCGACCAGCCGCCGCCACCGCTCCCCCAGGCGCCGGCACAGCTGGGCGTCCGGCCCGACGGCGCCGTCGGCGAAGGCGTGAGCGACCTGTTCCACCTGCGCGGCCAGCTCCGGGCCGGGGCGTCCGGGCCGCTCCGCCAGGCGGGCCACCAGGGCGGCGGCCTCCGGCGTGACCTCCGCCTCGGCCCAGAGGTCGGTCACCGCGCCGTCCGTGAGCAGCGCGCGCGCCGCCTGGGACGGATCCGCCGCGCTCCATTCCGCGCACCGCTCCGTCAGCTCACGCAGGATCCCTTCCCTGTCGGCGCCCAGCTCCAGCGCCTTCCGGTACGCCTCAAGCGCCCGTTCGATCATGCCGTCCTCGGCGTAGATCCGCCCGAGGATACGGTTGCTGACCTGCTGTTCGTCGCCGTAGACCCGGCTGGTCCGGCTGTTCGTGTGGGACAGGAAGCGCACGGCGCGTTCCCGGTCGTTCTCCAGGGAGGCGACGATCGCGCGCAGTTGGTCGCCGCCGAGGGGGCGGCCGATCCCGTGCAGCGCCTCGGGCACGTGCGCCGCGAGCGCGCTGTCCACCAGAGCCTGCGTGGACGGCAGTTCGTCGCGCCGGAGAAGTTCGATCGCCTCGTCGACCAGCTCGTTGCGGCCGGCCTGGTGAGCCAGGAGCGCCGCGAGTCCCGCCAGGTTCTCGCTGCGGGGCTTCAGCCGGGCGTGCACCAGGAGGAGGCGGGCCGCCTCGGCCGGGTTGTCGCCCATGTCGGGCTGGGCGAGCACGCCCACGTGGGCGAGAAGTTTGGTCCGGTCGTTGTGCCAGACCTCGATGCCGGACATCAGCCGTCCGGCCTCGGCGTGATCGCCCTGCGCGCAGGCGAGCCGAACGAGGATCTCGCGGCTGTCGGCCTCCGAGCCCGGCAGCCCCGCCACCGTTCGGACCTCGTCGTGGCGCGCCGCCTCGATCAGGCAGTAGGCGGCGGCCTTGATCAGATCGATCGACCGGGGTGCCTCGTCGAGCAGCCTTCGCGCATGGTCCGAGGCGAGTTCCCAGTCGTCCTCCGCGGCGGCGAGCAGGTCCGCGGCCGGTTCCCGCAGCGGCCCGCTGAGCAGCTTCTTCAAGGTGTTCCGGCTGACCTCCGGCCGGAAGTACGACAGCGCCTGCACCCGGAGCCCGGCGAGGGCGTCACCGTACTCGCCCTCCAGCATGTCCACGGCCTGCCGACGCGGCGCCTCGGCGAGCCGCTGGCGCAGTCCGACGGCCTGCTGATGGTCGTGGCGGGGCAGCCTGCCGCCGCCGTACCGCTGCAGGAGATTGGCCGCCTCGGCGCAGTTCGGGCTCAGCCGCAACGCCGTCTCGGCGTGGTGGACGACCTCGTCCTTGCGGTGCAGGCTCTGGGCCAGTTTGGCCAGGCTGAGGTGCAGCTCGAAGCCGCTGTCGGGGGTGACGTAGGGCTGCAGGAACTCGTAGAGCTGCTCCACGCGCCCGAGTATCGGTGCGACACGGACGGCGGAGGCGAGCAGTTCGGCGACCTTGCCCCTGCTCCGCTCGATCCATTCGGTCAGCAGGTCCCAGGCGTTCTCGTACCGCTCCGCCGTCTCCAGCACCATCGCCATGGCGGCGACCGTGTCCGGCTGCGGGTCCGGCTGGTAGGTGAACAGCTCGCGCATGGTCGCGACATAGCGACCGGCCGTGGCGGTGCCACCGGCCCGCATGGCCCGGCGGGCGGCGTCGGCCGCGAGGCGGAAGTGGTGGGACGTCGGCTCGCTGCGGCACTGGGCGATCAGCTCCGCGGCGTTGGACTCCGCTTCCTCCAGGGCGTACGAGGACCGTACGGGCGCGGAGGCAGGCGTCGGCGTCCGCGGGTAGGCGACCCGGGAGGCCTGCCAGACGGGGGACGGCGGCGCGGGGGCGCGCACCGCGGCGGCGGTTGAAGGGGCGGCCGGCGTGAAGGCCGGTTCCGGGCCGCTCCTGGCCGGAGTGGGCACCGGTCTGCCCACGACGGCGAAGAGCCTGCCGAGCCAGTCGAGCTGTTGCAGGTCGTATCGACGTGTCGACACCCGCGCGTGGTACTCGAAGGTGGCCGCCGCGGCCTCCAGCCGGCCGGTGGCGGCGTACGCGCAGCCGAGGTTCCACGCGCTGCCGGAACCGAGCCAGCGGGTGTCGGCCAGGTCGCTGTGCAGCCGCAGGGCCTCCTCGGCCCGCCCCGCCTCGACGAGATCGGCCAGCGCGTTGCCGGTGGCCACGGGGTGGGCGCGGGCGGCCCGTGCCCACGCGTCGGCCACCTCGTCGCGCGAAGCACCGGGAAGCGGCTGCTGGGCCGCGCGGATGACCGGCTGGGTGGCCGGGGGGCCGACGATCGGCGTGCGGTGGACACCGATGTGGTGGGCCCGCGCGGGTACCGCCGGCCCCGCCTCGGCGAGGCGCGGGGCGCTGCGCGGATGCAGCGCGGAGGCCGGGAGGCCGGCCGCGGCGGCCGCTCGGTCCCGGACGAGCAGGACGCGCGGGATCCGCTGGGGCGCCGTCCAGACCAGGCTGCGTTCCAGGAGCCGTACGGCTTCCCCGGGGCGTCCCGTGTCCATCAGCCAGAAGGCGAAGTCGCGGACGAGGTAGTCGTCGTGGCAGACGGCGACGGCGTCCTGCAGCTCGCTCAGCGTTGCCTCGGACGGGGCCGGCAGCGTTCCCGAGCGCAGGCCCGCCACGATGTCGGCCGTGCCCATGCCGCCGTACGCGGCCAAGCGGGAGGACTCGGCCTGCAGCGCCGACCGGTCCGACGTCCACGGCGCCGGGCCGGGCAGCCCGGCCCCGGGACGGCTGTCGCGCTGGTCGGCACCGGGGACGTGCCCGGCCGCCGTCACCTCCCTCAGGCGCTGTTCGAGCGGCGCGATCCAGGTCTCGGTGGCGTTGAGTTCCCGCGCCCGCTCGAGCTCGTGACGGGCCACCTCGTAGTCGGCGATGCGGCTGTCGAGGGCGGTGCGGGCCAGTTCGATGTGGTGGCGCCAGCTCGGTGCGTCGCGCGTCTCGGAGATGCGCCGGACGACGGCCTGGGCGCGCGGGAGGTCCCCCGTCTCCCGGCAGATGCGCAGCATGAGGAACGCCCCCGGCGACGAGGGGTTGGTGCGGAGCAGGTCCTCGAGCTCGCGGGCGGCTCCCTCGACGTCCCCGCTCTCGTACATCCGCTTCGCCAGGGATTCGCGCGTCTGTTCCTCGACGGCCTGGACCGGCGGTTCCCGCCGGGTGTCGGTCTCCGTGAACGGGGAGGGGAAGCCGAGGCGCGCACAGTAGGCGTCGGCCGCGGCCTTCTGCTCCTGGTTCGGGCGGCCGGGGAGGACCCGGGCCATCACGCGCAGGGAGTCGACGGCGAGCCGGTCGGCTCCCACCGCGGCGTAGGCGCAGGCGATGTTCCAGGCGGCGGCCGCGTTGAGGTACTGCCGCGGGGCGAGGTCGCGGTAGAGGGCCAGCGCCGCGGCCGGGCTGCCGGCCGCGACGTGCCAGCCCACCGCGGGCCCCAGCGCGATCTTGGCTCCGCCGCGCGCGGCGGTGGTGAAGGCCTCGGCGGCCGCGGCCGACTCGTTCAGGGCGGCGAGCCGCACGGCCTCGGCGACGGCCGGGTCGCCGAGGGCCGCGCCGTCGGGCGAGGTCAGCCAGGGAGCGAGCGGCGGCAGCGGGGCGAGGGGATGCGCCGAGAAAAGCTCGGCCGGCGGCAGCGGCGGGTGCCCCCGGTGGAACACCTCGTCGGCCGGCGTGTGCCGCCCGGCGGCGCGCAGAGCCTGCTCCTGCAACTGCCACATGGTCGGGTGGGTCTGTCGCGGGAAGCGCGGGACGGCGGCCTCCAGCAGGTCCGCGGCGGCCTCCGGGGCGGCGAAGGTGAGCTGGCGCGCGACCTGGCTCACCTCCTGGAACGACCCTTGCGCGCCCAGCTGCCGCAGCAGCGTCCGCGCCGTCTCCCGGGTCTCCGGGGAGGCGTCCGGACTCCAGCCCTCCTGGATGGTGGCGACGGTGCTGCCCCGCTGGGCCGGAAAGCCCAGGCCGTCGTCCGGCGGAGCCACGGTCACCGGGACGGGGTACGCCTCCGGTGGGGCGGTGGGCGCGGTCCCGTTCTCGAACGGCATCGGACCGGGGGCGTGCGGCTGCTCGGTGCCGTCACCGGCCCGGTCGGTGTCGGCGTCCTGGTCGGCGGCGGTCAGCGTGACGCGGAGCCGGTCCTCCGCGCGCCGGAGGTATTCGGCGGCGGCGTCCACGTCGCCGTTCACGACGTAGGTTTCCGCGGTGCGCACGTCCAGGGCGACGGCGGCGTCGGGGGCGGCGAGGGCGGTGAGCCCCGCGCGCATCCGCTCGAGCCCGTTGAGGACGTCGAACTCGGCGCGCGCCTCGGCGAGCAGCTCGACGCCCTGGCCGGCCTCCTCCAGGTCGCCCCGGGCGAGCGCGTCGGTGACCATCTCCCCCAGGGGGCCGAGGCTCTGGGCGCCCTTGTCGCCCACGTCGCGGAGCAACTCCGCACCGCGTGCGCGCAGTCGCTCCAGCGGAGCCAGTGCGGGTTCGAGGAGCTTCGGGTCGATGTCCGTGAGCCGGGCCACGACGGCGACCTGGTGCCGGTGGTGGGGGTCCGCCGAGGCCAGGGCCTCGGCGGCGAACCAGGCGAGCAGCGACTGTCCGTCGGCGGTGTGCGGCGACTCCGGGGCCGGGTCGCTCTCCAGCGCGGCCATCAGGACCGGCAGGAGTGCGGGATCGAGATCCGCATGCTCGGGCTGGTGCGGATCCGGCACGTCGACCGGCCGCCACCGGAACTCCGCGGCCAGCTCGAGGACGCGCCGGACCCGCCCGGTGACGTCGTCGACGGCCGCTGTCAGCCGCCGCAGCTTCGCGGCGCCCGCCTGGCCCTCGTAGTGCGCCGCCGTACCGCCGAGGGCGGCCATCGCCCGGGACACCCGTTCGTCGGGGCCGTCCGCCAGGAGTCCCGCGTCGGTGGGCGCGCCGGCGGCGAGTCCGTCGAGCAGGGCACCGACGGGCCGGGTGAAGAGCTCGGGACCGAGGTGGCGATCGATCTTGGCGTGCTCCTCCGCACAGGCCCGCAGCTCTTCGGCCAGGTCACGGAGCTGCCGCGTGCCCGCCGCCTGGAGCATGACCGGGGACGGCACCGCCCGTAACAGCTCCGACAGCTGGTGCATCAGGGGTCCGGGCAGGGCGCGTTCCGCGTCGAAGACGTCGTACCGGCGGGCCGACCACGCCTGCCGCGCCCAGCTCACCAGTTGGGCGAGCGCGATGTCCTTGGCCCCGACGGCCGCGGCAGTGAGCTCCGACATGAGCTCCCCCACCAGGGGGCTCTCGGGCGTACGCCGCTCGGGCGGCACGACGATGGAGGCGAGGACCGCGGAGCGGCGATGGAGGAGAACGACGAAGGGCGCGGCCGCGCGTAACGCCTCCCGGTCGATGCCGGTACCCCGGTTCAGACAGTGTCGGACGAACCGGGCCGCCGCCTCACCCGCGGCGGAGGGTGCCGAGCCCTGCGCCTCCCCGACACGCTCGATCGCCGTCATCGTGCACGCTCCCCGCTGGACCCCGGACACCTTCACTCCGCTGCGTCGATGACGGACGACCGGATCTGCGCGCAGCACAGTCGACGGCTGACGACACTCGGCGGAGGAGGGGAGTCTACCGACCTGACGGTGCGTCATGATCCGGAATGCGGAAAAGGGCCGTGGGCGGGGGGGGGGGCCCGGGCCGGCCCCCCAGGCCGGCGGGGGAGGCGCCCCCGGGGGCCGGCCCCCGGGGGGCCCCCCCCCAGGCGACCCCCGCGGGCCGGGCGGGC
>NZ_JBITXX010000012.1:0-71628 GCF_044544925.1 Streptomyces sp. NPDC053431 | reverse complement strand
CCGGCGCGGCCCCCCCCGCGGGGGGGGTGGTGGGCCACCCCCCCCCTGGGGGGGGCTCAAGCCGCCGCCTGCCCCACGGGCGCGGCCCGGGGGGCCCCCCCCCCCCCACGGCCCCTCTTCCTGCTGCGTCAGGCGCCGCGGAGGACCGCTCCCGTGTGCTCCGCCGCCATGGCGACCGCGGCGTCGCGGGCGGCCGTGGCCTCCTCGACCGTCAGGGTGCGGTCGGGGGCGCGGAAGCGCAGGGCGTACGCGAGGGACTTCTTGCCCTCGTCGATCTGGTCGCCGGTGTAGACGTCGAACAGGCGGATGGACTCCAGGAGTTCACCCGCGCCGCCGGCCAGGTGCCGCTCGACCGTGGCGGCCGGCACGTCCTTGTCGACGACCAGGGCGACGTCCTGGGTGGCCACCGGGAAGGCGGAGATGCGCGGGGCCTTCAGCGGGCCCACGCTCGCGCGCTCCACGATGTCCAGGTCCAGCTCCATCGCGCAGGTGCGGGCCGGCAGGCCGAGGGCCTTGACCACGCGGGGGTGCAGCTCGCCGCCGTGACCCGCGAGGGTCTTCACGCCGTCGATCACCACGTGGAACGCGGCGCAGCGGCCCGGGTGCCACGGGGCGTGCTGGTCGGCTTCGATCAGCAGCTCCGTGCCGGCCTCGGCGGCCACCAGGCGGGCGGCCTGGATCGCGTCGGCCCAGTCGGACGGGTGGCCCTTGCCCCACCAGCCGGCCTGCTCGCGCGCGCCGGAGAGGACCACGGCCACCCGGCGCGGCTGATCGGGCAGCGCGGCGTTGACGCGGGCGATCTCCTCGTCGGAGGGGCGGCCGTCGACGCCCAGGCGGACGGCCACGCCCGGCTGGCCCTCGGTGGGACGGAAGACCAGGCCCGTCTCGAAGAGCGCCAGGTCGTGGCTGCCGCGCCCGTCGTTGCGGCGCAGCGCGCCGAGCAGGCCCGGCAGCAGCGTCGTGCGGAGCGCGGGCTCCTCGTCGGAGAGCGGGTTGACCAGCTTCACGACCCGGCGGCGGGCGTCGTCCGCGTCCAGGCCGAGCTGGTCGAAGACCTGCTCGCCGATGAAGGGGTAGTTCAGCGCCTCGACGTAGCCGGCACCCGCGAGCACCCGGCCCACCCGGCGGTGGACGCGCTGGCGCTCGGTGAGGCCGCGGCCGGCCGGGGGCTTGGGCAGCGTGGAGGGCAGGTTCTCGTAGCCCTCCAGCCGGATGACCTCCTCGGCGAGGTCGTTCGGCGCGTTGAGGTCGGGGCGCCACGAGGGCACGGTGACCACGAGCTCGTCCTGGCCGTAGACGTCGCAGCCGATCTCCTGGAGGCGGCGGACGACGGTCTCGCGGCCGTAGTCCACGCCCGCGACCTGGTCCGGGTGGTTCGCCGGCATGGCGATGGTCCGGGGCGCGGAGGGGGCGACGATCTCGGTGACGCCGGCCTCGGCGGTGCCGCCCGCGAGGAGCACGAGCAGGTCGACCGTGCGCTGCGCGGCCGCGGCCGCGGCCTGCGGGTCGACGCCGCGCTCGAAGCGCTTGGACGCCTCGGAGGCCAGCTTGTGGCGGCGGGCCGTCCGGGCGATCGTGATCGCGTCGAAGTGCGCCGCCTCGATGACGACCTCGGTGGTGCCGGTGACGACGCCGGTCTCCGGGTCGGCGACCGGGTCGGCGATCTCGGTGTGGGCACCGCCCATGACGCCGGCGAGGCCGATCGGACCGCTGTTGTCGGTGATGAGCAGGTCGGCCGCGTCCAGGACGCGCACCGTGCCGTCGAGCGTGGTGATCTTCTCACCGGGCTCGGCGCGGCGGACGCCGATGGGGCCGTCGACGCGGTTGCGGTCGTAGGCGTGCAGCGGCTGGCCGAGCTCGAGCATCACGTAGTTGGTGATGTCGACGGCGAGCGAGATCGGGCGCATGCCGGCCTTCTGGAGGCGGCGCTTGAGCCAGATCGGGCTGTGGGCCTCGGGGTCGAGGCCGGTGACCGTACGGGCCGTGAAGCGGTCGCAGCCGATCGGGTCGGCGATCTGGACCGGGTAGCCGTACGCGTTCGGCGCGGGCACGTCGAGCAGCGCCGGGTCGCGCAGCGGCAGGCCGTACGCGATGGCGGTCTCACGGGCGACGCCGCGCATCGAGAGGCAGTAGCCGCGGTCCGGGGTGACGGCGATGTCGAGGACCTCGTCGTACAGCTCCAGGAGGACGGTGGCGTCGGTGCCGACCTCGTGCTCCGGCGGCAGCACGATGATGCCGTGCGTGCCGTCGTCGCCCATGCCGAGCTCGTCGCCCGAGCAGATCATGCCCTTGGAGACCCGGCCGTACGTCTTGCGCTCGGCGATCCGGAAGTCGCCGGGCAGCACGGCGCCGGGCAGGGCCACGACGACCTTGTCGCCCTCGGCGAAGTTCCGGGCGCCACAGATGATCTCCTGCGGCTCACCGGTGCCGTTGGCCTGGCCGACGTCGACGGTGCAGAAGCGGATCGGCTTCTTGAACTCCGTCAGCTCCTCGATCGTGAGGACCTTGCCGACCACCAGCGGGCCGGTGAGGCCCGCGCCGAGCTGCTCGACGGTCTCGACCTCGAGTCCTGCCGAAATGAGCTTGGCCTGCACGTCACGGCCGGTCTCCGTCGCCGGCAGGTCGACGTACTCCCGCAGCCAGGAAAGCGGGACCCGCATCAGATCTCCATCCCGAACGGCCGGGTGAACCGGACGTCACCCTCGACCATGTCTCGCATGTCTTCGACGTTGTGGCGGAACATCAGCATCCGCTCGATGCCGAACCCGAAGGCGAATCCGCTGTACTTCTCGGGGTCCACACCACAGGCGACGAGCACCTTCGGGTTGACCATGCCGCAGCCGCCGAGCTCGATCCAGCCCTCGCTGCCGCAGGTGCGGCAGGGGCGGTCGGGGTTGCCGACGGACTCGCCGCGGCAGACGTAGCAGAGCATGTCCATCTCGGCGGACGGCTCGGTGAAGGGGAAGAAGTTCGGGCGGAGCCGGGTCTTCATGTCGGGTCCGAAGAGCGCCTGGACCATGTGGTCCAGGGTGCCCTTGAGGTCGGCCATCGTCAGGCCCTCGTCGACGGCCAGCAGCTCGATCTGGTGGAAGACCGGGGTGTGGGTCGCGTCGAGCTCGTCGGTGCGGTAGACGCGGCCCGGGCACACGACGTAGACCGGGGGCTCCCGGTCGATGAGCGTGCGGGCCTGCACCGGCGAGGTGTGCGTGCGGAGCACGACACCGGACTCGTCGCCCGTGGTGGCTGTTCCCTCGACGGAGGTTCCCTGGACGAAGAACGTGTCCTGCATCTGCCGCGCCGGGTGGTCCGGCACGAAGTTGAGGGCGTCGAAGTTGAACCACTCGGCCTCGACCTCGGGGCCCTCGGCGACCTCGTAGCCCATCGACACGAAGACGTCGGCGACGCGCTCCATGAGGGTGGTCAGCGGGTGGCGGGCACCGGCCGGGATCCGGTCGTACGGCAGGGTGACGTCGACGGCCTCCTCGACGAGGACGCGCGCGTCGCGCTCGGCCTCCAGCTCGGCCTGGCGGGCGGCCAGGGCCTTGGAGACGACGCCGCGGGCCTGGCCCACGAGCTTGCCGGCGGCGGCCTTGGCCTGCGGGGGCAGGGCGCCGATCTCGCGGTTGGCGAGCGCCAGCGGCGAGGTGCCGCCGGTGTGCGCGGTCTTCGCGTGGGTGAGCGCGTCGAGGTCGCCTGCGGCGGCGAAGGCGGCGAGCGCCTCGTCCCGCATGCGCTCGATCTCTTCCGGTTTCAAGGCCTCGACCTCGACCGGGTCGTACGACTTATTGGGTGCCGACATCTCTTCCCGTGCTTCCGTTGGCTGGCTGGGCGGCCCCGCTCGACGTCAAGGGCGCAAACGTGCCAAAGGACGAGTCTAACGGGGTGTGGGGACGCGTTTGAGCCCGTGGGCGGCCCGAGCGGCTCCAGACCTCGTGCGGTCTCGTCAGGCGAGACGGGGAGGCGACGTCCCGAAGGCGTCAGAGGAGGTGTGCCGGGGTGCCGACGGGCAGGATAAATCGGAATTCGGCCCCGCCACGGCGACCGCGTCCGACGGTGATGGTGCCGCCGTGGGCCTCGACGACGCCCTTGACGATGTAGAGGCCGAGACCGGTGCCGCCGCGCTTGCTGCCCCGCCAGAAGCGGGTGAAGACACGGCCCATCGACTCCTCGGGGATGCCGGGGCCTTCGTCGCTCACGGTGACCTCCGTCCCCTTCTCTCCGTCGGTGGTGGCCGTGGTGGGTGCCACCTCGATGGTGACGGTTCCCTCGCCGTGGCGCACCGCATTTTCGAGGAGGTTGCCGAGGATCTGGTCGATCTTGTCGGGATCGGCCCACAGCTCGGGCAGGTCGGGCCTGACCCGGACGAAGAAGCGGTCCGGGGACTGCCCGCCCGCGGTGTGCGCGTGGACGTGCCGGCCGACGGCGGCGGCGATGTCGACGGGCTGGCGGCGCACCTCCAGCCGGCCGGAGTCGATCCGGGAGATGTCGAGGAGCTCGGCGATGAGGCGCTTGATGCGGCCGGCGTCGGCGTCGACGGTCTCCAGCATCAGGCGCTTCTGGTCGTCCGTGAACCGCTCCCACTTGTCGAGGAGGGTGGCGGTGAAGCCCTTGACGGAGGTGAGCGGCGAGCGGAGCTCGTGCGCGACGGTCGCGATCAGCTCGGCGTGGCTCCGCTCGTTGCGGCGCCGGGCCTCGGTGCCGCGCAGCGACACCACGAGCCGCCGCACCGGCCCGTTGGGGTGGTCGCGCACGTAACGCGCCGAGACGAGCACCTCGCGCCCGCCGGGCAGCAGGAGGTTCCGCTCGGGTTGGCCACGGCGGGTGGCGAGCCCGCCGTACGGGTCGGTCAGCGGCCACCAGCGGCTGCCCTTGAGGTCCTCCAGGGGCAGCGCCTCGTCGAGGGGCCGGCCGAGGGCGGCGGCGGGGGGCACGGCGGTGATCCGGCCGGCGGCGGCGTTGAAGCAGATGATCCGGCCGGTCTCGTCGGCGACGACGAGACCGTCGGGAAGATCGTCCGGGTCGATGCCGAGGCCGGCGTCGAACGACGGGTGCGACGGGGCGGCCTGCCCGGCGCCGGGCGCCGCGCCCGGCACGGAGGGCGGCTCGGGCGTATGCGCCGCGGCGTCCGGCTCGGGCGCGTGTGCCGTGGAATCCGGCGCGCAGGGCGGCTCGGGCGCGTGTCCCGTGGAATCCGGCGCGGGCGGCGGCTCCGGCGCGTGTGGCGCGGTGCTCCGTGCCTGTGCGGGACTGCCCGTGCCGACCGTCATCCCCGTAATCCCACCCCTCCGTGTAGCGCAGTGGGCCCCGAGTGCGTCACCCTACTAGGCCGACGGGGTCCGGTGGAGTCCTCAGGCGGTGGTTCGGGGGCGCTGGGCGCGCGCGGAGGCGTACAGGCACACGGCGGCCGCCGTCGCGAGGTTGAGGCTCTCGGCCTTGCCGTGGATCGGGACACGGACGACGGCGTCGGCGAGCGCCCGGGTCTCCTCGGGCAGCCCCCAGGCCTCGTTGCCGAAGACCCAGGCGGTGGGACCGCCCATGGTGCCGGAGTCCAGCTCGTCGTCGAGGTCGTCGGTGCCGGCCCCGTCGGCGGCGAGGATGCGCACACCGGCGCTCTTGAGGCCCGCGACCGCCTGCTCGACCGGGACGCCGACGGCGACCGGGAGGTGGAAGAGGGAGCCGACGGAGGCGCGGACGGACTTGGGGTTGTACAGGTCGACGGACGCGTCGGTGAGGATCACGGCGTCGGCGCCGGCCGCGTCGGCGCAGCGCAGCACGGTGCCGGCGTTCCCGGGGTCGCGGACGTGGGCGAGGACGGCGACCAGCTTGGGCCGGGCGGCGATGATCTCCTCGAACGGCGAGTCGAGGAAGCGGCAGACGCCCACGAGGCCCTGCGGCGTGACGGTCTGGGAGACCTCGGCCAGGACGGCGTCGGAGGCGTGGTGGACGCGGGCGCCGGCGGCGCGGGCGGCCTCGATGATCGAGTCGTAGCGCTCGGCGGCCTCGACGGTCGTGAAGAGCTCGACGAGGGTCGGCTCACCGGTGCTGCCGCGGTGCTGCACGGCCTCCCGGACGGCCTGCGGGCCCTCGGCGATGAAGAGGCGGTCCTTGCCCCGGAAATTGCGCTTGGCCAGCCGCCGGGCGGCGACGACGCGCGGCGAACGCGGGGAGATCAGCTCGGGGGTGGACATGTGCCTGCGGCTCTCTGACTCGACGACGGCTCGATGACGGCAGCGGTGGGGCGATACGGCGCGCAACGCGCCGGACCCGCAGGCGCGAGGCCTGCGGGTCCGGGCAGAAGTACTGCGACCTGGAAGATCAGGCGGCGGCCTTCGGGGCGTTGACGTCGGCCGGGAGGGCCTTCTGCGCGACCTCGACCAGCGCGGCGAACGCGTTGGCGTCGTTGACGGCCAGCTCGGCGAGGATCTTGCGGTCCACCTCGATGTTGGCGGCCTTCAGACCCTGGATGAGGCGGTTGTACGTCATGCCGTTCAGGCGGGCAGCGGCGTTGATGCGCTGGATCCACAGCTGACGGAAGTCGCCCTTGCGCTTCTTGCGGTCGTTGTAGTTGTAGACCAGCGAGTGGGTGACCTGCTCCTTGGCCTTGCGGTAGAGGCGCGAACGCTGACCGCGGTAGCCGGAGGCCTGCTCGAGGATCGCCCGGCGCTTCTTGTGGGCGTTGACTGCCCGCTTGACGCGTGCCACTTCTTAACTCCTTGTAGCGGGGTCGTGGTGGTCCTCACACGACCCGGAAAACGGATGGGTCCCGGTCTGTGCCGGATGCCCTCGTCGCCGAGGGCGGGAGATCAGATCAGATGCCCAGCATCTTCTTGATCTTGGCGGAGTCACCCGGGGCCATCTCGGCGTTGCCGGTGAGGCGACGCGTCAGCTTGGACGACTTGTGCTCGAGCAGGTGGCGCTTGCCGGCGCGCTCGCGCAGGATCTTGCCGGAGCCGGTGACCTTGAAGCGCTTCTTGGCACCGGAGTGCGTCTTGTTCTTCGGCATAGCGCCGTTATCTCCTCGTCAGTGGCGCTCCCCCGGTGCGGGCACCGGACAACCGGGAGCGTCAATTTCGTTTGGTGGTTCCGGGGCGGAACCCTGGGGCTGCCTGGCGGCAGCCCCGCGGGATCACGCCTCGGCGTTCTCGGCCGACGTGTCGGCCGAAGCCTGCTCGGCCGGGGCCTCCTCGGCCGGGGCCTCCGCGGCGGGCGCCTCGGACGAACCGCCCTGACGCTCGGCCTTGCGCGCGGCCTGGGCCTCGCGAGCCTCGGCCATGGCCTCGGTCTTCTTCTTGTGGGGACCGAGAACCATGATCATGTTCCGGCCGTCCTGCTTCGGGTTGGACTCGATGAAGCCAAGCTCCTGAACGTCCTCCGCGAGGCGCTGCAGCAGTCGGTAACCGAGCTCCGGCCGGGACTGCTCACGACCACGGAACATGATCGTGATCTTGACCTTGTCACCCTGCTTGAGGAACCGGACGACGTGACCCTTCTTGGTGTCGTAGTCGTGCGGGTCGATCTTCGGCCGGAGCTTCATCTCCTTGATGACCGTGTGCGCCTGGTTCTTGCGCGCCTCACGGGCCTTCATGGCCGACTCGTACTTGAACTTCCCGTAGTCCATGAGCTTGCACACGGGCGGACGGGCGTTCGCCGCGACCTCAACCAGATCGAGGTCGTACTCCTGCGCGAGCTCCAGGGCCTTGGCAAGCGGGACGATGCCCACCTGCTCGCCGCTGGGGCCGACAAGACGCACCTCGGGAACGCGAATCCGCTCGTTGATGCGGGGCTCGGCGCTGATGGATCCTCCTCGGTAGCACCACGCGACCGCCTTGGCGGACGGACACGTCACGGTAGAACTGTCGAGACCAACCGAGCGGGAGCACGAAAAATGCCCCGGACGGGACACAGGCGGGGCTCCACGAAAACCGGAGCACCGCCGCGGTCAACCGCGGGGCGCACATCGGGCGGCTCCATCGTCCGTACGGAACGATGGGCGCCACCTGACCGGTGACCCGCCACCCTTGAGGGCGGCCAGGTGGGAAGTCGGAGCCTCCACTTGTGGGCCGGGCACGCACGTGTCCGGCCGGTCGTTACACAAGGTTAGCAGGACCCGCCGGTCGGCGCGAACTCTCGGGCCGCTTATCGTGTGGGGCATGAGCGAGACGCCCCAGCACGAGTCCACCGACACCCCCGACACCCCCGACTTCGAGGCCATGACCCGCGACATCGCCGAGGTCCCCGCGGTCGAGGTGATCGTGACGGTCGCCGTCAACCTGATGAGCGCCGCGGCGGTGAAGCTCGGGCTCACCGAGGAGGGCGACGAGCACAAGGACCTCGACGAGGCCCGCAAGCTGATCCACGCCCTGGCCGGTCTGCTCGACGCCGGCGCGACGGAGATCTCCTCCTTCCACGCGGCCCCGCTGCGGGACGGCCTGAAGTCCCTCCAGCTCGCCTTCCGCGAGGCCTCCTTCGTCCCGGACGAGCCGGGCCAGGGCCCGGGCGAGAAGTACACGGGGCCGGTGTACGGCTAGAGCCTCACCGCGCGCCGGCAGCCGGCCCGAGAGGGCCGCGGGGGGTACGGGGGTCGCCCCCCCGGGAGAGCGCAGCCACGGGGCCGGTGTACGGCTGGAGGCCGGTGTACGGCTGGAGCCTCGCCGCCCGCCGGCCCGAGAGGGCCGCGGGGGGCACAGGGCACCGATGGGCCCCGCACCCCTCATTTCAGTTCTTTACGTAGAAGGGCTCGCCGGGAGGCGTGGCCGAGGCCGGCAGGAGTGCCAGGTCGAGGCCGCGCACCAGGCGGGCCCTCAGTGTTTCGTCGGCGGCCAGGGCGCGGGCCACGCGCTGGGCGGCCTCGGCCGGGGCGGCGTCCTCGGCGAGGACCAGGGCCAGCGTGCCGTCGGCGGTGCCGGGCCCGAGGTGGGCGCGCAGGACGGCCGGCTCGGCGGCGACGGCGGCCCGGACCGCGTCCCGTACCGCGGGGTCGTCCAGCGGGTCCGTGCTGGTGCGGCCCTCGGCGAGGGCGAGCAGCGCGGAGCCGGTCACCTGGTACGGCACCGGGCCCGCCAGGTCGAGCACCAGGGTGTCGGCCTTCTCGTGCGCGAGGGCCGCGAGCGCCTGGTGCAGCGGGACCGCGACGGGCCGGGCGGCCGGGTCCCACAGGGCGAGCGAGGCGATCGAGGTGAACGCGGGCAGTGCCCGCCGGTCCCCCGCCGTCAGCGTGGGCACCGCCATGTCGCTCGTCTTCTCCTGCTTGAGCCCCGTGACGGGGTCCACCTCGACCTCGCCGAGGACGGCGACGACCGGCACGAGCAGCCTGGCCTCCCGCAGGGCCGCGAGGACGGGGCCGTGGGCGGTCCTGTCCTCCGCCCAGGCCGCCAGGGCCGCGGCGAGCCGCGGGTCGGCGGTGCCGTCGTCGTCGGAGAAACCGGGGTCGGGGATGTTCTTGAGCGCCACGCCCCGAGCCTAACCGCCGGTGGTTCAGCGGCTGCGGCTGCCCCGCCAGAGGGCGACCGCGGCGGCGAGGAAGAGGACGCCGACGCCGCCGGCGAGGGGCGCGAGCAGCCCGATGGGGTGGCTCTCCTCGGGCGCGGCCTGCGGGCCGGGGCCGAAGTACCGCCCCTTGTAGCCGGCCACGGCGGCCTTGGGGTCGGCGGCCTTGAGCGCGGCGCCCGCCTCGATCGCGGCGGCCGGGTCGACCGTGCCGTACCCCTTGTCGTCGCTGCGCCCGCCCTTGGGACGGCTGCGCGCGGTGTCGACGAGCAGGCGCTTGATCTGGGCGGGGGTCAGGTCGGGATGGGCCGCGCGGACCAGCGCGACGGCGCCGGAGACGAACGCCGCGGCGGCGCTGGTGCCCCAGCCCTCGTAGTAGCGCCGGTCCGGGTCGGCGATGACGATGTCGACGCCGGGGGCGCTGACCGTGGCGTACCAGCGGCTGGTGGAGAAGGAGGCGTGGGTGCCCCAGCGGTCGACGGCGGCGACGGCGATGACGCCGGGGTAGGCGGCGGGGAAGGAGATGTGGTCGCCCTTCTCGCCGCCGTTGCCGGCGGAGGCGACGACGGAGACGCCCTTGCCGAGGGCGTACTGGACGGCGGCGTCCTCACCGGCGTCGGGGTGGGCCGACTCGGAGTCGTCGCCGAGGGAGAGGTTGATGACGTCGGCGCCGTGGTCGGCGGCCCAGCGGATGCCCTCGGCGAGGGCGGCGCCTCGGGTCTTGCGGGCCTTGTCGCGCTGCTTGTCGGTGCCTTCGAGGATGACGCGCACGGGCAGGACACGGACCTCGGGCGCGACGCCGAGGACGCCGTCCTGGGCGCCGGCGCCGTGGCCGTGACCGGCGATGATCCCGGCCATCGCGGTGCCGTGCCGGGCCCAGGCGCGGTCCCCGCGGGTGGCGCCGAAGCCGACCAGGTCGGTGCCGGGCAGGACGGAGCCGGCGAGGTCGGGATGGGTGGCGTCGACGCCGGTGTCGAGGACGGCGACGGTGATGCCCTCACCGCGGGTGGTCCGCCAGGCCTTGGTGGTGTGCAGGGCGTCGAGGCCCCACTGGCGGGCGCGGATGGTGTCGGCGTACGCGGGCGTGGTGGTCGCGGGGAGGACGGCGAAGGCGGCGGCGAGGAGGGCGGCGGCGGTACGGCGCGGGGTCACCGCTGGTCCTCCTCGACGGTGGCGGCGACGGTACGGCGCAGGGCGCGCTCGACGGCGTCGGCGACGCCCTTCGCCTCGTGTCCGAGGCCGGCCTGGGCGACGGCGGTGGTGCGCTTGGGCGTCATGGCGCGGTCGGCGGGCTCGGGTTCGGCGACGGCGCGGCCGTCGGCGAAGCCGGACACGGAGGTCACGACGACGGGCAGGTCGGGCAGGATGTGCCGCCACCAGCTCGCCCGCTGCGCGGCGCCGAAGCGGGCCGCGACCGTGCCGGGGCCCGCCAGGGCCGGCGGCACCTCGTCGGCGGCGCGGGAGCCGAGGGTGCGCATGGTGGGTGCGTCGGCCCCGGTGAACACGAGGGCGACGGTGACGACGTGGGAGGACGTCGCGTCGGTGTAGGTGGCCCGCAGGACGCGCTCGCAGCCGACGGTGCCGAGGGCGGTGCCGAGCTCCTTGGGCAGGGTCGCGGCGGTGCAGGGCGCGTCGGGCGCGACGACGATCCGCGTCCACGTACGGGCGGAGCCACCCGGTCCGGCGGCCGCGCCGGCGAGGGTGCGGGGGAAGAGGGTGTCGACGGGCGCGTTGTGCCAGAGCGCCCGGGCGGGGGTGTAGCCGGCGGCCTCGGCGGGCTGCCCGGCACCGCTGCCGGCCAGCACCGCCCCGGTGAGCGCCCCGCCGACCAGACCGAGCGCCAGCACGGCACAGGCCGCCGCGCCGACGACCCGCCCGGTGTGGCGCTCCCGGACGGGCCGCAGCCGCGTGGTGGTCTCGACGGGCGTCTCGGCGCCGAGGGCCCAGGCGTCGTAGGCGTAGCCGTGGCCGCCGGGCAGGGTGGCGGCGCCGGGCGGGGTGGTGCCGCCGGACGCGATGGTGCCGCCCGGGGGCGCGAAGCGGGGCGCCGGGGCGGGCCGGTGCTCGCGGCCGGACTGCGCGCCCCGGGTGGGCGGTCCGCCCGGGGTGGGCTGGTAGGCGCGTGCCGGCCCGGCGGCCGGGGCGGGACGGTCGGTGCCGACGGGCCCCGCGCCCGGGCTCGGGGCCGGGCGGTCGTCGCGTACGGGGCGGAGCCGGGTGGTGGTCTCGGTGGGCGCCTCCGCGCCCGGCGCGGGCTGCTCGGGCGGCAGCGGCTGCGCCACGGGGCGCCCCGCAGCGGGCGGGGCGGCGGGGGCGGCGGGTCGCTCCGGGGGCAGCAGGGCCTCGGTGATGCGGGAGGCGGGCCGCTCGGTCCGGGGCGCGGGGGTGGGCCGCTCGGCCTGGGGGGCGGGAGCGTGCCGCTCGGCGGGGGGCGCGGAGGCGGACCGCTCATTCCGGGGCGCAGGGGCAGGCCGCTCGGCCTGCGGCGCGGAGGCGGGCCGCTCGGGCCGCGGCGCGGGGGCGGCGGCGGGCTGCGGAGCAGGCGCGGGGGCCGCGGCGGGTGGCGGCGGAGTGGGGCGCTCCGGTGGGAGGAGGGCCTCGGTGATGCGGGACGTGGGGCGCTGCGGCTCGGTGCTCATCCCCGTCCCCCTGGTCGATCTGCGAAAGCAATGGCCGCCACTCTACGGGCTGTTCCCCCGGGCGCGGGAACCCAGGGGCTACCCACGCGTAAACCCGTCTGGCAAGCTCGGGCCATGACTCCCCGTGCCGCCGACCGCGCCCGGTACGACCGGGCCACCGCCCATCTCGACGCGCCTGTCGCCGTAGTCGACCTGGAGGCCTTCGACGCGAACGCCGACGACCTGGTCCGGAGGGCCGGCGGCAAGCCGGTCCGGGTCGCGAGCAAGTCGGTGCGCTGCCGGGCGCTCCTGGAGCGGGTGCTGGCCCGGGACGGATTCGCGGGAGTGATGTCCTTCACGCTCGCGGAGTCGCTGTGGCTGGCCCGGGCCGGTTTCGAGGACGTGCTGCTCGCCTATCCCTCCGCCGACCGGGCGGGGTTCGCGGAGCTCGCGGGCGACGCGAAGCCGGCGGGCGCCGTGACGGTGATGGTGGACGACGTGGCGCAGCTCGACCTGATCGAGGCGTCGCGGGCGGGTGGCACGGAGGAGGTCCGGGTCTGTCTGGAGCTGGACACCTCGCTGCGGCTGCTCGGCGGCCGGGTACGGATCGGGGCCCGGCGCTCGCCGCTGCGCGAGCCCGCCGAGCTGGCGGAGCTGGCCCGTTCGGTGGTGCGCCGCCCCGGCTTCCGGCTGGTCGGGATCATGGCGTACGAGGGGCACGTGGCCGGTGTCGGTGACGCGGTGGCGGGGCGGCCGGTGCGCTCGCGGGCGATCCGGCTGATGCAGTCCGCGGCCCGCAAGGAGCTGGCGGCCCGCCGGGCGGCGGTGGTCCGGGCGGTGCGGGCGGTGGCGCCGGACCTGGAGTTCGTGAACGGCGGCGGCACGGGCAGCGTGCAGCACACGGCGGCCGAGGACGCGGTGACGGAGATCGCGGCGGGCTCGGGGCTCTTCGTGCCGCGGCTCTTCGACAACTACACGTCCTTCTCGGGGCGTCCCGCCGCGCTCTTCGCCCAGCCGGTGGTGCGCCGCCCGGGTGTGGGCGTGGTGACGGTGCTCGGCGGCGGTTACCCGGCCTCGGGCGCCGCGGGTCCGGACCGGCTCCCGGTCCCGTACCTGCCGGAGGGGCTGCGCTACGACCCGCAGGAGGGTCCGGGCGAGGTGCAGACCCCGCTGCTCGGCTCCCCCGCCGACGACCTGCGCATCGGCGACAAGGTGTGGTTCCGCCACGCGAAGGCGGGCGAGCTGTGCGAGCGCTTCGACACGCTGCACCTGGTGGAGGGCGACCGGGTGACGTCGGCGGTCCCGACGTACCGGGGCGAGGGGCAGACCTTCCTGTAAGCGCCCCCTAGGCGCCCCCGGGCGGGCGCGCCCGTGGGACAGGCGCGCCCGTGCACCTCCCGGGGCCGTCAGAAGACGGTGTCCGCCTGGTCCGGTACGACGCTGCCGTCGGCCCGCCTGACCGGTCCGGCCGTGCCGTCGGAGGCGGTGTAGCCGGTGGTGGCGCAGGGGTACGGGGTGGTCCGCCGCTTCTTCGGGTCGATGAACATGGGGTTGACGATCCAGCGGCCGTCGGCGTTGTCGTAGGCCCGGCACATCAGTTCGTTCTTGTTGCGGTTGAGGACGAGCCGCAGACCGGTGGCGTCGCGGAGGAAGGTGACGTCCGTGTCGGAGTCGCCGGCGGCGAGGACCTGGCGGCGGGCGGCGGGCTGGACGCGTTCGGCGGCGGGGCCGTGGACGCCGAAGATCTCCTGGTTGATCCAGCAGCGCTTGCCGTCGATGTAGGTGATCATCCGGTCCTCGCCGTCGCGGACGCCGCCGCAGCCCTTGAGGTGGCCGGTGAGGCGGCCGTGCTCGGTGGTGTTGCGGATGCCCACGGTGTGGGAGGGGTCGATGCCCACGCCCCGGGCCCAGACGTCCACGACGGGCTCGGGGGACGCAGAGACGATCCACACGTCGAATCCGGCGCCCTGGAGGGCGTGGATCAGGTCGCGCTGCTGGTCGTAGTAGCGGACCCACCCGGTCACGTTCCGGCTGCCGACCCGCTGGGTGGCGCCCTGCGGCGCGGCCAGGTTCTCGGCGCGGGCCGCGGCGGCGAAGGAGCGCACCTCGTGGGCCGTCCAGCCGTTCAGGAGCTGGGCGAGCCAGGCGTACTGGGGTTCCATGCGGCGGCGGTCGTACCCGGCGAACGCCGTCCTGCCGCCGGTCGTGGCACCCGTGCCGTAGACCGCGAGGAGCTCGTCGGCGCAGCGGATGCCGGCGGCGGTGGGGGCCGCGGTGGGCAGGGTGCGCACCCCGGTGGGGCAGGCGGCGCCCAGGGCGGCGGCGGCCTCGGCGGTGAGGTAGCGGCTGGTGGTGGTCCACTCGCCGTGCTGCGGGGGGCGGATGCGGTCGTTGCGGAGCAGCCAGTAGAAGGTGGCGTCGCCGACGTCGTTCTTGACGACGGTGTTGTCCCAGTCGAAGACCGCGACCGGCTTCTCGCGCCGGGGGCCTGCGGATCCCGTGCCGCCCTGGTGCGGCTTCGTCTCGGCGCACCGGGCGGCTATCAGGTCGTCGAGGCGTGCCTTGTTGTCGCCGTACCAGCCCTCCGTGACGGTGAGGGTGGGGCACGGCCGGGGTGCGGCGGGCCGGGCGGCGGCGCTCGCCGTGGGGAGCAGGCCGGTCGCGGCGAGGGCGAGGGACGCCGCGGCGGCGGTGGTGCGGAGCCTTCTCTTCATGGACGCGTCTCCTGTCCGTACGCACGACAGCCGGGCGCCTTGCGACGCCCGGCTGCGCGGGGTGGGGGTGGGGTGGGGAGGGGGCGGCGGCGGTGGTGAGGTCTAGAGCGGGGTCACGTACGCGCCGGAGATGCCGCCGTCGACGAGGAAGTCGGTGGCGTTGATGAACGAGGAGTCGTCGCTGGCGAGGAAGGCGACCGCGGCGGCGATCTCCTCGGCCTCGGCGAACCGGCCGACCGGGATGTGCACCAGGCGGCGCGCGGCCCGCTCGGGGTCCTTGGCGAACAGCTCCTGGAGGAGCGGCGTGTTGACGGGCCCGGGGCAGAGCGCGTTGACGCGGATGCCCTCGCGGGCGAACTGGACGCCGAGCTCGCGGGACATGGCGAGCACGCCGCCCTTGGAGGCGGTGTACGAGATCTGGCTGGTGGCCGCGCCCATGACGGCGACGAAGGAGGCGGTGTTGATGATGGAGCCCCGGCCCTGGCGCCGCATGTACGGCAGGGCGGCCTTGCAGCACAGGTAGACGGAGGTCAGGTTGACGTCCTGGACGCGCTTCCAGGCCTCCAGGCCGGTCTCCAGGATGGAGTCGTCGTCCGGCGGCGAGATGCCCGCGTTGTTGAAGGCGATGTCGACGGAGCCGTAGGTGTCGTAGGCGACCTTGAAGAGGTTCTCGACCTCCTCCGGGTCCGTGACGTCGACCTTCACGAAGGTGCCGCCGACCTCCTCGGCGGCGGCCTTGCCGGCCCGCTCGTCGATGTCGCCGCACACCACGTGGGCGCCCTCGGAGGCGAGGCGGCGGGCGGTGGCGAGGCCGATGCCGCTGCCGGCGCCGGTGATGACGGCGGTACGGCCGACGAGCCGGCGGCAGATGCTCTCTTCGGTGGTCTCGTTGCTCATGCGGGTCAGGCCTCCGTGCTGATGAAGACGTTCTTGGTTTCGGTGAAGGCGGTCAGGGCGTCGGGGCCCAGCTCCCGGCCGAGGCCGGACTGGCCGAAGCCGCCGAACGGGGTCCAGTAGCGGACGCTGGAGTGGGAGTTGACGGAGAGGTTGCCGGCCCGGACGGCGCGGGAGGCGCGCAGGGCGCGGCCGATGTCGCGGGTCCACAGGGAGCCGGACAGGCCGTACGGGGTGGCGTTGGCGAGCCGGATCGCGTCGGCCTCGTCGTCGAAGGGCAGTACGACGGCGACCGGGCCGAAGATCTCCTCGACGGCGCAGGGGGCGTCCTCCGGGACGCCGGTGAGGAGGGTCGGCGGGTACCAGAAGCCGGGCCCCTCGGGGGCCTTGCCGCGGACGGCGGTGAGGTCCTCGGTGACGTAGGAGCGGACGCGGTCGAGCTGGGCGCGGGAGATGAGGGGGCCCATCTGGGTGCGCTCGTCGAGGGGGTCGCCCACGACGATCTCCTCGATCGCGGGGGTGAGGAGCTCCAGGAAGCGGTCGTACACCTCGCGCTGCACCAGGATGCGGGTGCGGGCGCAGCAGTCCTGGCCGCTGTTGTCGAGGAAGGCCATCGGCGCCGCGGCGGCCGCGGCTTCGAGGTCCGCGTCGGCGAAGACGATGTTGGGGCTCTTGCCGCCGAGTTCGAGGGTGACCCGCTTCACCTGGTCGGCGGCCTTGGCCATGATCTGCTTGCCGACCCGGGTGGAGCCGGTGAAGACGACCTTGGCGACGCCGGGGTGTTCGACGAGCGCGTTGCCGGCGACGGGTCCTTCGCCGGGGAGCACCTGGAACAGCCCTTCGGGGAGGCCGGCCTCCAGGGCGAGCTCGGCGAGCCGCAGGGCGGTGAGCGGGGTGGTCTCGGCGGGCTTCAGGACGACGGCGTTGCCGGCGGCGAGCGCGGGGGCGGTGGCCCAGGCGGCGATCGGCATGGGGAAGTTCCAGGGCGCGATGACGCCGACCACGCCGAGGGGTTCCAGGAGGGTGATGTCGAGTCCGCCGGGGACGGGGATCTGGCGTCCGTTGAGGCGCTCGACGCCGCCGGCGGCGTAGTCGAGCAGGTCGCGGACGTTTCCGGCCTCCCAGCGGGCGTTGCCGATGGTGTGGCCGGCCTCGCGGACCTCCAGGAGGGCCAGTTCCTCGACGTGGGCGTCGACGACGGCGGCGAAGCGGCGCAGGATCCGGGCCCGGTCGGCGGGTGCGGCGGCGGCCCAGTGGCGCTGGGCGGCGGCGGCCCGTGCGACGGCGGCGTCGACGTCGGCCGGGGTGGCGGCGGGGACGGTGGCGACGACCTCCTCGGTCGCCGGGTTCAGGACGTGCAGTTCGTGCGGCAAGTCGTTCCTCACATGCGTTCGAAGGAGCGGCGCAGTTCCCAGTCGGTGACGGCGGCGTCGTAGGCGTCGAGTTCGACGCGGGCCATGTTGCGGTAGTGGGCGACGACCTCGGGGCCGAAGGCGGCCTTGGCGATCTCGCTGTTCTCCCACAGCTCGGCGGCCTCGCGGAGGGTGGTGGGGACGTGCTCGTACTCGGCGGCGTACGCGTTGCCGGTGCAGGCGGGCGGCAGTTCGAGGCCCTGCTCGATGCCGTGGAGGCCGGCGGCGACGAGTCCGGCGACGGCGAGGTAGGGGTTCACGTCGCCGCCCGGCAGCCGGTTCTCGAAGCGGGTGGAGCGCCCGTGGCCGACGACCCGCAGGGCGCAGGTGCGGTTGTCGTGGCCCCAGGCGACGGCCGTGGGGGCGAAGGAGCCGGGCTGGAAGCGCTTGTACGAGTTGATGTTGGGGGCGTAGAGCAGGGAGAAGTCCCTCATCGCGGCGAGCTGTCCGGCGAGGAAGTGCCGCATGACGTCCGACATGCCGTCGGCCCCGTCACCGGCCATGACGTTGCGGCCGTCGGCGTCCTGGAGCGAGAGGTGGATGTGACAGGAGTTGCCCTCGCGCTCGTTGTACTTCGCCATGAAGGTGAGCGAGCAGCCCTCCTGGGCGGCGATCTCCTTGGCGCCGGTCTTGTAGACGGCGTGCTGGTCGCAGGTGACGAGGGCCTCGTCGTACTTGAAGGCGATCTCGTGCTGGCCGGGGTTGCACTCGCCCTTGGCGGACTCGACGGTGAGCCCGGCGCCGGCCATCTCGTTGCGGATGCGGCGCAGCAGGGGCTCGATCCGGCCGGTGCCGAGGACCGAGTAGTCGATGTTGTACTGGTTGGCCGGGGTCAGCCCCCGGTAGTTGGCGTCCCACGCCTGCTCGTAGGTGTCCTTGAAGACGATGAACTCCAGCTCGGTGCCGACGTGGGCGGTGAAGCCGTGGGCGGCGAGCCGGTCGAGCTGGCGGCGGAGGATCTGCCGGGGCGCGGCGACGACGGGGGTGCGGTCGTTCCACGCGAGGTCGGCCATCACCATGGCGGTGGCCTCGTTCCAGGGGACGCGGCGCAGGGTGGAGAGGTCGGGGAGCATGGCGAAGTCGCCGTAGCCGCGGTCCCAGGAGGACATTTCGTAGCCGCCGACGGTGTTCATCTCGGTGTCGACGGCCAGAAGATAGTTGCAGCCCTCGGTGCCGTGGTCGAGCACGTCGTCCAGGAAGAACGGGGCGGCGAACCGCTTGCCCTGGAGCCGGCCCTGCATGTCGGGGAAGGCCAGGACGACGGTGTCGATCTCGCCGCTCGCGACGAGCGCGCGGAGCTCGTCGACGGAGAGCGGGGGTGTGCGGTCTGCCACGGGATTACTCCTCCTTCGGCCTGCCGGGAGCCATAAGGTATTGCTCAGGACCATTGCTTGGGAAGGGGAAACGACGAGGTGGCCAGTACGAGTGAATCGGCGGACCGGCTGACGCCCGTGCTGCGGCCGGTGCGCGCGGGCAACGGTTTCGAGGAGGCCCTGGAGCAGATCCTGCAGGTCGTACGGCTCGGGCTGGTGCCCGGCGGGGAGCGCCTGCCGGCCGAGCGCGAGCTCGCCGACCGGATGGGGATCAGCCGGGTCACGCTGCGCGAGGTCCTGAAGGTGCTGCAGGAACAGGGCCTGGTGGAGAGCCGGCGCGGGCGGTACGGCGGGACCTTCGTGCTGCAGCGCCCGCAGACCGCCGACGAGGCGGAGCTGCGGCGCCGGATCGCGGCCGTCGACATGGAGGACACGCTGCGCTTCCGCGAGGTCCTGGAGGTCGGCGCGGCCGGTCTGTGCGCGGCGCACGGGCTGGACGAGGAGGGTGCGGAGCGGCTGCGGGCGGCGCTCGCGGCGACGCACGACGCGCCGCTCGGCGACTACCGGCGCCAGGACACCCTGCTGCACCTCACGCTGGCGGAGCTGTCCGGTTCGCCGACGCTGACCGCGCAGTACGCGGCCGTCCGGGCCACCGTCAACGACCTGCTGGACTGCATCCCGCTGCTCGTGCGCAACCTGGAGCACTCGCAGCACCAGCACACCGCGCTGGTGGAGGCGGTCCTGGACGGGGACGCGGACGCGGCGCGCGAGGTGATGCGCGAGCACTGCGCGGGGACGGCGGCCCTGCTGCGCGGCTTCCTGACCTGAGGGGGCGGCGCGACGGCGTAACCCGAAAGTAACGCAGGGGACTTGCGCTCCCCGTACGCCCGACGCAAAGGTATGGCACCGATCCATTGGGCCCGTTGCGGGGAGCTGAGCGCTGGCATGACGCTGGAAGACACCTCAGGCACCACAGGAAACACGGTCACGTCCGACGACTATCTGGAACGGCGCACCCTGCGCCGGGGCAGCGCCGGCTGGCTGCTGCTCACCGGGCTCGGCGTCGCGTACGTCGTCTCCGGCGACTTCTCGGGCTGGAACATCGGCCTGTCCAAGGGCGGCTTCGGCGGCCTGGCCATCGCGACGGTCCTCATGGGCGCGATGTACGCGTGCCTGGTCTTCTCGCTGGCCGAGCTGTCCGCGATCCTGCCCACGGCGGGCGGCGGCTACGGCTTCGCCCGCCGGGCGCTCGGCACCTGGGGCGGCTTCCTCACCGGCACCGCCATCCTGATCGAGTACGTGCTGGCGCCCGCCGCGATCTCGATCTTCATCGGCGACTACGTCGAGTCGCTCGGGCTCTTCGGCCTGGAGTCCGGCTGGCCGGTCTACCTGGTCTGTTTCGCGCTCTTCATCGGCATCCACCTGTGGGGCGTGGGCGAGGCGCTGCGCTTCAGCCTGATCGTCACCGCGGTCGCGGTGGCGGCCCTGCTGGTCTTCGCGCTCGGCGCGCTCAGCGACTTCCACGTGAACGGCCTGGACGACATCCCGGTCGACACGACCGCGTTCGGCTCCGGCTCGTGGCTGCCCTTCGGGCTGCTCGGCATCTGGGCGGCCTTCCCCTTCGGCATGTGGTTCTTCCTGGGCGTCGAGGGCGTGCCGCTCGCGGCCGAGGAGGCGAAGGACCCGGTGCGCTCGATGCCGCGGGCGCTCGCGCTGTCCATGGGCATCCTGGTGGTGCTCGCGGTGGTGACCTTCTTCGCGGCGACCGGCGCCCGCGGCTCGGCGGCCATCCAGGAGGCCGGCAACCCGCTGGTGGTCGCCCTCCAGGGCGACGGGGAGCCGACCGCGCTCAGCCGCTTCGTGAACTACGCGGGCCTCGCGGGCCTGGTGGCCTCGTTCTTCTCGCTGATCTACGCGGGCTCGCGCCAGCTCTTCGCCCTGTCCCGGGCCGGCTACCTGCCGCGCTTCCTCTCCCTCACCAGCCGCCGCAAGTCGCCGTACCTCGGCCTGCTGATCCCGGGCGCGCTCGGCTTCGCGCTCGCCGCCGGAACCGGAGACGGCGCCCGGATGCTGAACATCGCGGTGTTCGGCGCCACCATCTCCTACGCGCTGATGGCGCTCTCCCACATCGTCCTGCGCCGCCGGGAACCCGGCCTGGCCCGCCCGTACCGCACCCCCGGCGGCGTGGTCACCTCCTCGATCGCCTTCGTCCTCGCCCTCTCGGCCCTGGTGGCGACCTTCCTGGTGGACAAGAACGCGGCGTTCATCGCGCTCGGGGTGTACGCGATCGCGCTGGCCTACTTCGCGTTCTACAGTCGCCACCATCTGGTGGCGAAGGCGCCCGAGGAGGAGTTCGCGGCGCTGGCCGCGGCCGAGGCGGAACTCGAGCGCTGACCGACCCCTGATTCACGACCCCGGAGGACCCCGTGCCCAAGCCGCTCATCGGTGTGACGACCTACCTGGACCAGGCCCGCTGGGGAGTGTGGGACCTCCCCGCGGCGCTGCTCCCGGCCGCTTACCCGCGCCTGGTCCGGGAGAGCGGCGGGCTCGCGGTCATGCTCCCCCCGGACGATCCGGCCGCCGCGGCGGAGACGGTCGCCCGGCTGGACGGCCTGGTGGTCGCGGGCGGCGCGGACGTCGAGCCGGTACGGTACGGCGCCGAGCCCGACCCGCGTACCGGCCCGCCCGCCCGGGCCCGGGACGGCTGGGAACTGGCCCTGATCGAGGCGGCCCTCGACACCGGCACCCCGCTCCTCGGCATCTGCCGCGGGATGCAGCTCCTGAACGTGGCCCTCGGCGGCACCCTCGTCCAGCACCTCGACGGCCACACGGAGGCGGTCGGGGTCATCGGCCGCCACCCGGTCACGCCGGTCCCGGGCACCCGGTACGCCGGCCTGGTCCCGGAACGCACCCAGGTCCCCACCTACCACCACCAGTGCGTCGACATCCTCGGCAAGAACCTCCAGGTCTCGGCCCACGCGGACGACGGCACGATCGAGGCCGTCGAACTCCCCTCCCCCGCCTGGGCCCTCGGTGTCCAGTGGCACCCGGAGATGGGCGAGGACCCGAGGGTGATGCGGGGCCTGGTGGAGGCGGCGGCGGGGCGCGTCAGCGGGTGATCCGGCCGCGCATCAGGAGGGCGTAGAGCAGGCCCGAGACGCTCATGCCGACGGGAAGCGCGAGGTCGATTCCGCCGAGGGCGTGGGCGACGGGGCCGGTGTAGGCGGTGTCGACGCACAGGGCGGCCAGGACGCCGCCGACGAGGACGGCCGCGGCGCCGGCCGGGTTGACGCCGGCGGTGTACCAGAACGGGCTTGCCGGGCTCTCGTCCATGAGGGCCCGGCCGTCGTAGGCGTTGCGGCGCAGCAGGATGTCGACCGCGTACACGGTCATGGCGGGGCCGAGCAGGACGACGGTGAGCTGGAGGACGTTGCTCACGGTGTCCAGGAAGTTGGAGACGAGCAGCGCGTAGAGGGTCAGGGCGACCGCGACCGTGCCGTCGACGAGGACGCTGCGCGAGCGGCGGATCCGGATGCCGACGGCCTGCAGGGCCAGGCCCGCGCTGTACGCGGTCATCGCGTTGTTCGCGATCGTGCCGAGGACGAGGGCCAGCAGGAAGACGGGCGAGAACCAGCCCGGCAGCATCGACTCCAGGGCGGCCTGCGGATCGGTCATGTCGACGACGGTGGCGGCGAGGGCGCCCAGCGAGCACACCGCGACGCTCGGCAGGAAACCGCCCAGGGCGGTCCACCCGACGACCGCCTTCGGGGAGGCCGTCGCGGGCAGGTAGCGGGAGAAGTCGGCGCTGGTCGTGTACGAGAGGGGGCCGGCCGCGATCAGGGTGACGCCCGCGAGCAGGGTCGCCCACAGACCGGTGCCGGTGAGCGGCCCGTCCGGGACGTAACCGAAGTCCGCGTGGAGCAGGACCGTGTACGCGACGACGCCGAAGGCCGCGGTCAGCGCGATGGTGATCGGCAGGTAGAGGCGGACGATCAGGGCGTGCCCGTACACGCCGATGGTGAGCGTGATCCCGGCGATGAGGAGGACGACGACGACCTTCACCCCGGTGGAGACGGTCAGGCCGGTCTTCTCCACCAGGGTGAAGGCGGCGCCGGCCGCCGCCGCGAGATTGAGGGCGAAGTAGCAGACCGAGATGACCCAGCCGGTCACCGCGTTGTTCACCCGGTTCCCGCGCACCCCGTACATGGTCCGGGTGATGACCTCGCTCGGTGCTCCCGCCGCGGGTCCGGACACCGCGAGCACGCCCGTGAGCAGCCAGAACAGATTGCCGACGACGATCACCGCGATCGCCTGCGCGAGCCCGAGGCCCATGAGCACCAGGGCGCCGCCGACGACGAGGCTCAGGTAGTTGACGTTGGCGGCCGCCCAGATCGAGAACAGCTCGCTCGGCCGGCCGTGCCGCTCCTCGTCGGGGATGTGGTCGATGCCGTGCGACTCGATCCGCGTGGGCCGATCGGTGGCGGGGTGCCCCGACGTGCTCGGGGCGGGGGTGCTGGAAGCCATGGGGCGACCCTCCGGTACGTGTCGTGCCCAGCCGGTTGCTTATTGGTCGCACACTCAATAGCATCACTCCCATGTCGTCAAGCGTCCAGCGCAAGCGAGTTCGCAAGTCCCCCGAGGCCCGGCGCGCGGAGATCGTCGACGCGGCCGCGGCCGTCGCCCTGTCCGAAGGCCTGGAGTGCGTGACCCTTCGGCGGATCGCCGAGGAGCTCGACGTCCGCCCGGGCCTGATCAGCCACTACTTCCCCTCGGCGGAGAACCTGGTCGCCGAGGCCTTCGGCACCGCCGCCACCGGCGAGCTCGACGCCCTGCTGCCCGCCGAGCGCCCCGACGGGACCCCCACCCAGTACCTGGCGCGCTACTTCGCGCTCTCCTCCGGGGACGCGTACGACGACATCAGCCGCCTCTGGATCAACGCCCGCCACCTCAGCCGCTACCGGCCCCTCCTGCGCGACCGGGTCGCGGAGCAGGAGCTCGCCTCCGACGCACGCCTCGAAGGCGTGATCCGCGACGGCGTCGCCCGCGGGGAGTTCCGGACCGCGGACCCGCACGTCACCGCGATCCAGATCCTCGTCGTCCTCGACGGCCTCGGCGCCCACGCCAACAGCGACCGCGAGAACCGCCCGGAGCCGATCCTGCGGATGGCCGTCACCACGGCCGAACGCGAGCTCGGCCTGGCGCCGGGCACGCTCGAACGCGAGGCGGACGCGCTGCCCGCGGTGCTACCGGCCGCAGCGGCGGCCGCGCCGCGGGCCGGGAGCACGGCTCCCTGACAGCGTGCGGCCTCGGCGCCGGGCGCCCGGCGCCGAAGCTTCCGGCCTGGCGTCGGCGTGGGGCTTCGGGCCATGGGCGCCGGCGCCGAGGCCGGGGGCCGAGTGCCGACGCTGAGGCTGCCGGTCGAGCGCCGACGCCGAGCCTCGGCCCTTGAGCGTCGGGGTCGAGGTTTCGGGCCGAGCGGTGGCGTGGGACTTCGGGCCGAGCGTCGGCGTCGAGGCTCTGGGCCGAGCGTCGGCGCCGGGCCTCGGCCCACGGGCGCCGGCGCCGAGGCTCCGGGCCGAGCGTGGGCGTGGGGCTTCGGGCCGAGCGTCGGCGTCGAGGCTCTGGGCCGAGCGTCGGCGCCGGGCCTCGGCCCACGGGCGCCGGCGCCGAGCTTCCGGGCCGAGCGTCGGCGTGGGGCTCCGCGCCTGAGCGCCGGCGCCGAGGCTCGGGGGCCCAGCCCCGGCACTGAGCCCGGCGCCGGCCTCAGCCCCGGGCGGCGGCCCATCCGCAGTCCTGACCTCGGCACCGGGGCCTCCCTCCGCCCCGATGTGCCTCTTCCCTCCCCCGTCATCCCCGTCATCCCCGTCGTGATCCCCGTCCTGGTCCCCGTTCCTTCCTGGAGCTCGTGTGCGTACCCGTCTCGTCCTTTCCTCCGCCCGGCTGCTCGACCCCGGCACCGGCTCGTTCCTGCCGGAGACCGCGCTCGCCGTGTCCGACGACGGGCGGATCTCCGCGCTCGGCGACGACCGGGAGATCCGCGCCCTGGCCGGTGCCGGGACCGAGGTGATCGACCTCAAGGGCACCGTGGTGACCTCGGGCCTGGTCGACGGACACCTCCACCCCGTCACCGGCGCCGAGCTCACCCACGGCCTCGACCTCTCGCACTGCGCCGACCTCGCGGACGTCCGCGCGGCGCTCGCCGGCGCCGTCCGGGAACTCGGCCGCGGCGACTGGCTGTTCGGCTGGGGCCTCGACCCGAACGTCTTCGGCTCCGAGCCCGTGGGCATCGCCCCCTTCGACGCGGTCCTCGCCGACGTCCCGGCCTTCCTGCTGCTCTTCGACGCCCACTCGGCGCTGGCCAGCCGCCGGGCCCTCGAACTGGCCGGCGTCGACGGCCCGCGCACCTTCGACCAGGCCTCGGCCGAGGTCGTCTGCGACGCGCAGGGGCGCCCCACCGGGCTGCTCCAGGAGGACGCCGCCTGCGAACTGGTCGAGCGCGTCGCGCCCCGGCCCACCCACGCCGAACGCCGTGACCGCCTCGCCGCCGCGCTGCGCTCCATGGCCGCGGCCGGCCTGACCGGCGGACACGTCATGGACGCCAACGGCGAGAGCCTCGACCTGCTCGCCGAGCTGGACGGGGCCGGCGAGCTGCCCCTCCGCCTGCGGGTCGCGCCCTGGTGCCAGCCGGGCACCGACGCCGACGGCGTCCGCGAGCTCGTCGAGCTGCAGAGCAGGGGCGGCGCCCTGTGGCGCGTCGACGGCGTGAAGCTCTTCATGGACGGGACCATCGACAACGGCACGGCGTGGCTGGAACGGCCCGACTGCCACGGCGAGTCCACCCATGCCTTCTGGCCCGACCCGGCGGCCTACACCGACATCGTCGGCACACTGCACCGGGCCGGGGTGCCCACCGCCACGCACGCGATCGGCGACGCGGCGGTGCGGCACGCCCTGGACGCGATCGAGCAGGCGGGCCGCGGGGTCCGCCACCGGATCGAGCACCTCGAGACGGTCCCGGACGACACCCTGCACCGCTTCGCGGAGCTCGGCGTCGTCGCCTCCATGCAGCCCACCCACTGCTGCGACTTCACCCGCGCCGACCACACCGACAACTGGTCCCGCCGCCTCGGCGAGGAGCGCGCCGCGCGGGCCTGGCGCTGCCGCGACCTGTGGGACTCGGGCGCCACCGTGGTGCTGGGCTCCGACTGGCCGATCGCCCCGTTCCCGCCGCTCGGGGTGATGGCGGGCGCCCGCCACCGCCGGCCCACCCGCGACCTGACCCAGCCCCCGCACGGCCCCGAGCAGGCCCTGACGGCGCTGGAGGCGCTGCGCGGCATGACGGTCAACGCGGCCTGGGCGGCGGGCGAGGAACACCGGGCGGGGCGCCTCGCGATCGGCTGTCGCGCGGACCTGACCGTCCTGGCGGACGACCCGCTCACGACCCCCGCGACGGACCTCCCCGACCTGCCGGTCGTCCTGACGGCGGTCGACGGCCGCGTCACCTTCCGGGCTGCGGAGACCGGCTGACGGTACGACGCACTCGGCCCGGCGCGAGGCCCGGCGCAGACGCTCGGCCCGAGGCCCGGCAGACGCCCGGCGCGAGGCCCGGCAGACGCCCGGCGCAGTAGCCCGCCGCGAACCGGGCCCGCCTCAGCCGGCGGGCCGCGCGCGGGTCAGTGTGAGCAGGTCCCGCGCCGGGCCGGTCGGGCGGTGGCCCGTCGGCCAGACCGCCCGGAGGTCCCGGCGGAGCAGGACGCCGGCCACCGGGACGGCGACCAGCCGCCGTGAGGCGAGTTCCTCGGCGACGGCGAGTTCGCTCAGGACGGCCGGGCCGGCGCCGCTGACCGCCGCCGCCTTCACGGCGGTGGTGGAGGCGAGTTCGAGGAGGGGGAGCGCCAGGCCGCCGAAGCCCGCCAGGGCCGCGTCGAGGACCTGGCGGGTGCCCGAGCCGCGCTCGCGCAGGACCAGCGGGGTGGCGGCGAGTTCCGCCGGGTCGATCGGACGGCGGCGCCGGGCCCACGGGTGCGAGGGGGCGGTGACGACCGCGAGGCGGTCGTGGGCGACGACCGCTCCCTCCAGCCCGTCCGGGACGGCGAGCCCCTCCACGAAGCCGAGGTCCGCCTCGCCCGCCAGGAGGCGCTCGGCGACGGCCGCGGAGTTGCCGGCCTGGAGCGAGACGGCGGTGTCGGGACGTTCCGCGCGCAGCGCGATGAGCCACCCCGGCAGCAGGTACTCGGCGATGGTCATGGACGCGGCCACCCGCAGCCGCGAGTCCCGCCGCCCGCGCAGGGCCTGCACGCCGGCGTCGAAGGCCTCGGCCGCCTCCACGATCCGCCGCGCCCAGTCGGTGACGAGCGCTCCCGCGTCGGTGAGCCGGGACCCGCGCGGGGACCGGTCCAGCAGGGCGACCCCCAGCTGCCGCTCCATGGAGCGAATGCGGCTGCTCGCGGCGGGCTGGGTGATCCCGACCTCCCGCGCGGCGCGGCCGAGGCTGCCGTGCCGGGCGACGGCGAGGAGCAGTTCGAGCGCGCCGAGGTCGGGGACCCGGTGGGAGAGCAGGCCGGGGAGGTCGCTCGCAGGAGAACTCATAACGCCAGCTTATGACCTCATAGCAACATCGTCCCTGGTGGGGGCGGTGATCCCGCGGGACGCTGAGGCCATGGCAACCATCGCTTCCTCTCGGTCGGTTCCCGGCGTCACCACCCCCGACGCCCGGTGGACCCCGGTCCGACACCTCGGACCCAACTGGTACGCCTCGGTGATGGGCACGGCGATCGTCGGCACCGCGGGTGCCACGCTCCCGGTGCACGTCCCGGGTCTGCGCGCCGCCTGCACCGTCATCTGGGTCCTCTCCCTCGCGATGCTGCTGACGCTGGTCACCGCCCGCGCCCTGCACTGGACGCACCACCGCGACCAGGCCCGCGCCCACCTCCTCGACCCCGCGGTCGCCCCCTTCTACGGCTGTCTGGCCATGGCCCTGCTCGCCGTGGGCGGCGGCGCGATGGTGGTCGGCCAGGACTGGATCGGCCTGCCCGCGGCGCTCGCCCTCGACACCGTCCTGTACGTCGCCGGGACGGTGCTCGGTCTGGCGGCCGCGGTGGCGATCCCGTACCTGATGGTGGCCCGCCACCGGGTCGAGGGCGCCACCCCGGTCTGGCTGCTGCCGGTCGTGGCCCCGATGGTCTCGGCCGCCCTCGGCCCGCTGCTCGTGCCCCACCTGCCCGCGGGGCAGGCCCAGGAGACCCTGCTGATCGCCTGCTACGCGATGTTCGGCGTCAGCCTGCTCGCGACCCTGGTGATGCTGCCCCTCGTCTTCGGCCGCCTGGTCACCCACGGTCCGCTCCCCCTGGCCCTCACCCCCACCCTGTTCCTGGTCCTGGGCCCGCTGGGCCAGTCGACCACCGCCGCCAACAAGTTCGCCGACGCCGCGCGGGGCGTGCTGCCAGCCCCGTACGCCCACGCCTTCGCCGCCTTCGCGGTGCTCTACGGGGTCCCCGTCATCGGCTTCGCGCTCCTGTGGCTGGCCTTCGCCGGTGCCCTCGTCGTCCGGGCCCGCCGCCGGGGCATGGGCTTCTCGATGACCTTCTGGGCCTTCACCTTCCCCGTGGGCACCTGCGTCACCGCGGCCGAGGGCCTGGCCGGGCACACCGGTCTCACGGCCTTCCGCTGGCTGGCGACCGGGCTGTACGGGCTGCTGCTCGCGGCCTGGCTGGTGGCGGCCGGGCACACGCTGCGCGGCCTGCTCAGCGGAGCGCTGCTCGCAGCACCCGGGGCGCCTCGGCCAGTGACGGCCCGTACCACGTGAGGTGACGTCCGTCGACGAGCGCCACCGCGGCCCCGGGGAACGCCTCGGGGCCGTCGTCGTGCGTGAAGCGGTACGGCTCGTCCGGCAGCACGACCAGGTCGGGCGCGGCGGCGCGCAGTTCGTCGAGGGGGACGCGCGGGTAGCGCTCGGCGTGGCCGGCGTACACGTTCCGCACCCCGAGCCGGGCGAGCAGGTCTCCGGCGAAGGTGTCGCTCCCGAGCACCATCCAGGGGCGGCGCCAGATCGGGACGACGGCGGTGCGCGGCGGCTCGTCGGGGATCACCGCCTCCCACGCGGCCTCGGCCGCGTCGAGCCACGCCGGCCGGCTCCGTACCCCACAGGCCGCGAGGACCCGGTCGAGCTCGGCGAAGGCCTGGTCGAGGGTGCGGATGCCGGTGACGAGCACGTCGAGGCCGGCGGCCCGCAGCGCGTCCAGGTCGGGCCCCCGGTTCTCCTCCTCGTTGGCGATCACCAGGTCGGGCCGCAGGTCGACGACGGCCTCGACGTCGGGGTTCTTGGTGCCGCCGACGCGTACGGCCACGCCGAGGTCGGCGGGGTGGGTGCACCAGTCGGTGACGCCGACGAGGGCGCCGGGTGCCGAGACGGCGACGGCCTCCGTCAGCGACGGCACCAGCGAGACGACCCGCACGCCCTTCCCGCTCACGTCTCGGCGGCCTCGATGTGGTCCGCGACGGACACGAACACCAGGCGGGTCCCGGCCGCGGTGGCCCGCCAGCGGTGCCGCACCCCGCCGGACAGGTAGAGCGTGTCGCCGCGTTCGAGACGGTAGGCCCGTCCCTCGGCCTCGACCTCGGCGGAGCCGTCGGCGACGTACATCAACTCGTCGTTGCGGTGCAGGAATTCACGCCCGGCGTCCTGCTCGCCGGTGAACTCCAGGGCCTGCAGCTGGTGCCGGCCGCGGACCAGCGGCCGGACGCCCGGGGGCATGTCCCACAGCTCCTCGTCGGAGCGGACGACGTCGACGGTCCGCGCCGCCTCGGCCGCGGCGAGCAGCTCGGCCGCGGTGGTCTCCAGGGCCCCGGCGACGAGCTGGAGGGAGCGGTCGCTGGGGCGGGCCCGCTCGTTCTCGACCTGGCTGAGGAAGGGCACGGACAGGCCGCTGCGCTGCGCGACGACGGCCAGGGTGAGCTGGAGCGCCCGGCGGCGCCTCTTGACGGCCGCGCCCACGCGCAGCGACTCCTTGTCGTCCATGTCGGCCCCCTCCCTCGTGTCACTCGTGGTCTCGTACCGGTCGGTTACCTGAACCTTACGCAGCTTTGGGCCGGGGTTTCGCGTCGTGGCGAAAAGGGGTGGTCGCCGAACACGTTCGGCGACCACCCCTTTTCGGACAGGAGTCGATATTCGGGATGTCGCACCCGCGATACGGCGGGGCCTCCTGGGCCTCCTGCCGGTCCACCACGGCTGCGGGTCTCCTGCGGTTCTCCTGCGGTTCTACTGCGGGGCGAGCCGCTCCGCGACGCCCGGGTTCCGGTCGAGCCAGGTGCGGACGGCCTCCTGCTCCTTGCCCTTGCCGGTCTCCTGGATCACCGCCTCCAGGCCGGTGAGCTCCTTCTCGTCGAGCTTGAAGTTCTTCAGCCAGCGGCCGACCTCGGGGTTCTCGGCGGCGAAGCCCTTGCGGGCCAGGGTGTGCACGCCGTCGCCCTTGCCCCAGCTGCCCTTCGGGTCCTGGAGCTTCTTGAGGTCGTACGTGGAGTAGGCCCAGTGCGGCGACCAGAGGGTGACGGCGATCGGCTCCTTCTTGTCGTACGCGCGCTTGAGTTCGGCCAGCATGCCGGGGGTGGAGCCGTCGACGACCTGGTACTCGCCCTCCAGGCCGTAGTCCTTGAGGACCTTGTCCTTGAGGATGCCCATCATTCCGGCGCTGGGCTCGATGCCGACGATGCGGCCCTTGAACTGCCCCGCCTTGCCCTTGAGGTCGGCGAGGGTGTTCACGTCCTTCATGTACGAGGGGACGGTGAGCTCCAGGGAGGTGGGGCCGTACCAGGAGCCGAGGTCCTCCAGCTTGTTGCGGTACTTCTCCCAGTACTGGGCATGGGTGACGGGCAGCCAGGAATCCGTCTGGAAGTCGATCTGGCCGCCGGCCAGGCCGGTGTAGAGCGCGCCGGCCTCCAGCTGCTTGGTGTCGACCTCGTAGCCACGGCGCTCCAGGAGCTCCTTCCAGAGGAAGGTGGAGGCGATGCCCTCGTCCCACGGGATGTAGCCGAGGCTGATCTTCTTGCCGTGGCCGGTGTTCGGCCCGGCCGCGGTCGTGGCGGCACCGCCGGTGCCGCCGAGGAAGCCCATGCCGCCGGCGGCCAGCGCCAGGACGACGACGCCGACGAGAGCGGTGACGGGCTGGGGGCGGTGGCCCCAGAGCTTCGCGCCGGCGCGGGCGACGCTCGCGGCGCGCGCCTTGGCGGCGGCGCGCCGGCCGAGCGGCGAGACCTGCCGGCCGAGGGCGCCGGTCATCCGGTCGAGGTACATGGCCAGAATGACGATGGAGATGCCCGCCTCGAAGCCGAGGCCGATGTCGACGTTGCCGATGGCGCGGTAGACGGCGCCGCCGAGCCCGCCGCCGCCGACCATGCCGGCGATGACGACCATGGACAGGCCGAGCATGATCACCTGGTTGACGCCGGCCATGATCGTGGGCAGGGCGAGCGGCAGCTGGACGCGCAGCAGGGTGTTGCGCGGGGTGGTGCCGAAGGCCTCGGCGGCCTCGACGAGTTCGCCGTCGACCTGGCGGATGCCGAGCTCGGTCATCCGCACGCCGGGCGGCAGGGCGAAGACGATGGTCGCGATGATGCCGGGGACCACGCCGACGCCGAAGAAGATGATGCCGGGGATGAGGTAGACCATCGCCGGCATGGTCTGCATGAAGTCCAGGACCGGGCGCAGCACGGCGCTGACGGTCCGGGAACGGGCCGCCCAGATGCCGAGGGGTACGGCGATCACGAGGGTGACGAGGGTGGCGACGAGCACCAGCGACAGGGTCGCCATGGCCTCGTCCCACAGCTCGACGGAGTCGACGAGCGCGAACGCGGCGAAGGCGAGGACGCCGGTGGCGAGGCCGCGCAGCCACCACGCGAGCACGGCGAGGATGCCGGCGAAGAGCAGCGGCTGGGGCGCGGACAGCACGGCGTCGATGCCGTCGTAGAGGCCGGTGACGACGGTGCTGATCGCGTCGAACAGCCAGGACATCTGGCTCTGCAGCCAGTCGACGCCGTGGTCGACCCACTGGCCGAGGGGAAGCCTAGGCATGGGTGGTCACCTCCTCGGCACCGGAACGCCGACCCCCGATGACCGCGACGGCCCCGGCCTTCTCGCTCGCGGCGTTCTCGACCGGACCCACGGTCCCGGCCTTCTCGACCCGGCCCGTGGACCCGGCCTTCTCGCTCGGCCTGACGTCGGCGTCTAGTCCGCCCATGACGCCGAGGAGGCGGTCCTGGGCGACGACGCCGAGGACCCGGCCGTCCGGGTCGGCGACGGTCACCGGGTGGAGGGAGCGCGCGGAGACGGCGCACAGCTCGGCCAGCGGCATCTCCGGGGCGACGGTCTCGCAGCCGCAGCCGGGCGGGCAGTCCTCGGGGGCGACCATGCCGTCGGTCATGACGGCCTCGGCGGTGAGCACCCGGGTGCGGTCGACGTCCTGGATGAAGGACGCGACGTAGTCGTCGGCGGGGCGAACCAGGATGTCCTCGGCGGTGCCGAGCTGGACGATCCGGCCGTCGCGCATGACGGCGACGCGGTCGCCGAGGCGCATGGCCTCGTTGAGATCGTGGGTGATGAAGACGATCGTCTTCTTCAGCTTCTGCTGCAGCACGAGCAGCTGGTCCTGCATGTCGCGGCGGATCAGCGGGTCGAGCGCGCTGAAGGACTCGTCCATGAGGAGCAGGTCGGCGTCGGTGGCGAGCGCGCGGGCGAGGCCCACGCGCTGCTGCATACCGCCGGACAGCTCGTCGGGCCAGGACTTCTCCCAGCCGGCGAGCCCGCACAGCTCCAGGGCCTCGGCGGCGCGCTTCTCGCGCTCGGCCCGCGGGACGCCCTGGACCTCCAGGCCGTAGGCGGCGTTCTCGAGCACGCTGCGGTGCGGGAAGAGCGCGAAGTGCTGGAAGACCATGCTGATCTTCTTCGACCGGACCTCGCGCAGCTCGCGCGGGGCGAGGGCGGTGAGGTCGCGGCCGTCGAAGAGGACCCGGCCCGCGGTGGGGGCGAGCAGGCCGTTGAGCATCCGCAGCAGGGTGGACTTGCCCGACCCGGACAGACCCATGACGACGAAGATCTGGCCGGGTTCGACGGTGAAGGACGCGTCGATCACGGCCGCCGTGGTCCCGTCGGCGCGCAGAGCCTCGCGGTCGACGGCGTTCTCGCCCTCCGCGGCGAGTTCGCGGACGGCTTCGTCGGGTCGTCTGCCGAACACCTTGTACAGGTGGTCGGCCTGGAGCCTGGACACATACACCTCACGGGTAGCAACGAAAAACGGCCCGCCACCCCCGCAGCAGCCGGGCCGTGGAGCGGGGCGGGATCTGCCCGCGCGCCCGTCGTGTACGTGATCCTCGGAGTCCGGAGGTGTTCTCCGGATCGTTGAATCCCGTACCGGGTCCGCTCCGGGCTCGCGCCTGCCCGGGCCCCCGCACCACAAACGCGAAGGTGACCGGTGTCACGCCTGGTGGGGGACGTTGTCGGCGGGGTGCGGCATGATCGGGGGTGTGACGCGACGCCTGATGCTCCTCGACACCGCCAGCCTCTACTTCCGCGCGTACTTCGGCGTGCCGGACTCGGTCCGGGCGCCGGACGGGACGCCGGTGAACGCCGTGCGCGGGCTGCTCGACTTCATCGGCCGACTGGTCCAGGACCACCGGCCGGACGACCTGGTGGCCTGCTGGGACGACGACTGGCGCCCGCAGTGGCGGGTGGACCTGATCCCCTCGTACAAGGCGCACCGGGTGGCCGAGGAGACCCCGGTGGGTCCGGACGTCGAGGAGGTCCCGGACACGCTGTCGCCGCAGGTCCCGGTGATCGTGGAGGTGCTGGAGGCGCTGGGCGTGGCGCGGGTCGGCGCGGCCGGCTTCGAGGCGGACGACGTGATCGGCACGCTGACGGAGCGGGCGGAGGGGCCGGTGGACATCGTCACCGGCGACCGCGACCTCTTCCAGCTGGTGGACGACGCGCGCGGGGTGCGCGTGCTGTATCCGCGCAAGGGCGTGGGCGACTGCGACCTGGTGGACGAGAAGCTCATCCTGGAGAAGTACGGGGTGCGGGCGGACCGATACGCGGACTTCGCGGCGCTGCGCGGGGACACCAGCGACGGGCTGCCGGGCGTGAAGGGCATCGGCGAGAAGACGGCGGCCCAGCTGATCACCGAGTACGGGGACCTGGCGGGTGTGCGGGCGGCGGCGGGCGACCGCACGTCGAGGCTGACGCCGGCGAAGCGGCGCGGGATCATCGAGGCGGCGGAGTACCTGGACGTGGCGCCGACCGTGGTGCGCGTCGCCCGGGACGTGCCGCTGCCGGAGTTCTCCGCCGCGCTGCCGGCGGCGCCCCGGGATCCGGAGGCACTGGCGCGCCTGGTGGAGCGGTGGGGCCTCGGCGGGGCGGTGGGCCGGCTGCTGCCGGTGCTGGCGCGCTGAGGCGAGCCGCTCGACGGCCCCTTCGGCAGGGGCTGTGCCGCCACCGCCGGCTTTGGGCCCGGGACCGCCGGGGATGCTAACTTAGGCAAACCTAAGTACTCACCCGGAACGGGAGACCGCCGTGGCAGAACAGTCCGCACGCAAGGCACCGAGGGCCCACGAGGCCCAGGTGGTCCGCACGGAGCGGATCACCCCGCACATGGTGCGCCTGGTGCTCGGCGGACCCGGGCTCGACGCCTTCGAGCTCGGCGCGTACACCGACCACTACGTGAAGCTGCTCTTCGCGGCGGAGGGCGTGAGCTACCCGGAGCCCTTCGACATGGAGCGGATCCGGGCGGAGTTCCCGCGCGAGCAGTGGCCGACGACCCGGACCTACACGGTGCGGGCCTGGGACCCGGTGCTCCGCGAGCTGACCGTCGACTTCGTGGTCCACGGCGACGAGGGCCTGGCCGGCCCGTGGGCGGCGCGGGCCCAGGCGGGCGACACCGTGCGCTTCCTCGGCCCGGGCGGCGGCTACGCCCCGGACGAGGCGGCGGACTGGCACCTCCTCGTCGGCGACGAGAGCGCGCTCCCGGCCGTCGCGACCGCGCTGGAGCGGCTGCCGGAGGGCACCAGGGTGCACGCCTTCCTGGAGGTCCCGGACGCGTCGGAGGAGCAGAAGTTCGAGACGGCGGCCGGGGTGGACGTGACGTGGCTGCACCGCGGTGACCGCCCGGTGGGCGAGGCACTGATCGAGGCCGTCCGGTCCCTCGACTTCCCGGCCGGCGACGTGCAGGCCTTCGTCCACGGCGAGGCCGGCTTCGTGAAGGAGCTCCGCCGCCACCTCCGCCTGGACCGCGCGATCCCGCGCGAGCGCCTCTCGATCTCCGGCTACTGGCGTCTGGGCAAGACGGACGAGGCCTGGCGCGCGATCAAGCGCGAGTGGAACGAGCAGGTGGAGCGCGAGCAGGAGTCCTGACGCGCGACACACGACCACACCCGAGGGGCGGCAGCCGACAGGCTCCGCCCCTCGGGCGTTCCCGGAGCACGAACCGGTGCCGCGGCGGAGATCAACGGCCGGCCACCAGCACCAGCACCAGCAGCGGGCCGCAGCGGCCAGTGGGGACAGCGCTGCCGCCTGACGTCAGCGGCGACCACAGCCCGGCGTCAGCGGCCAGACGCGACCGGAGGCTGTGGCGGCCGCCGGCCGGCGTCAGCGGTTCGCGCCGAAGATCTTGACCGAGGCGTCGGCGTGGGCGAGGCGGCGGAGCGCGCCGAGCATCGCGTCGCCGAGGACGATGCCGACGATCACGCTCTCGACGAGTTCCTCGCGGACGACGTTGCGGGCCACGTAGTCCAGGTCGGTACGGGCCACCCGTTCCGCCGCTTCGGCGTAGTCGTCCAGGACCTCGATGAAGCCGCCGTGCCCGACGTTCTCGAGGGCGGCGAGGGCGACGGCGAGGGCCTCCGCGGCCGGGCCCTCGGGATCGGTGTGCCAGCCGCGGCGGTTGATCAGGTCGACGACGGTCTCGCGGGCGGCGACGAGCGCCTCCCCCGGCTCGTCGCCCGCACCCTCGTAGCGCGGAACGGCGTGGTTGGCGACCGCGCCGAGCATGTCGTGCAGCGGCCGGTCGGTGTCGTCGACCGCCGCGACGACCTCGCGGACCGTCGCGACGGACAGCCCGCCGACGTCGAGCAGGGCGCGAATCAGGCGGAGCCGCCGTACGTGCACGTCGTCGTAGGAGGCCTGGTTCGGGCTCGTCAACTGGCCCGCCGGCAGCAGCCCTTCCCGTACGTAGTACTTGATCGTCGGTACGGACACTCCGGTCCTGCGACTCAACTCTCCGATGCGCACCGCGTGTTCACCTTCCCGGTCGCCATCCGACCTCTCTCCGGTCTTGCCGACCGCCCCTCCATCATAGATAGTGGGACTATCAGATAGCAGCAAGTGCCACTATCCATTCTGCGCTGAGGCGCATCCCACGGGGGGATCTCCATGTCCTCGACTCGCTCGGCACCCCAGCTCCGCACGCTCCACCGGCCCCTGATCTGGTTCGTCGCCTCGATGGGCCTGCTGGCGCTGGTCTCGGCCGGCGGGCTGGTCCTCGACGACCGGGTCCTGGTCGGCGCGCCAATCTGGGCCAAGCCCTTCAAGTTCTCGCTGTCGTTCATCGCCTACGGGCTCACGCTCGCCTGGATGCTCTCCCTGCTCCCGGCGGGCCGGGCCCGCCGGATCGGCTGGTGGGCCGGCACGGTCCTCACGGTGGCCAGCCTCGTCGAGATGGTGCTGATCACCCTGCAGGTGGTCCGCGGCACGCGGAGCCACTTCAACAACGCGACCCCCTTCGACGCCGCCGTCTTCCAGATCATGGGCGCGACGGTCGTCGTCCTGTGGCTGGCGGCCCTGGTGATCGCGGTCCTGCTGCTGCGGGCCCGCATCCTGGACCGGGCGACGGCCTGGGCGGTACGCCTCTCCTCGTTCATCGCACTGGCCGGGGCGGGGATCGGCTTCGCCATGGTCCGGCCGACCCCGGAGCAGCTCGCGGTGGAGGACCCGGCCGTCGTCGGCGCGCACAGCGTGGGGGTCCCGGACGGTGGCCCCGGCATCCCGCTCCTGGGCTGGTCGACGACCGGCGGCGACCTGCGCATCGCGCACTTCTTCGGCATGCACGCGCTCCAGCTCGTCCCGCTGGTCCTGCTCGTGCTCGCGGCCCTCGCCCCGCGCTACGCCCGGCTCGCCGACGACCGTGTCCGGCTCCGCCTGGTCCTGGTCGCGTCCGCCGCGTACGCCGCGACGTTCGTCCTCGTCGCCTGGCAGGCCCTGCGCGGCCAGGCGCTCCTCTCCCCCGACGCCCTCACCCTCTCCGCCGCCTGTGCGCTCGTGATCCTCACCGTCACGGCCACGGCCACGGCCCTGCGCATCCCCACGCCCGCCGCACGTCAGGAGCTCGCCGCATGACCGGCTTCCTCTTCGAAGTCACCTTCTTCCTCGTGGCGCCGGTCTGGCTTCTGATGATCTTCGCGCCGGGCCAGCCGCTCACGGACCGCGTGGCCGCCTCACCCCTGACCGTCCTGCCGGTCCTCGCGCTCTACCTGGTCTTCGCGGTCCCGGTCCTGCCGGAACTCTGGGCGGCGGTCAGCGCCCCCGACATCGACACCTTCCGCGACTTCACCGCCCGTGCGAACGGAGCGGGCGCCGTCTGGGCCCAGGTCCTCGCCTGGGACCTCCTGCTCGGCCAGTGGATGTACCGCGAGTCCCGCCGCCTGGCCCTCTCCCCCTTCCTGACGGGCCCCCTCCTCCTCCTGACCATCCTCCTCTCCCCCTTCGCCCTCCTCCTGTTCCTCCCGATCCGCGCGCTGAAGCAGGCTCGGACCAGTCCTGAGAACGTCTAGCCTCTGCGGATGCGATACGAAGACCGCGCCATAGGGGCCGTGCTGGGATCCGCCGTCGGGGACGCGCTCGGGGCGCCGTTCGAGTTCGGGTTGCCGGGAGTGTTCCGGGAGCGGTTCGCGGACGGGGACGGCGAGATGTGCGGGGGTGGCGGGTGGGACCCGGGTGAGGCGACGGACGACACGCAGATGGCCGTTCTCGTCGGGGAGTCGCTCCTCGAACGCGGCGGGCTCGATCTGCCCGACGTCTTCGCCCGGTTCCGGCGCTGGGCCGCGGCCGGGCCCAAGGACATCGGGCTGACGACCGAGGCCGTGCTGCTGGGCGGCGATCCCTGGGACCTCGCCGCCGGTCTGCACTTCCAGGTCAACGGCCGCGGCGCGGGCAACGGTTCGCTGATGCGGGCCGCCACCTCCGCCGTCCACTTCGCCTCCGCCGGACGGGCCGGCACCATGACCGCGGCCCGGCGGATCGCCGCCCTCACCCACGGGGACGCCGCCGCCTGGGAGGGCACGGCGGTGCTCCACGAGCTCGTACGCGTCGCACTGCTCGGCGAGGACCCGCTCGCCGCTGTCCCCGCCGCCCTGGGTGAAGTGGCGCCGCCGCAGCGGGAGCGGTGGGCCACCGTCCTCGCGCCGGACTGGCGGCCCGAGGACGCCACCGAGTTCAACGGGGCCGTCTGGCCCTGCCTCGGCTCCGCTCTGTGGGCGCTGCGCACCACCTCCTCCTTCGAGGCGGCCCTCGCCGCCGCGATCGACCTCGGCGGCGACACCGACACCGTCGCCGCCGTCACGGGCATCCTCGCCGGCGCCGTGTACGGCTCCGCCGCCATCCCGGACCGCTGGACGAGCGCCCTGCACGTGCCGCTGCCCGGCTCCGGCGACCGGGTGCTGCGAGCGGACGACCTGCGCCGGCTCGCACGCTCGCTGGCGCGGTCGAGCGAGGACGCCGTCGTGGAGGGCTGGCGAGCGGTCCGCGCCGACGGACGGGTACGTCCCGAACTCCTCGCCGCCGCCCGGGCCCAGCCCCGCCTCCGCCGCCTGTTCCCCTGGACCGGCATGGGTGAGCTGCACTTCAGCCGGTGCACCGAGAAGCGCTGGACCTGGGACCTCCCCTACATCGCGCCCGCCCAGGGCGGCGGCTACCGGGTGCTCGGCCCCTCGCGTGCGCAGAGCGTGGGTCCGGCCGACACCCCCGAGCAGGCCGTCGCCATGGTCCTCGATCACCTTCCGCCCGACTGCGGGGCCGCCTTCCTCGGCACCCCGGGCGAACTCGCCGCGCAGGAGGCGGTCCTGGGCCCCGCCGATACCCCGCCGGCGGGCGGCTAGGGCCACCAAGTCAGCGCCCGCCGCGGCCTTACCCGCCCCGCTGCCCAGCCGCCCTCGCCCGCTGCCCGGTTGCCGCAGCTGCCTCCCAGCCACCACCCGGCCGCCCCTCGGCCGTCCCCAGGTGCCTCGCTCCCGGTCGGCCCGCTACCGTGCGCGCACCGTCGCCAGGACGTCCCGGTCCGGCTGCAGGGTCAGGCCCGGGACCGGGCGTATCTCCTCCGGGTCGAGGTCGAGGCGGAAGCGCCGGGCCACGACCGCCAGGATGAGGACCGCCTCGACCATGGCGAAGCGGGTGCCCAGGCACACCCGGGGGCCGCCGCCGAAGGGATACCAGGCGTACTCCGGTATCTCCTCGGTCTCCCCCTCCGTCCCGCCGTCCTTCGCCGACAGCCAGCGCTCCGGGCGGAACTCCAGCGGGTCCCGGTACCAGCGCCCGTCCCGGTGGGTCGCCCACTGGCTGCTCCAGACCCGCGTGCCGGGCGGGACCGGGGCGCCGCCGAGGGTGGCGCCCTCCTTGGCTATGCCGGTGAGCAGCCAGATCGTCGGATAGAGGCGGAGGGTCTCCTTCACGACGGCCTGGGTGTAGGCGAGTTCGGCGTAGTCGTCGAAGCCGGGGTCTCGGTCGCCGAGCACCCTGTCGAGCTCCGCACCCAGGGCGTCGGCGACGCGGGGGTTGCGGGAGAGGAGGTACCAAGCCCAGACGAGCGTGGAGCTGGTGGTCTCGTGCCCGCCGATGTAGAGCGTGACGGTCTCGTCGCGGATCTCGCGGTCGGAGAGGTGCGTACCGGTCTCGTCCTGGGCGGCGAGGAGCCGGCTGAGCAGGTCGGGCCGCTCGCCGTCGCCGTCGCGGTGCCGGGCGACGACCCGGGACACCTCGGCGTCGATGACGGCCGTGGCCCGCTTGATGCGGGCCCGTCCCGGCGTGGGGAGCCAGTCGGGAAGGATCGCGCCGATGCCGCTGAACTCGGCGCCGATCTCGTGCTGAGCGACGTCCATCGCGCGGCCGATGGCCTCGGCGTCGGCGGCGGTGTCGACTCCGAAGATGGTGCGGACGGCGATGAGTTGGGTGAGGGCGGCCATCTCCTTCTTGACGTCGACCCGGTCGCCGTCGGTCCATCGCTCCGCGAGGTCGACCGCGCACTCGGCCATCGTGGCGGCGTAGGACTTGACCTGCCGGGGGCGGACCGAGGGCTGGACCAGGGAGCGCTTGCGCCGCCAGTCGGCGCCCTTGGAGACCACGACGCCGTCGCCCAGCAGGGTGCGGAAGGCGATGCCGAGGTCGGGCTGGTCGAAGGTCCGCTCCACCTCGGTGAGGAGCTCGCCGATGGTCTCGGGGTGGGCGATGAAGAGCGCGGGGGTGCGGCCGAAGCGCCAGCGGACGAAGTCCCCGCGCTCACGCAGCCGTTCGAAGAAGGCGAGCGGGTCCTTGCCGAACTCCGGCAGGTTCCCCAGCCCCGGGACGCCGCGAGGTCCCGGTACGGTCTTCCGTCCGTCCGCCGTCGTGGTGGCGACGGCGGACGGACCGGCTTGCGTGGTCACGTGCGTTTCCTTCCGCAGGAGGTGCGTGGTGATGGCCCCGGTGCCCCAAGTACTCGTTCTGCTGTACGAGTTCATGGAAGCGGAAGGAACCGACACTCCGCCACCCCTGTGGAAAACCCCCTGTGGACAAAGCCCCCGAGGGCGGCGCGTCGGCCTGCGGGGCCCGCGCCGCCCCTCGGGCGTCAGCCCACCGAGCTGTAGGCCACGACGCCCCTCAGCAGCGCGTCCACCGCCTTGCGGGCGTTCTTCGCGACGGTGCTGTTCTCCCGGGGCGCGGCGGCCGCGATCTGGCCGAGGACGTCGATGACCTGCTTGCACCAGCGCACGAAGTCGCCGGCCGGCATCTCCGCCTCGCGCAGCACCTCGTCGAGCCCCTTGTCGGAGGCCCACTGGTAGGCGGCCCAGGCGAAGCCGAGGTCCGGCTCACGCTGCCCCACGCCTTCCGTCTGGTGGAGCTTGAACTCCTCCTCCAGGGCGTCGAGCCGGCCCCAGATCCGCACCATCTCGCCCATCGCGGCCTTGGCGCGGCCCGTGGGCAGCTTCGGCGCGACGGCGTCGTCGGACTGCCGCGCCTCGAAGACGAGCGCCGAGACGCAGGCGGCCAGTTCGGCCGGGTTCAGCCCCTCCCACACGCCTTCCCGCAGGCATTCGCTGGCGAGCAGGTCGAGCTCGCCGTAGAGCCGGGCGAGCCGCTTGCCGTTGTCGGTGACGTCGTTGCCGCGCAGGTAGTCGAGCTCGGTGAGGAGCGCGACGATCCGGTCGAAGGTGCGGGCGATGGTGTTCGTCCGGCCCTCGATGCGCCGCTCCAGCTGCTTGGTGTCGCGCTGCAGGCGGTGGTAGCGCTCGGCCCAGCGGGCGTGGTCCTCGCGCTCGTCGCAGCCGTGGCAGGGGTGGGCCCGGATCTCGGTGCGCAGCCGGGCGATGTCGCGGTCGTCGGCGGCCGCCGAGCGCTGCTTGCGGTGCCGCTCCGGGTTGATGTGCCCGGCCTTGCTGCGCAGCGCGGAGGCGAGGTCGCGGCGGGACTGCGGGGACTTCGGATTGAAGGACCGCGGGATCCGCATCCGCTCCAGCGGTTCGACCGGGACCGGGAAGTCGATGGAGGCGAGCCGCTTGACCTGCCGCTCGGCGGTGAGCACCAGCGGGCGCGGCCCGTCGTGGTACTCGAAGCCGCGGTGGCCGTTGGTGCGCCCGGCCGGGACGCCCGGGTCGAGGACAAGGGCGAGACCGGCGAACTTGCCCGTCGGCACGTGGATGACGTCGCCGGGCTTGAGCCGCTCCAGGGAGGCGGCGGCCTGGGCACGCCGCTGGGCGGCGCCCTGCCGGGCCAGCTCGGTCTCGCGGTCCTTGAGCTCGCGGCGGAGCCGCGCGTACTCCTCGAAGTCGCCGAGATGGCAGGTCATGCCCTCGCGGTAGCCCTGCAGGCCCTCCTCGTTCCGCTGGACCTGGCGGGAGATCCCGACGACCGAGCGGTCGGCCTGGAACTGGGCGAAGGAGGTCTCCAGGAGCTCGCGCGAGCGGTGCCGGCCGAACTGGTCGACGAGGTTGACCGCCATGTTGTACGAGGGCTTGAAGCTGGAACGCAGCGGATACGTGCGCGTGCCCGCGAGTCCGGCCAGGTGACCGGGGTCCATGCCGCGCTGCCACAGGACGACGGCGTGTCCCTCGACGTCGATGCTGCGGCGGCCGGCGCGGCCGGTGAGCTGGGTGTACTCGCCGGGGGTGATGTCGGCGTGCTGCTCGCCGTTCCACTTGACGAGCTTCTCCAGGACCACCGACCGGGCCGGCATGTTGATGCCGAGGGCGAGGGTCTCGGTGGCGAAGACGGCCTTGACGAGGCCGCGGACGAAGAGCTCCTCGACGACCTCCTTGAAGGTCGGCAGCATGCCGGCGTGGTGGGCGGCGATGCCCCGCTCCAGGCCTTCGAGCCACTCGTAGTAGCCGAGGACGTGCAGGTCCTCGGTGGGGATCGCGGCGGTGCGCTCCTCGACGATCTCGCGGACGCGGCGGCGCCCCTCGTCGTCGTTGAGCCGGAGGCCGGCGTAGAGGCACTGCTGGACGGCGGACTCGCAGCCGGCGCGGCTGAAGATGAAGGTGATGGCGGGCAGTAGACCCTCGGCGTCGAGCCGCTCGATGACCTCGGGCCGTCCCGGGGTCCAGATCCGGGAGCGCTGGCGGCGCTCGCGCTCGCGGTCTGCCTCGCGGACCATCTTGCCGCGGCGCCGGTCGCGCGGGTTGTACGTGCGCGTGTTCTCGGTGCGGGCGAGGCGCAGCAGGTCGGGGTTGACCTCGCGGCGGGAGGCGGCGCGGCCGCCGTGGTCGGTCTCCTCCTCGAAGAGGTCGTACATCCGGCGGCCGGCCAGGACGTGCTGCCAGAGCGGCACGGGCCGGCTCTCGGAGACGATGACCTCGGTGTCGCCGCGGACGGTGTCCAGCCAGTCGCCGAACTCCTCGGCGTTCGACACGGTCGCGGAGAGCGACACCAGGGTCACGGACTCGGGGAGGTGGATGATCACTTCCTCCCAGACCGCGCCGCGGAAGCGGTCGGAGAGGTAGTGCACCTCGTCCATGACGACGTAGCCGAGGCCGGAGAGCGCCTGGGACCCCGCGTACAGCATGTTGCGGAGGACCTCGGTGGTCATGACGACGACGGGGGCGTCGCCGTTGACGCTGTTGTCGCCGGTGAGCAGGCCGACCTTGTCGTTGCCGTACCGCTTGACGAGGTCGGCGTACTTCTGGTTGGAGAGCGCCTTGATGGGCGTGGTGTAGAAGCACTTGCGGCCCTGCTGGAGGGCGAGGTGGACGGCGAACTCGCCGACGATCGTCTTGCCGGAGCCCGTGGGCGCGGCGACGAGCACGCCCTTGCCCGCTTCGAGGGCCTGGCATGCCTCGATCTGGAAGGGGTCCAGACCGAAGTCGTACATCTCGCGGAAGGGGGCCAGCGCGGTGGCCTGCTCCGCGTTGCGGGCGCGGGCAGCGGCGTACGCTTCGGCTGGTGTGAGGTCCTCTGTCATCTTGTTCTCGAGCCTACCCGCCACCTCTGACAGTGACGCGATCTTTATCGAGGCGCCTGGAGCGACGTCTGCGGGGCGAGCACCCGGAGTGCGCCGGGCACGCTGCGGACGGTGAGCGGCAGCGGGCCGAGCGGCTCGCCGTCGGCGTAGCCGGTGATGCCGGGCGCTTCGATCGTGAGGGAGCGGGCCCGGTGGACGGTGACCTTGGGGTGGTCGAGGTGGGTGCCCCGGTAGACCCTCGGGAAGACCCTGAGCAGCTCGGTGCGGGAGCAGGCGCCGACGACGGTGACGTCGAGCAGTCCGTCGTCGAGGCGGGCGCCGGCGCAGATCCGCATCCCGCCGCCGTACGAGGTGCCGTTGCCGACGGCGACGAGGGTGGCCTCGATCCTGGTCTCGGCGCCGTCGTCGAGGGTGAGCCGGTACGGGATGGGCCGGAGGGCGGCGAGCTCGGAGAGGAGCGCGAGGTCGTACGTGAAGCGTCCGGCGCGCAGGCGCATCCGGTTGCCGCGGTCGTTGACGCGCGAGTCGAAGCCGGAGGCGAGCACGGTCCCGAACCAGCGCGCCCCGCCCCTGCCCGCCTCCGTGCCGCCCGCCTCGACCCGCCCGAGGTCGATGAGCCTTCCCCCGCCCTCGCTGAGCGCCTCGGCCGCGGTCCGGCCGGCCGCCGCCGGGTCGCGCAGGGGCAGCCCTAGGCAGCGCGCGAAGTCGTTTCCCGTACCGACGGGGATCACGCCGAGCGGGGTCCCGGTGCCGGCGACGGCCTGGAGGGCGAGCGAGACCATGCCGTCGCCGCCGATGGCGACGAGGGCCCCGGTGCCGTCCTCGACGGCCTCGCGGGCGCACCGCAGGGCGTCGTCGGCGCCGTGGCCGCGGACGGTACGGACGGAGAACCCGGCGTCCTGGAAAGCACGAGCGGCCGGCAGCGCGGCGTGCGCGTCCTGGAAAGCACGAGCGGCCGGCAGCGCGGCGTGCGCGCCCCGGCCGCGTCCCGCGGTGGGATTGACGAAGAGGGTGATCTCGCTGGTCATGACGGTCCCCCCGGGACAAGGTCGGCGGGGGGACCCTACAAGATCAGGTGATGTCGTCGTAACCGTTGAGACGGTGCGACCTGTCGTCCGCCTCTCCGGTGGCCTGCTCGGGCAGGGCCCGGGCGGCACTGACGGTCTCGACCGGCCCGACGGACTCGGGGGTGAGGTCGAGGTGCGACGCCTCGTCGTCGGCCAGCTCGGCGTCCGGGTTCCGGCGCCGGCGCCGCTTGTCGTTGAGGAGCGCGAAGCCGACGGCGGCCAGGTAGAGGATGGTGATCGGTCCGGCCAGGGCGAGCATGCCGACGGGGTCGGTGGTGGGGGTGATCACGGCGCCGAAGACGAAGACGCCCATGATCACGCCGCGCCACCAGCGGGCCATCCGCCGGCCGCTGAGGACGCCGGTGAGGTTCAGCATCACCAGGACGAGCGGGAGCTCGAAGGCGAGGCCGAAGACGAGCACCATGCGCAGGGTGAAGTCGAGGACGTCACCCAGCGAGAGGATGTTGGCGGAGCCGTCGGGCGTGAGGCTGATGAGCACCTTCACGCTGACGGGAAGAATGAGGTACGCGAGGTAGGCGCCGGCCGCGAAGAGCGGGACCGCGGCGCCGACGAAGGCGTACGTGTACTTCTTCTCGTGCTTGTGCAGTCCGGGCGCGATGAAGGCCCAGAGCTGGTACAGCCAGACCGGGCTCGCGACGACCAGACCCGTCGTCAGGGACAGCTGGATGGTCGTGCTGAAGGGCGCCATCAGCGTGTTGAAGGAGACGATGGCGCAGTTGCCGCCGTCGCTCGTGACACCGGGCTCGCACTTGGGCACCGACTTCGTCAGGAACACCATCAGCTGCTCGCTGTACACGAGGGCCACGACGGTCACCGCGGCGATGGCCAGGAGGCCCTTCGCGAGGCGGTTGCGAAGTTCACGCAGGTGCTCCACGAGGGGCATCCGGCCCTCGGGATCCTTCTCCTGCTTGCGGGCAGACTTGAGCAACCCACGTCCTCATCTCGTGCGGCGGCCGCCGCCCTGTGCGGCGGCCGCGGCGGACCGGGTCAGCGCTTGGGGGTGTCGGTGGGCTCGGTCACGGGGCGCGAGCTGGTCACGTCGCCCGGGGCGGCCTGGATGGTGCGCGGCGCGGCCTGCTCCTGCTGGCCGGCGTGCGGCGGGTCGGCGGGCGCGCTCTGCTGGTCGTCGGCCTTCATCGCCTTGGCCTCGCTCTTGAGGATGCGGGCGGACTTGCCCAGCGAACGGGCCATGTCCGGGAGCTTCTTGGCGCCGAACAGCAGGATGATCACGACGAGGATCAGAATGATCTCGGTGGGGCCGAGCCTACCCATAGCTGTTTACCTTCTTCACCGAGGCGACATTGGAGTGCGTGCCCGGCGGGTCGGACATGCGTCCGGCCACCGCGCTTGCAGCGATCGTAACCCGCAGGAGTAAACGGGCGGCAATGGCCGTGCATACGCACGATTTCCTCCCGCACGCCCGCGCCGTCCGGCCTCCTCGCAGCGTACGGCACGAATTCAGCGCAGCGTCTCGCCCGTTCGCGCCAGGTCGACGGCGGCTCGTTCGAGCTCCTCGGCGGCCTGGTTGATGCGCTGTGTGGTGTGGGCCACTTGACGGCCGAGGCGCTGGGCCTCCAGGAAGACCTTGATGCCGAGGACTCCGAGGACGGCGATGCCGAGGAAGCCGAGGGCGATGGCGAGCATGGGCCAGAACATGTGCCGAGCCTAGACGTTGCCGGGGGTGCGGCCGTCAGCCGGTGGTGTGCAGCCGCAGGGTGCGGACCCCGCCGCCGGTGAGGAGCTCCACGATCCGCTCCCCCGCGGGCTTGCGGACGGCGCTGCCGCACTCGGGGCAGGTGAAGGAGTAGAAGGTGGTGCGCCGGCTGGCTCCGATGGCGAGCCGGAGGGCGCCCGCGGAGAGTTCGAAGCGGGAGCGGCAGTCGGGGCAGGCGGCCTTGAAGTGGACCGGGGCGACCGACGCCGTCAGACCGGGCATCACGGACATTTCCCTCAACTCTCCCCACTGCGGTTCGGGTACGTCACCGGGAACGGCGTCCGGTCCACCCGGAACGTCATGTTCCCCCCTGCTGCACCGCCGCCCGGCCTCCCGGGCGACGCCGCTCGGGCCCTCGTCGGCGCGCGCCGCCCGGCCCTCGTCGGCGTGCGCCGCTCAGCCCTCGTAGGCGGCCAGGGCCGCGGTCGCGGCGTCCCGTGCGCTGTCCGCGAGCTCCTGCGGGGCGACGATCCGTCCGTCACTGCCGAGCCGCAGCGCGAGCCGCCGCAGCGAGGCGGGCGCCGGGGTGCGCAGCGTGATCCGCAGGCCCCCGTCCGGCAGCTCGTCCGCCCGGTCGTGCGGGTAGTACTCGGCGACCCAGCGGCCGCCGGGCCCGACCTCCACCACGACCTCCGGGTCCTCGGCGGAGGGCTGCACGAGCCCCTCCGACAGGTCCCGCAGCTCGATCTCCGGCGGCGCCGCGGGCGCGTCGAGGATCCGGATCTCGGCGACCCGGTCGAGCCGGAAGGTGCGGCGCGCCTCGGAGAGCCGGCACCACGCCTCCATGTACGTGTGCCCCACGGCGAACAGCCGGATCGGGTCCACCTCGCGCTCGGTGAGCTCGTCCCGGGCCGGCGAGTAGTAGCGCAGCCACAGCCGCCGGCGCTCGGAGATCGCCCGGTCGACCTCGGCGAAGACGCCGCCCTCGGACTCGAAGGTCACCGACAGGCGGGAGCTGGCCCCGGCCGCCTCGCCGGCCGCCGCCTCCAGCTTGGCGGTCGCGCGCAGCAGCGCCTCGCGGTCGCTCTCGCGCAGTCCCGGCAGGGTCGCCACGGCGCGCGCCGCCACCAGCAGGGCGGTGGCCTCGTCGGCGGCGAGCCGCAGCGGCGCCGCGACGTCGTCCGGGTTGTGCCACCAGATCCGGTCGCCGTCGGTGTCGATGTCGAGCAGGTCGCCGCCGCGGAAGCTGGTGCCGCACATCGGCAGCACGTCGAGGTCCGAGATCAGCTCGTCCTCGGTGATCCCGAAGGCACGGGCCACGTCGGCGACGTGCGCGCCCGGGCGCTCGCGGAGGTAGGTGACGAGGGAGAGCATCCGCCTCGTCTGGTCGATGGCGTTGGCAGCCATGGTCGTTCCTCTCCCCCTCAGCCCTTGGCCACGGCGCGCAGCCGCTCCACGACGTCGGCCCGCAGGTCGGCGGGCTCGAGCACGACCACGTCGGGGCCGAACTCCACGAGCCAGGCGTCCAGGCCGTGCCCGTACGGGATCTCCAGCTCGTCCCAGCCGTCGGCGCCCTCGGTCACGGACTGGGCGCGCGAGCGCAGCGGATAGCCGCAGCCCGCCCGCAGCCGGATCCGGGCCGAGCGGGTGGCGGTCTCGCCGGCCCAGCTCTCGACGGTCTCCCGGACGGTGACGACATCGGGCACGGGCGCGGTGAAGGCGCCGGCCCGGGAGCGCACCTTGCCGGTGATACGGGACAGCCGGAAGACCCGCTCGGCGCCGCGGTCCCGGTCCCAGCCCGCCAGGTACCAGTGGCCGCGCCAGCACTCCAGGGTCCACGGCTCGACGTGCCGGGTCTCGGGGCGGGCGGCGTTGGCCTTGCGGTAGTCGAAGACGACCGGCCGTCGGTCGCGGCAGGCCAGCATCAGCGGCTCGAAGGCGGTCTCGTGCACCGGGATGCGCGGTTCCAGGGCGCTGTGCGGCGCGTCGTACGAGTCCTCCGCCTCCGGCATCCCGGCGGCGCGCAGCTTCTGCAGGGCGCCGCTCGCGGCCCCGGCGAGGCGGGCCTGCTGCCAGACCTTCGCGGCCAGACCGAGGGCGGCGGCCTCCTCGGCGTCCAGGGTGATCGGCGGCAGACGGTTGGAGTCGCGGCGGGCGAGGTAGCCGGTCTCGCCGTCGAGGTTCTCGACGGTCTCGATGACGAGGCCGAGCTCGCGAAGATCGTCCTTGTCGCGCTCGAACATGCGGTTGAAGGCGTCCTCGCCGGTGGCCTCCATATAGGCCTCGATGGAGCCGCGGAGCTCTCGCTTGCTCAGCGGACGGCGGGTTCCGAGCAGGCACAGCGCAAGATTCATCAGCCGCTCGGCCTTGGCAATCGCCATCGACGCCCCGCACCCTCTTCTGCCGGATTGACTTCGTGAGACGTCCGACCGTACCGCCCCGGGGTGTCCGGACAAAAGCCGGGACCAAGGCCGAGGGCCCCCGCCGGAGAGGCGGGGGCCCTCGGGACCGCGAACGGCTCGGGTCAGCGCTTGGTGACGCCCATCAGGTCGCAGACGAAGATCAGGGTCTCGCCCGGCTTGATCTTGTCACCGGCACCCTGGTCGCCGTAGGCGAGGTGCGCGGGAATGACCAGCTGACGGCGACCGCCGACCTGCATGCCCTGGACGCCCCTGTCCCAGCCCGGGATGACCATGCCGACACCGAGCTGGAAGCTCAGCGGCGCGCCGCGGTTCCAGGAGGCGTCGAACTCCTCGCCGGAGTCGAAGGACACACCCACGTAGTGGACCTGGACCATGTCGCCGGCCTCGGCGACCGCGCCGTCGCCCTTCCAGATGTCCTTGATCTCCAGGTCGGCCGGCGGCTCGCCGCCCGGGAAGTCGACCTCGGGCTTCTCGATGCTCACTGCAGTGCGCTCCTCAAAAACTATGAACCGCCCAGACGATGGTCTGCGCGACCAGGACAGTCTTACACCTTCGCCAGGATGTCGACGGAGAACACGAGGGTCGAGTTCTTCGGAATGCCCTGCTGCTCCTTGTCGCCGAAGGCCTCGGACGGCGGGGCGACGATCAGGACGCGGCTGCCGACCTTCTTGCCGACGAGACCGTCCTTGAGACCCTTCAGGGTCAGCTGGCTGAGCGGGAAGTTGGCCGGCTTGCCGGTGGTGTAGGTCGAGTCGAAGACCTTGCCGTCCTTCCACAGGGCGGCGACGTAGTTCACGACGACGGTGTCGGTGGCCGCTACGACCTCGCCCTTGGACTCCAGGATGTAGTTGGAGACCAGCTTGGCCGGCGGGTCGACCTTGGGAACGGTCAGCGAGGGCTGCTTGCCGTCGGTGTTGGTGCCGACCTTCGGCAGGTCCTTGTTCTCCTGGGCGACCGGAGTGCCCTCGGCGGACTTCGGAATGGTGACGGCCTTCAGGATGTCGACCACGAACACCAGGGTGGCGTTGGCCTTGATGTCGCCCTGGCCCTGCGCGCCGTAACCGAGCGCCGGCGGGATGCCGATCTCGACGCGGCTGCCGACCTTCTGGCCCTCCAGGCCCTTCTCCCAGCCCTGGATGACCTGACCCTCGCCGAGGGTCACCGAGAAGGGCTGCTTCCGGTCGAAGCTGTTGTCGAAGGGGGTGGTCTCGTCCCACTCCTGACCCAGGTAGTTCACCGAGAGGGCGTCGCCCTTCTTGGTGACCGCGCCGTCGCCCTCGCTGATGACGTTGACCTTGAGGTCCTTCGGCGGGTCGCCCACGCCCTTCGAGAGGGTCGGCTTCTCCCCGAACTTCTCGCCTGCGGTGATGGCGGGAAGACCGTTCTTCATCGAACCGGAATCGGAGCCCTTGTCGTCGCTGCCACAGGCCGCTGTGGTGAGCAGCAGCAGCGGGACGACGAGCAGGCCGGCAAGTCGGCGCACTAGTTCCTCAGATCTCAGACGGCACAGTAGTTGTCCGGACACTCTAGGGGACCGACACCGTGACGCCGTCGGCCCCGCACGTGAAACGTGCGGGGCCGACCTGCCGTTCTGTGCCGCCGCGCCGGTTCCTACATTCCGGCGATCAGCTTTTCCACCCGGTCGTCGACCGAGCGGAACGGGTCCTTGCACAACACCGTGCGCTGCGCCTGGTCGTTGAGCTTGAGGTGGACCCAGTCGACCGTGAAGTCCCGGCGCTGCTCCTGGGCGCGGCGGATGAAGTCGCCGCGGAGCCGGGCCCGGGTGGTCTGCGGAGGCACGGACTTGCCCTCGAAGATCTTCACGTCGTTGCACACCCGGGCCGCCTGGCCGTTCTTCTGGAGCAGGTAGTACAGACCGCGGCGGCGGTGGATGTCGTGGTACGCGAGGTCTATCTGGGCGACCCGCGGGTGCGACATGGTCATGTTGTGCTTGGCCCGGTACCGCTCGATGAGCTTGTACTTCATGACCCAGTCGATCTCGGTCTCGATGCGGTCGAGCTGCTCCTCCTCGATGGCGTCGAGGGTGCGGCCCCACAGTTCGAGGACCTGGGCGACGGTGCCGCTGCGGATGCCCCGGCGGTCGACGAAGTCGGCGGCCTTCTCGTAGTACTCCCGCTGGACCTCCAGGGCGGAGGCCTCGCGGCCGCTGGCGAGGCGGACCTTGCGCTGGCCGGTGATGTCGTGGCTGACCTCGCGGATGGCCCGGATCGGGTTCTCCAGGGTGAGGTCGCGCATCACGGTGCCCGCCTCGATCATGCGCAGCACGAGGTCGGTGGCACCGACCTTGAGGAGCATGGTCGTCTCGGACATGTTGGAGTCGCCGACGATGACGTGGAGCCGACGGTAGCGCTCGGCGTCCGCGTGCGGCTCGTCGCGGGTGTTGATGATGGGGCGGGAGCGGGTCGTGGCCGAGCTGACGCCCTCCCAGATGTGCTCGGCCCGCTGGGAGACGCAGTAGACGGCGCCGCGCGGGGTCTGCAGCACCTTTCCGGCGCCGCAGATGAGCTGGCGGGTGACGAGGAAGGGAATCAGGATGTCCGCGAGCCGGGAGAACTCACCGTGGCGGGCCACCAGATAGTTCTCGTGGCAACCGTAGGAGTTTCCGGCGGAGTCGGTGTTGTTCTTGAAGAGATAGACGTCGCCCGCGATTCCCTCCTCGTGCAGGCGGCGTTCCGCGTCGACGAGCAGTCCTTCGAGAATGCGCTCGCCCGCCTTGTCGTGGGTGACCAGTTCGACCACGTTGTCACATTCGGGAGTTGCGTATTCCGGATGCGAACCCACGTCCAGGTACAGGCGGGCGCCGTTCCGCAGGAAGACATTGCTGCTGCGGCCCCATGACACGACACGGCGGAAGAGGTAGCGCGCCACTTCGTCAGGAGACAGTCGGCGCTGTCCCCTGAACGTGCACGTGACGCCGTACTCGTTCTCCAGCCCGAAAATGCGGCGGTCCATGTCTGAACATTACGCCTGAAGCCCTGTGCTGAAACCGGGTTCGACGGCCCCGTTTCGATCATTTTCCGATGAGTGCGGGTTCTTTTCGGTCCGCCCGGCACCGGGCCCTGGGGTTTCGGTGCCCCCGCTGACGGCGTGTCGCACCCGCGGCGCGGGCGGGGCGAGGACCCGGCCGGTGCCGAGCAGCACCAGGAAGGCGACGAAGCCGCCGACGCCGGCCACGGCGAAACCGGCGGGGGTCCCGGTGAGTTCGACGGCCGGGCCGGAGACGGCGGAACCGAGGGCGGCGCCGACGCCGAAGGTGGTGACCAGCCAGGAGAAGGCCTCGGTGACCGTGCCGCTGGGGGCGTGGCGGTCGACGACGATGAAGGCGCAGGCGATGGCGGGGGCCAGGAACACGCCGGAGAGGGCCGCGAGGGCCGTCATGGCGGCCGGACCGGGCACCAGCAGCAGCGGCAGGTAGCCGAGCGCGAGCAGCAGCACCAGGACGCGCAGGCGCCGCTCCGGCGCACCGGCCCACTGGCGGGCCCCGTAGGCGACGCCGCCGACGAGGGCGCCCAGGCCGAGGGCGGCCATCAGCCAGCCGTAGACGGCCTCGTTGCCCCGGTCGTCGGCGTAGGCGACGGCGGCCACGGTGATGGAGCCGAGGGCGAGACCGACGAAGAAGAACGAGGCGAGCAGGGCGAGCAGCCCGGGCGAGCGCAGCGCACCGAGCCAGTGGGCCTCCCGGGGCTCCGAGCGCCAGGTCCGGGAGGGCTGGGAGACGACCACGGAGAGGGCGCCCAGCACCCCGAGCACGTTGATGACGACGAGCGCCGCGGCGGGCGACCGGAGCGAGACGAGCAGGGTCAGCAGCAGCGGCCCGACCGTGAACATGACCTCCTGGGCGACCGCGTCCAGGGCGTACGCGCGGTGCACCCGGTCCTCGCGGCCGAGCACGCTCGGCCACAGGGCGCGCAGGCCGCCCTCGAGGGGCGGGGTGAAGAGGCCGGCGACCAGGACGGCCGCGTAGGCGAGGAGGAGGTTCCCGATGCCGGTGACGGCCAGGGCGGCCATGCCGAGCGCGGAGATCACGGCGGCGGGGAGCTGGACCCGGGGCTGGCCCTTGAGGTCGACGGCGCGGCCGAGCAGGGGCTGGCCGACGGCGGTGGCCAGGCCGTACACGGCGATGAGGCCGCCCGCGAGGCTGTAGCTGCCGCCCTCGGCGCGGGTGAAGACCGTGATGGCGACGGGCCCGGTGCCGTTCGGGAGGCGACCGACCAGGGTGCCGGTCAACAGGCGCGCGGCATGGGGCGCGCGCAGAATGTCCAGATAGCCGCCCTTGGGCGTGGCCCCGCCGGCCATGTCGTCTCCCCTCCCGGGGCATGCGCCCGAGGTTTTACGTATAACTCCTTGCGTCATACGTACCATGACCCCAGCGCGCCGGTCCACCCCGTGCGCCGGAACGGTCCTGCAGCACACCGCCGCGGAGGTACGAGTGCCCCACCCGGAACCCATCGGCGGAAGCCGCCCCACCAGCCGCGACGTCGCAAGCGCGGCCGGGGTCTCCCAGGCCACGGTCTCCCTCGTCCTCGGCGACAAATGGCGCGGCCGGGTCTCCGAACGCACCGCCGCAGCCGTACGCCAGGCCGCCACCGACCTCGGCTACCGCCCCAACCTCGCCGCCCGCAACCTCCGCCTCGGCCGCACCCGGACGGCACTCCTCGTCGTCCCCGCCCTCACCAACGAATTCTTCGCCCGCGTCTACACCGGCGCCGCCACCGTCGCCGCCCGCCACGGCTTCGGCGTCGTGCTCTACCCCTCCCCCGACGGCGTCGGCCCCGCCCGGGACCCCTTCGCCTCCGCCCGGGCCGCCCTCGACGGCGTCATCGCCTCCTCCATGGCCTCCGACGCCCTCAAGGCCTTCCGCGGCACCGACCTGCCCCTCGTCATGCTCGACAGCGACCCGTCCGACACCGGCGCCGCCGCCCACGTCAACCTCGACATCGCCGACGGCATGCGCCAGGTCACCGGCCACCTCCTCGCCCTCGGCCACCGGCGCTTCCTGCACCTCGCCTCGGCCGTACCGTCCTGGACCTTCGACGTCCGGGCCGCCGCCCTCGCCGACGCCCTGCGCGAAACCGACGTCACGACCGTACGAGCCCCCCTCGACGTCCAGAGCGCCCGCGAAGCCACCGAGCAGGCCCTCACCGGCCCCGGCCCCCGCCCCACCGCCATCGTCTGCGACGACGACATCCTGGCCGCCGGCGCCTGCAAGGCCGCACGACGCCTCGGCCTCCGGATCCCCGAGGACCTCTCCGTCACCGGCTTCGACGACCTCGCCCTCGCCACCGCCGTCGAACCCGAGCTCACCACCGTCGGACTGCCCGCCGAACGCATCGGCGAACGAGGCATGACCGCCCTGCTCGCCGTCCTCGACGGCCGCGAGCCCGACCACGGCGACCTCCCCGTCACCCTGGTCCCCCGCGCCTCCTCGGGCCCCGCACCGACCGTCTGACGCCCCCACGACGACAAGGGCCCCGGAACCACGCGAACGTGGTCCCGGGGCCCTCCGCCGTAGCTGCGGCCCGCCCTCGGCCTACTCCTCGGCGGCCTCGTCCGACGGATCGTCCGTCTTGGCCACCGCCGCGTCGTCGGCCTCCAGCAGCCGCTTCAGCTGCCGGCCCACGATCCGCTTGAACTTCCGCTGCTGCGGACGCGTACGGTCCAGGACCGCCACCTCCAGCCGCTCCGCGGGGATCTCCCGCTCGGTGCCGTTGGTGTCCCGCGACAGCGCCTGCACGGCCAGCTTCAGCGCCTCGGCCAACGACATCCCGTCACGATGCCGCTGGTCCAGGAAGGAACTGATCTGCTCGGCGTTGCCACCGACCGCCACCGAGCCGTGCTCGTCGACGATCGAGCCGTCATGCGGCAGCCGGTAGATCTGGTCACCCTCGGGCTCCGCACCCACCTCCGCGACGACCAGCTCCACCTCGTACGGCTTCTCACCCGCGCTGGAGAAGATCGTGCCCAGCGTCTGGGCGTACACGTTCGCCAGACCACGGGCCGTGACGTCGTCACGGTCGTAGGTGTAACCCCGCAGGTCGGCGTAGCGCACCCCGCCGATCCGCAGGTTCTCGTACTCGTTGTACTTGCCGGCCGCGGCGAAGCCGATCCGGTCGTAGATCTCGCTGAACTTGTGCAGCGCACGCGACGGGTTCTCGCCGACGAAGACGATGCCGTCGGCGTACTGGAGGACGACCAGGCTGCGGCCGCGGGCGATGCCCTTGCGGGCGTACTCGGCCCGGTCGGCCATGGCCTGCTGAGGTGAGACATAGAACGGCGTGGACACCGGCTACCGTCCCTTTCTTCCGGTCTGAAAGGCTCTGAAGGGCTTCAACGGTCGACGAGCGGTCACAGCAGGGCGGCACGCGGCCCGTCGGGCTGCTCCAGACGCCGCTCCGTGATCGACCGGGCCAGCTCGGAGGACTCCGCCTCGGTGAGCCGGCGGAAGCCCTCGTCGGTGATGACGGTGACGATCGGGAAGATCCGCCGCGCCAGGTCCGGGCCGCCGGTCGCCGAGTCGTCGTCCGCCGCGTCGTACAGCGCCTGGACGACCAGCGTGGTGGCCTGCTGCTCGGTCAGGTCGTCCCGGTAGAGCTTCTTCATCGACCCGCGCGCGAAGATCGAGCCCGAGCCCGTGGCGGCGTACCCGTGCTCCTCGGAGCGGCCGCCGGTGACGTCGTACGAGAAGATCCGGCCCTTCTCCTTGCCCTCGTCCCAGCCCGCGAAGAGCGGGACGACGGCGAGGCCCTGCATGGCCATGCCGAGGTTGCTGCGGATCATCGTGGACAGGCGGTTGGCCTTGCCCTCCAGGGAGAGCGTCGCGCCCTCCACCTTCTCGAAGTGCTCCAGCTCCAGCTGGAACAGCTTCACCATCTCCACGGCCAGACCGGCGGTGCCGGCGATGCCCACCGCGGAGTACTCGTCGGCCGGGAACACCTTCTCGATGTCCCGCTGGGCGATCATGTTCCCCATGGTCGCCCGCCGGTCACCGGCGAGCACGACCCCGCCGGGAAACGTCGCGGCGACGATGGTCGTGCCGTGCGGCGCCTCGACGATCCCCTCGGGGAGCTTCCGGTTGCCCGGGAGCATCTCCGGCGAGTGGTCGGCGAGGAAGTCCATGAAGGAGGACGAGCCCGGCGTCAGGAAGGCTGCTGGGAGACGCCCGATGCTACGAGTGTTGGCTTCCACGCGATCCCTCCAGGTATGCGACGGCCCGACGTATGCGGTCGGGATCGTCTCCCAACTTGCCGATGGCCGAATTACAGTTGAAGCACAGTACGCCACGGACCCTACCCGTCCCGTGGCAGTGATCCACATGCACGGCGGGAGCCGCGGGACAGATCGCGCAAAGACCCCTCTGAGAGGCGATCATCTCGTCGCGCTCGCCTGCGGTGATTCCGTACCGGCGCTTGAGATGACCTGCTCGCCCTTGGGACTTCTTGCATCTCTTGCAGCAGGTGGCGAGGCCGTCCGACGCAGTGGCGTTGCGATGCGGTCGCTGTGCGGCTTGATCTCGCCGCACTGTCGGCAGAGCTTGTGCCCTGCCGGCACGTCCGCCTTGCTTCGGACGACCTTGCCCGTGGCCGTCTGTCTCGCCCGGAAACGTTCGGCCCCATAAGCGGCGACGCATTCCCGGCACCGCGGCTGCAATCCGTCCGCGCGATTACCGTCCCGCGCGAATCCGGTCAGCGGGACGTCCCGCCTACAGCCACGGCAGTGCTTGACAGCCTCCGACATACCCCCACCCCTGCGCTTTCACCTTCGAATCGAAGGCTACTGGCCGCCTTTTTGTACGAAGCTTCGGACGAAGTCCTCCGCATTCTCCTCGAGCACATCGTCGATTTCGTCCAGTACCGAGTCGACGTCGTCGCTCAGCTTCTCCTGGCGTTCCTTGAGGTCGGAGCTCGCCTCCGCCGTGGTCTCCTCGACCTCCTCGGTGGAACGCGTCGCCTTCTGCTGTCCGCCGCCGGTGTCCTTGGTCGCCATAAACCTCACCCCGCTCGAATCGGCCCGCTCGTGTGGGTCTCTACAAGATCCGACCCTACAAGCCGGGACTGACATCGGCCCCGCATTTCTCCAACGTCCGGGCACTGCTTCCATGATTCCCAGTCCCCGGGCATTTCAGCCGTGCCCGGGAACGGGTCGTCGAATCCCGGCGTCTTTCAGCCGCCGGAAAGGACGCGCACGAGTTCCTCCGCCGTCCTGCAGCGGTCCAGGAGCTCCTTCACGTGGTTCCGGGTGCCCCGGAGGGGTTCCAGGGTCGGAACGCGCTGGAGGGAGTCCCGGCCGGGCAGGTCGAAGATGACCGAGTCCCAGGAGGCGGCGGCCACGTCGTCCGCGTACTGCTCCAGGCAGCGGCCGCGGAAATAGGCCCTGGTGTCCTCCGGAGGGCTCGTCTCGGCCCGTTCGACCGTCGGCTCGTCCAGGAGGCGCTTCATGCGTCCCCGGGCCACCAGGCGGTTGTACAGGCCCTTCTCGGGGCGCACGTCCGCGTACTGGAGGTCGACCAGGTGCAGCCGGGCGGCGTCCCAGTCCAGGCCGTCGCGCCGGCGGTAGCCCTCCATGAGCTCCCGCTTGGCGATCCAGTCCAGTTCGCCGGCCAGGCTCATGGGGTCGTTCTCCAGCCGGTTGAGCGTGTCCTCCCAGCGGACCAGGACGTCCTTGGTCTGTTCGTCGGCGTCCGCCCCGTAGCGCTCCTCCACGTACTTCCTGGCCAGCTCGAAGTACTCCATCTGGAGCTGCACCGCGGTGAGTGTCCGGCCGCTGCGCAGCGTGATCAGGTACTGGAGGGACGGGTCGTGGGAGACGTGGTGGAGGGTGCGGACGGGCTGGTCGACGGCGAGGTCGACGGTGATGAAGGCGTCCTCGATCATCGAGAGGACGAGGGAGGTCGTGCCCAGCTTGAGGTAGGTGGAGATCTCGGAGAGGTTGGCGTCTCCGATGATCACGTGCAGCCGTCGGTACTTCTCGGCGTCCGCGTGCGGCTCGTCGCGGGTGTTGATGATGGGGCGCTTGAGGGTGGTCTCGAGGCCGACCTCGACCTCGAAGTAGTCGGCGCGCTGGCTGATCTGGAAGCCGTGTTCCCGTCCGTCCTGGCCGATGCCGACGCGGCCGGCGCCGGTGACGACCTGGCGGGAGACGAAGAAGGGCGTCAGGTGGCGCACGATGTCCGAGAAGGGGGTCTCCCGCTTCATCAGGTAGTTCTCGTGGGTGCCGTAGGACGCGCCCTTGTTGTCGGTGTTGTTCTTGTACAGGTGGATGGGCTGGGCGCCGGGGAGCTGGGCGGCCCGTTCGGCGGCCTCGGCCATGATCCGTTCGCCGGCCTTGTCCCAGAGGACGGCGTCGCGGGGGTTGGTGACCTCGGGGGCGCTGTACTCGGGGTGGGCGTGGTCCACGTAGAGCCGGGCGCCGTTGGTCAGGATGACGTTGGCGAGGCCGATGTCCTCGTCGGTGAGCTGGCTGGAGTCGGCGGCCTCGCGGGCGAGGTCGAAGCCGCGGGCGTCCCGCAGCGGGTTCTCCTCCTCGAAGTCCCAGCGGGCGCGGCGCGCCCGGTGCATCGCCGCCGCGTAGGCGTTGACGATCTGGGACGAGGTGAGCATGGCATTGGCGTTGGGGTGCCCCGGGACGGAGATCCCGTACTCCGTCTCGATGCCCATTACTCGCCGTACGGTCATGCGGCCCTCCTTGCCCGGCGCCGCTCCCCGCACAGTGCGTGATTCGGCGGTACCCACGAGCCTAGAGCGGCCGCGCGCGTACGGGGAGATCAAATGCGAATACGTGAGTGGAAAGCGACGGCTGCGGATGTCCTTTCGCCGGACATCCGCAGCCGGTGCGTGTCACTGCGGGTTGCGGGTCATTACAGGTACTGGCCGGTGTTCGCCACCGTGTCGATGGAGCGGCCGGTGTCGGCGCCCTGCTTTCCGGTGACGAGGGTGCGGATGAAGACGATCCGCTCGCCCTTCTTTCCGGAGATGCGGGCCCAGTCGTCGGGGTTGGTGGTGTTGGGCAGGTCCTCGTTCTCCTTGAACTCGTCCACGCAGGCCTGGAGGAGGTGGGAGACGCGAATGCCCTTCTGGTCGTGGTCGAGGAATGCCTTGATGGCCATCTTCTTGGCCCGGTCGACGATGTTCTGGATCATCGCGCCGGAGTTGAAGTCCTTGAAGTAGAGGACTTCCTTGTCGCCGTTGGCGTACGTGACCTCGAGGAAGCGGTTCTCCTCTGATTCCGCGTACATCTGCTCGACCACGGACTGGATCATTCCGTGGGCCGCGGCCTCCTTGGATCCGCTGTGCTCGGCGAGGTCGTCGGCGTGCAGCGGGAGGGAGGAGGTCAGGTACTTGGCGAAGATGTCCTTGGCGGCCTCCGCGTCCGGGCGCTCGATCTTGATCTTGACGTCGAGCCGGCCGGGGCGCAGGATCGCGGGGTCGATCATGTCCTCGCGGTTGGAGGCGCCGATGACGATGACGTTCTCCAGGCCTTCCACGCCGTCGATCTCGGCGAGCAGCTGGGGGACGATGGTGTTCTCCACGTCCGAGCTGACGCCGGATCCGCGGGTGCGGAAGAGGGATTCCATCTCGTCGAAGAAGACGATGACAGGGGTGCCCTCGCTCGCCTTCTCGCGGGCACGCTGGAAGACGAGGCGGATGTGCCGCTCGGTCTCGCCGACGTACTTGTTGAGGAGCTCGGGGCCCTTGATGTTCAGGAAGTAGGACTTCCCGGCGGGCTGGCCGGTCACCTCGGCGACCTTCTTGGCAAGGGAGTTGGCGACGGCCTTCGCGATCAGCGTCTTGCCGCAGCCGGGCGGGCCGTAGAGCAGGATGCCCTTGGGCGGCCGCAGTTCGTGCTCCTTGAAGAGGTCGGGGTAGAGGTACGGGAGCTCGACCGCGTCGCGGATCAGCTCGATCTGGTTGCCCAGACCGCCGATCTTGTCGTAGTCGACGTCCGGGACCTCCTCCAGGACGAGTTCCTCGACCTCGCTCTTGGGGATGACCTCGTAGACGTAGCCGGACCTGGGCTCGAGGAGCAGGGCGTCGCCGGGGCGGATGGTGATGTCCAGCAGGGGCTCGGCGAGCCGCACCACCCGTTCCTCGTCGGTGTGCCCGATCACCAGGGCGCGCTCGCCGTCCTCGAGGATCTCCTTGAGGGTGACGATGTCCCCGGCGCGCTCGAATTCCATGGCCTCGACCACGTTGAGCGCCTCGTTGAGCATGACTTCCTGGCCCCGCCTGAGCTCCTCGAGCTCGACGCCGGGGCTGACGTTCACCCGGAGCTTGCGGCCCCCGGTGAAGATGTCGCACGTGCCGTCCTCATTCGCCTGCAGGAAGACACCGAAGCCGGCCGGCGGCTGGGCGAGCCGGTCGACCTCCTCCTTGAGGGCCACGATCTGGTCCCGGGCCTCACGGAGCGTATTGGCGAGTCGCTCGTTCTGAGCGGACACGCCGGCCAGGTTCGTCTGCAGCTCGACGATCCGCTCCTCGAGAATCCTCGTGTGACGCGGAGAGTCGGCGAGCTTGCGGCGCAGGACGGCGATTTCCTGCTCGAGATAGGCAACCTGACCGGCGGGGTCCTCAGACCCCCGCCCCGGCCGGATGCCGCGGTTGATGTCGTCGTCGTGGGCTGCCACGGTCCTCACCTCCTCCAAGGGGAGCTGGACGCTTCCTGACCCTACCTGGGTGGGTGATGATTGAAACCCCTAGATCAAAAAGACTCCGAGGTGTGTCCGATCTTCACCCTTGCGCTTCCCCTCACGCCAGGGAAATACCCACCGCTGGTCGTCGCAAAAGCACGCGGTTGTATCGTCGTGGGTGGTCAACACCCGTCAGGCTTGGCCCGACTTACCCGCGTGACGCAGAAATGGCAGGAGACATGAGCGTGCAGCAGGAGGCCCCGGCCGTGGGCGCCGAGGAGGCGCTCGAGGTCTGGATCGACCAGGACCTGTGTACCGGGGACGGAATCTGCGTGCAGTACGCTCCGGAGGTCTTCGAGCTCGACATCGACGGGCTCGCTTATGTGAAGAGCGCGGACGACGAGCTGCTGCAGGAGCCGGGGGCGACGACCCCGGTGCCGCTGCCGCTGCTGCTGGACGTGGTGGACTCCGCGAAGGAGTGTCCGGGCGACTGCATCCATGTGCGGCGGGTCAGGGACGGCGTCGAGGTGTACGGTCCCGACGCCGAGTGACGGTCCGGTGACGGGCGCGCCGGGTCAGACGGCGCGCGCGTCGGCCTGGCCGGTGCGGACGAACCTGCCGCCTCGCCAGCGCCATTTCGCCTGCTCACGCTGGTCGGGGCAGCAGCTGGGGACGTCGGGGGACGAGTAGCCGAGCAGGGTGGCCTGGACGGCGCCGTCGCGTACGGCGAAGTCGCTGACGTTCTTGAGCTGCGAGGGCTCGACGAGGGTGGCCACGACGCGTGCGGCGGGGGTGCCGGCGCCTTTGCCGTGGGTGAGCACGTAGATGCCGCTGGGTGGCGTTCCGGATCCGGCTTCGCAGTGTACGACTGCGACGGTCTCGGGGTTTCCGTCGCCGTCGAGGTCTCCGCTGGCCCGCTGGGCGATCTTGCTGGGTGCTCCGCCGCAGTCGAGCGGGTAGTGCGCGGTGGCGGCGTCGGGTGCGGGCAGGGGTGCGGGTGCCGCGGCGGCTCCGGCCGGTCCGGGCTGGACGAGGCCGGCGAGGGCGACGACTCCGGCCATCGCGGTGGCGGTGGCCAGCCAGTGCGCCGGCCGGGCGTGGGTGTGCGCCAGGTCCGTGACGGCGGAGGTCTGCACGCGAGAAGTCTCCTGTGAGGTGGTGCGGAAGGAGTTGCGGGCATCGTGCCACACGTCACAGGGCGGTGGAACAGGCGGGGCGGCCCTTGTCGTACGGCTTCACCGGGGTGGTCGGAGGGGCAGCGCGGGTCGCGGGTCCGAACATGAGGGTGCCGCCGTCGAGTTCCGTGCCCGGGGGCGGGAACTCGGCGGCGGCACGCGCGTGTTGTCGGGGCGTCAGCCGGCGGGCCTCAGCCCTTGTTGGGGCCCTCGTAGTCCTCGCCGTAGGCGCCCTTGGCGGGCCGGCGGCGGCGCATCGGGGGCTCGACGCCGTCCGCGAGGCGGCGGGCGGTGACGAGGAAGCCGGTGTGGCCGATCATGCGGTGGTCCGGGCGGACGGCCAGGCCCTCGACGTGCCAGTTGCGGATCATGGACTCCCAGGGCTGCGGCTCGGCGTAGCAGCCGAACTCGCGGATGGACTCCACGGTGCGGGCGAGCTGCGTGGTGGTGGCCACGTAGCAGCAGAGGATGCCGCCGGGGACGAGCGCCTTGGAGACGGCCTCCAGGCACTCCCAGGGGGCGAGCATGTCGAGGATGACGCGGTCGACCTCGGTGTCGGACAGGTTGTCCTGGAGGTCGCCGACGGTCAGCTGCCACGCGGGGTGCGGGCCGCCGAAGTAGCGCTCGACGTTGCCCTTGGCGATCTCGGCGAAGTCCTCGCGGCGCTCGTAGGAGTGCAGCATGCCGCTGTCGCCGATGGCGCGCAGCAGGAAGGAGCTGAGCGAGCCGGAGCCCACACCGGCCTCGACGACGCGGGCGCCGGGGAAGATGTCGGCGAAGGCCAGGATCTGCCCCGCGTCCTTGGGGTAGACCACGGCGGCGCCGCGGGGCATGGACAGGACGTAGTCGGGGAGCAGGGGGCGCAGCGCGAGGTAGGCGACGTTTCCCGTGGTACGGACAACACTGCCCTCGGGAGCACCGATCAGCTCGTCGTGCGGGAAGGAACCCTTGTGGGTGTGGAAGTTCTTCCCGGCCTCGAGCGTGAAGGTGTAGTGGCGTCCCTTGGGGTCGGTGAGCTGGACCTGGTCCCCGACCTTGAAGGGCCCGCGACGGCGGGCGGCACCGGTCGGTTCGGACATGTGAACAGGGTACCGGGCCTAGGAACCGGGTCGCGCCATGGCCTTCACGAAGGCCTTCTCGACGTCGGTGGTGGAGAGGACCCCGTAGATCTCGCCGGTGTCCTCCATGACCAGGTATTCGGTGGCCGGGCTGGCGCGGAGGTGGTCGAGGAGCGGCTGGCCGGTGAGGTCGGCGGGGACCTTCATGCCGTCGACGAGGTCCTGGGAGAGGGCGCTGACCGCGACCCAGGGGCGGCGGTGCTGGGGGATGCCGGCGATGGCGGTCTCGCGGACGATGCCGGTGGGGACGCCGTGGCCGTCGACGACGACGAGGGCGCGGGCGCCGGCCTCGTTGGCGCGGCGGAGGGCCTCGGAGAGCGGGGTGGTGGTCTCGACGGGGATGGCGCGGCGGGTGAGGCTGCGGGCGCGCAGCTCGGGGAGGTGTTCGCGCAGCCGGGCCATGCGGAGGCTGTTGCCGGCGCCGGTCCAGATGATGGCGGCGAGGATGGCGGCGAGCAGGGCGTCGGTGACGGTGGTGAAGCCGTCGATGTCCTCGGTGGAGTTGCCGAGGAGGCCGGTGCGGGTGAGCAGCGGGAGTCCGATGAGGACGGTGACGGCGAGCGCGCGGCCGACCCAGGCGGCGGCGACGGTGCCGGTCATGGCGTTGCCGGTGATCTTCCAGACGACGGCGCGGAGCATCCGGCCGCCGTCGAGGGGCAGGCCGGGGAGCAGGTTGAAGATCGCGACGATCAGGTTGGAGATCATCAGGCCGCCGAGGAGGACACCGGGGACGGTGCCGGGCTCGACGGCGTAGAGGGTGAGGTAGAAGATTCCGGCGAGGACGAGGGAGAGCAGCGGGCCGACGAAGGCGAGGACGAACTCGCGGCCGGGGGTCTCGGTCTCCTTGTCGATCTCGGAGACGCCGCCGAAGAACTGGAGCTGGATGCGGCGCACCGGGAGCTTGAAGCGGAGGGCGGCGAGGGTGTGGGCCAGTTCGTGCACGAGCACGGAGGCGTAGAAGGCGATCGCGAAGAAGAGCGAGACGAGGTAGCGGGCGGCGCCGAGCTCGGGCAGGACGCGTTCGATCTGGCCGCCGAAGACCCAGGTGATCAGTGCGGCGACCAGGAACCAGCTGGGCGCCACGTAGACGGGCACGCCGAAGGGCCGGCCCATGAGGATGCCGCCGCCCGGCTCCTCGGTCCGCTGCGGCTTGGACTCGTCCTGGTTCACGGGTTCCTTTCGTCGCCGAGCTGCTCGGTCCGCGCGCTCGGTCACGGTTCGATCATGCAGCGCGACGGGGTCCTGCGTCGATGGTATTCCGCGCGGGCCCGTCGAGTGGATCAGGGTCGGTGGACCGTCGCTGTCGGTGGCGGGTCGTAGGGTCTGTGGCATGACTACGAGCGAGCAGCCGCCGGTGGAGCCCCGGGCACCCATGTCGTTGTCGCCCTCGCGGGCGAGCGACTTCATGCAGTGCCCGCTGCTGTACCGGTTCCGGGTGATCGACCGGCTGCCGGAGAAGCCCAGTGCGGCGGCTACCCGGGGAACGCTGGTGCACGCGGTCCTTGAGCGTCTGTTCGACGCGCCGGCCGGGGAGCGCACGGCGCCGCGGGCGAAGGCGCTGGTGCCGGGCCAGTGGGACCGGCTGCTCGCCTCGCGTCCGGAGCTCGGTGAGCTGTTCGAGGAGGGCGGCGACGCCGCCGCGGATCCCTCGGAGCCGCGGGCGGAGCGGCTGGCGCGGTGGTTGTCGGAGGCGGAGGCGCTGGTGGAGCGCTGGTTCACGCTGGAGGATCCGACGCGGCTGGAGCCGGCGGAGCGTGAGCTGTTCGTCGAGACGGAGCTGCCGTCGGGGCTGCGGCTGCGCGGGGTGATCGACCGGGTCGACGTGGCGCCGACGGGCGAGGTCCGGATCGTGGACTACAAGACGGGAAAGGCGCCCCGGCCGGAGTACAGCGAGGGCGCGCTGTTCCAGATGAAGTTCTACGCGCTGGTGGTGTGGCGGCTGAGGAACGTGGTGCCGCGCCGGCTGCAGCTGGTCTATCTGGGCAGCGGGGACGTGCTGACGTACGACCCGGTGGAGGCCGATCTGCTGCGGGTGGAGCGCAAGCTGCTGGCCCTGTGGGACGCGATCCGGCTGGCGACGGAGACGGGTGACTGGCGTCCGCGGCCGACGAAGCTGTGCGGCTGGTGCGACCACCGGGCGGTGTGTCCGGAGTTCGGCGGCACTCCCCCGGTGTATCCGCTGCCGGTGGTGCCCCCGCGCCCGCCGGAGTCGGGGGAGGCCGGCGGTGCCGGTCAGGGCAGAATGGATCAGGTCCCGCCCGCCGTCTGAGGTCCGACCGGGCCGCACGCAGGCCGATGAAGGAGTTGTTCGTGGCTATCCGCGTCCTACTGGTCGACGACCAGCCGCTGCTGCGCACCGGTTTCCGGATGATTCTGGAGGCGGAGCAGGACCTGGCGGTGGTGGGTGAGGCCGGGGACGGCCTGCAGGCCCTCGACCAGGTGCGGGCGCTGCAGCCCGACGTGGTCCTGATGGACATCCGGATGCCGCGGATGGACGGGGTGGAGGCCACCCGGCAGATCACCGGTCCGGGCCGGGACGGTCCGGCGAAGGTCCTGGTGCTGACCACGTTCGATCTGGACGAGTACGTGGTGGAGGCGCTGCGGGCCGGAGCGAGCGGCTTCCTGCTGAAGGACGCGCCGGCGCACGAGCTGGTGCAGGCGATCCGGGTGGTCGCGGCGGGCGAGGCGATGCTGGCGCCGTCGATCACGCGCCGGCTGCTCGACAAGTACTCGGCGCATCTGCCCTCGGGCGAGGAGCAGGTGCCGGACACGCTGAACACGCTGACCGACCGTGAGGTCGAGGTGCTGAAGCTGGTGGCGCGCGGTCTGTCGAACGCGGAGATCGCGGCGGACCTGTTCGTCAGCGAGACGACCGTCAAGACGCATGTGGGCCATGTGCTGACGAAGCTGGGTCTGCGCGACCGGGTGCAGGCGGCGGTGTACGCGTACGAGAGCGGTCTGGTGCGCCCCGGCGCGCAGTGACCGTACGCGGGAGGGCCCGGCGCGCGTGTCGCGTGCCGGGCCCTTGCCGTACCGGGGTGCCGGTCAGCCCTTCTTGATCTCCCAGAAGCGGAAGACGGTGGACGCGTCGAGGGTCCACTCCAGGCCGGTGACGCCCTCGCGGGCGACGGCGTACTGCTTGCCCTGCCACAGCGGCAGCAGCGGGAGCTCGTCGGCGACGAGGTCCTGGACCTTGTTGTAGGTGGGGGTGGTCGAGGACCGGTCGGGGGACGCGGCGACCGCGGGCAGCAGCTCGCCGGTGATCAGGGCGTTCTTGTAGCGGTTGCCGAGGACGTTCTCGTCGCCGAAGAACGGGGAGGTGAAGTTGTCGGCGTCCGGGTAGTCGGGGACCCAGCCGCGGACGTACACGCCGTACTTGCCGGCCGCGATGTCCTTCTCGTACTGCTCGAACGGCACGGACTCGACCTTGGCGGTGAAGAGGCCGCTGGCGTTGAGCTGGCCCGCGATGGCCTCCATCATCTGGTCGGTGGAGGGGCCGAAGCGGTTGGGGGTGGACCAGAGCGTGAGCGTGACCTTGCCGGTGATCCCGGCATCGCGCAGCGCCTTCTTCGCCTTGGCCTTGTCGGGCTCGCCGTAGGTGTCGAAGAACGAGGTGGAGTGTCCGGCGATGCCGGCCGGGACGATGGAGTAGAGCGGCGACGCGGTCGACTTGTAGACGTCCTGGACGAGCGCCTCGCGGTCGACGAGGTGGGCGATGGCCTTGCGGACGCCGAGCTTGCCGACGACCGGGTCCTTGACGTTGAAGACCATGTGCTGGACCTCGGCGCTGCTGCCCTGGACGACCTGGATGCCCTTGTCGTCCTGGGCGTTCTCCAGGGCGGCGATGTCGTCGGCGGACAGGCCTCGGTAGGCGACGTCGACGTCGCCGGAGGAGAGGGCCTTGGCGAGGGCCTCGCGGTCTCCGCCGTAGAGCTTGAGCGTGACGCCGCCGTTCTTCCGCTTGGCGTTGCCCTTGTAGGAGCTGTTGGCGCTGAAGACGGCCTCGGTCGGGCCGAACGAGTCGAGCTTGTACGGGCCGGAGCCGACCGCCTTGCCGTCGGTGCGCAGCGCGTCGGCCGCGTACTCGCGGTGGTCGACGATGGAGCCGGCGCCCGACGCGATCTTGCTGGGGAAGGTGGCGTCGGGGACCTTCAGCGTGAAGATGACGGTCTTCGCGTCGGGGGCCTCGATGGACTCGATGGAGGAGAGCAGCGGGGCGGGGCCGTTGGGGTCGGCGATCTTCAGGGCGCGCTCGAAGGAGAACTTGACGTCCTCCGAGGTGAGCGGGTTGCCGTTGGAGAAGGTGAGGCCGTCGCGCAGGGTGCAGGTGTACACCTTGCTGCCGGCCGAGAAGCCGCACTTGTCGGCGGCCTCGGGCTCGGGCTCGGAGGCGCCCTTCGGGAAGGCGAGCAGGGACTGGAAGACGTTGTTGAACAGCAGCCACGAGCCGGGGTCGTAGCCGGCGGCGGGGTCGGTCGCCTGGATCTCGTCCGACATGCCGACGCGCACGGTGCCCCCGGAGCCTCCGGCGTCACCGCCCTGTTCGGTGCCGCAGCCGCTGAGCAGGGTGGCCGCCAGGCCCGCGGCGAGCGGGGCCGTCAGCCACTTGTTGTGTGCCTTCACAGAACTTGCCTCTTGATCTCTTACCAGGCCGGCCGCGCAACGGCTGCGCGGCCGGTACGACGAAGGGGTCAGGCGGTGCCGCGACCGAGCTCCCACAGGAGCAGGTCCGAGGAGGTGTTGAGCGCCCACTCGACGCCGGTGACGTCGTCACGGGCGGCGACGTACTGCTTGCCCTGCCACAGCGGCAGCACGGGCACGTCCTTGGCGACGATCTTCTGGATCTGCTCGTAGACGGGGGTCGCGGCGTTGCGGTCGGCCTCGCGGCGCGACTGCGGGATCAGCCGGTCACGGACGGACTGGTTGACGTAGGGGGTGTTGAGGAAGTTGTCGCTGTCGAGGAACGGAGCGACGTAGTTGTCCGGGTCCGGGTAGTCCGGGAACCAGCCGAGGCCGTAGACGGCGTAGTCGCCGCGCTTCTGGGCCGGGCGGAACTTGGACCATTCGGTGCCCTGGATCCGGGCGTCGAAGAGCTTGGTGGCGTTGAGCTGGGCGCGCAGGGCCTCGAACTCCTCGGCCGTCTCGGTGCCGTAGTGGTCGGTGGTGTAGTGCAGGGTGACCTTGACGGGGGTCTGCACACCGGCGTCGCGCAGGATCTTGGCGGCCTTGGCGGGGTTCGGCTGGCCGTAGGTGTCGATGAACGAGGTGGCGTGGCCGGTGATGCTGGAGGGGATCAGCGAGTAGAGCGGCTCGGCGGTGGGGCCGTAGACCTGGTCGACCAGCCGGCCGCGGTCGACGACGGAGGCCATGGCCTGCCGGACGGCCTTCTCCTCGACGGCGGGGGCCTTGGTGTTGAAGCCGAGGTAGCGGATCTCCAGGCCGGGGGTCTCGGTGAGGTCGATGCCCTCCTGGGGCTTCTCGGTGAGTTCCCTGATCTGGGCCTGGGACATGGCGCGGCCCGCGACGTCGATGGCGTCGTCGCGCAGCGCCTTGTCCATGCCGTCGGCGTCGCCGAAGGTGCGCAGTTCGACCTTGTCGTTGCGCAGGGTGATGTCGCCCTTGTACTTGGCGTTCTTGGTGAAGACGAACTTCGTCACCTTGTCGCCGTCGGTCTCGGCCTTCATCGTGTACGGGCCGGAGCCGTCGACGTCGAAGCCCTCGCGCAGCTTCCTGCCGTCGTACTTGGCCTTGTTGAGGATGCCGGCGACGGGCGTGGAGATCTTGTACGGGAAGGTCGCGTCGGGGGTCTTGAGGTGGAAGATCACCTCGAGGTCGCCCTTGGTCTCGACGGTGTCGATGTTCGACAGGAGCGCGGCGGTGCCGTTGTCCGACTTGATCGCGAGCACGCGCTCGACGGAGAACTTGACGTCCTCGGCGGTGACGGGGGTGCCGTCGGCGAAGGTCAGGCCCTCGCGCAGGGTGCAGCGGTAGCTCTCGCTCTCCTTGTCGGAGAAGCCGCAGCTCCGGGCGGCCTCGGGGACCGGCTGACCGCTGCCGCGCGGGACGCGCATGAGGGTCTGCACGGTCTGGCGCAGGACGTTCCAGGCGCCGGTGTCGTAGGCGAAGGCCGGGTCGAGCGGGGCGGGGGCGTCCTCGGTCGCGATGAACTGGTCCGTGGTGCCGACGACGATCGCTCTGCTCTTGTCCCCTCCACCGCAGCCGGCGAGCAGGGGGGTGAGCAGTGCGGCCACGGCGGGCAGCACCAGGGTCTTGCGGTTCATCGGGGAACGTTCTCCTCAGCCGGCGCGGGGTGACGGCCGGCATCTCTACAGCGGCTTCGGTCACTCCGCCGGCCGCCCGGTCGGGGCGGTCGATCGGGCCGTACGGGGGTGCGATCGGTCCTGTGTACACGGCGACTTGGGTGGGCCGCCGGGGCACGCGGAAGGTGCGGCGGAGTACGTGCGAAAGATTAGTGCGCCCCGCCGGTGCCGCCGTACGGCAAAGGCCTCCACGAACGGAAGGCCGCGCTCCTGAATACGGTGCGTCCGATACTCATGCGGGGGAATGATTCGTACGGGCGGGAGCGAATCGGGACACAAGGTCGGCCCCGAACCGCCATGATCCCGACACCGCACGCAGACAGGCCACCCGCCGTTCGGCACTCTGGGTGACCAAGCTCACTCAGGGTTCTTTTCGGCGGATGGCCTGAACGTTTCCGGAAGCGAATCCAGCGGGTCTCGGAGAGCCGCGTGCGAGGGGCTCGGAGGCCCCTGGGCGAGGCGCTCGGAAACCCGTGGGCGAGGGGGGCTCAGAGACCCGTCGGCGAGGAGATGAGCGTCCGCAGGAAGGGCACGTCGACCTCCTCCAGGGAGCGCACCACGACCCGCCCCGCCGAGGGGGCGATGGGCGCGACGGAGGGCACCGCGACGACCCGGCAGCCGGCCGCCTCGGCGGCCGCGACCCCGGTCGCCGTGTCCTCGACGACCGCGCACAGCGCCGGCTCGGCGCCCACCCCGCGGGCCGCGGTCAGATACGGCTCCGGGTGCGGCTTCGTCCGCAGGACCTCGTCGCCCGCCACGGTCAGCGAGAAGCGGTCGCGCCCCAGGGAGGCGAGCACCCGGTCGATGATCCGGCGGTGCGAGGCCGAGACCAGGGCGGTCGGGATGTCGTGCCGGGCCAGCTCGGTGAGCAGCCGGTCGGCGCCGGGCATCAGCGGCACGCCGCGGTCGATGCGCTGCTCGAACTTCTCGTTGAGCAGCACGGTGAGCTCTTCGAGCGTGATGTCCGCGCCCGTGGCCTCGATCAGGTAGCCGGCGCTGCGGGTCATGGGCCCGCCGACGACGACGTCCCGCCAGGCCTCGTCGAGGCGGTGTCCGAGGTCGGCGAAGACCTCGACCTCCGCGTCCCACCAGAAGCCCTCGGTGTCGACGAGGGTGCCGTCCATGTCGAGGAAGACCGCCTGCAGGGCGGAGCTGCCAGGGGCACGGAACAAGGACGCGGGGACCGTACTGGTCATCCGGCACACCTCCACGGAGGGACGAAGAGGCCGGCCACCCCTCCCCGGTACGGGGGTGGGCGACCGGCCTGCACTGGACCGACCAGTGTACGTCCGGATCACACGAAGCGCAGGGATTTACCCCCGTCCCGGTTACCGTGCGTTGAAGTACTTCGCCTCCGGGTGATGGATGACGATGGCGTCCGTGGACTGCTCGGGGTGCAGCTGGAACTCCTCGGAGAGGTGGACGCCGATCCGCTCGGGCTCCAGGAGCTCGGCGATCTTCGCCCGGTCCTCCAGGTCGGGGCAGGCCCCGTAGCCGAGCGAGAAGCGCGCGCCGCGGTACTTGAGCGCGAACATGTCCTCGACGTCCGCGGGGTCCTCGCCGCCGAAGCCGAGCTCGGCGCGGACGCGGGCGTGCCAGTACTCGGCCAGGGCCTCGGCCAGCTGCACGGAGAGGCCGTGCAGCTCCAGGTAGTCGCGGTAGGAGTCGGACTCGAAGAGCTTGGCCGTGGCCTCGCCGATCCGCGAGCCGACGGTGACGACCTGGAGGCCGACGACGTCGGTCTCTCCGGACTCCTCCGGGCGGAAGAAGTCCGCCAGGCAGAGCCGGCGGCCGCGGCGCTGGCGCGGGAAGGTGAAGCGGGTGCGCTCGTTGCCGGCCTCGTCGAGGATGATCAGGTCGTCGCCCTTGGAGACGCAGGGGAAGTAGCCGTGCACGACGGCCGCCTCCAGCAGGTTCTCCGTGTGCAGGCGCTCCAGCCAGCCGCGCAGTCGCGGGCGGCCCTCGGTCTCCACGAGCTCCTCGTACGACGGTCCGTCGCCGGCCCGGTTCTGCTTGAGGCCCCACTGGCCCTTGAACAGCGCGCCCTCGTCGAGCCAGCTCGCGTACTCCTTGAGCTGGATGCCCTTGACGACCCGGGTGCCCCAGAACGGCGGCGTCGGCACCGGGTTGTCGGTGGCGACGTCCGAGCGGCCGCCGGGCTCCGGCTCGTCGACCTGCAGGGTGGCGGCGCCCTTGGCGACCCGGCGCTGCTTGAGCTCCGGCAGGCTCGCGCCGGGGACGCCCCGCTTGACCGCGATGAGCGCGTCCATCAGGCGCAGGCCCTCGAAGGCGTCGCGGGCGTAGCGGACCTCACCCTGGTAGATCTCGTGCAGATCCTGCTCGACATACGCCCTGGTCAGAGCCGCGCCACCGAGGATCACGGGGTACTTGGCGGCCAGCTCGCGCTGGTTCAGCTCCTCCAGGTTCTCCTTCATGATCACGGTCGACTTCACGAGGAGACCGGACATGCCGATGACGTCGGCCTGGTGCTCCTCGGCGGCTTCCAGAATCGCGGAGACGGGCTGCTTGATGCCCAGGTTGACGACGTTGTAGCCGTTGTTGGAGAGGATGATGTCGACGAGGTTCTTGCCGATGTCGTGGACGTCGCCTCGGACGGTGGCGAGCACGATGGTGCCCTTGCCCTCGGCGTCGGACTTCTCCATGTGGGGCTCGAGGTAGGCCACCGCGGTCTTCATGACCTCGGCGGACTGCAGCACGAACGGCAGCTGCATCTGGCCGGAGCCGAACAGCTCGCCGACCACCTTCATGCCGTCGAGCAGCGTGTTGTTGACGATGTCCAGCGCGGGGGTGGTCGTCAGCGCCTCGTCGAGGTCGGCCTCCAGGCCGTTCTTCTCGCCGTCGATGATCCGCCGCTTCAGCCGCTCCTCCAGCGGCAGCGCGGCCAGCTCCTCGGCCTTGCCCGCCTTCAGCGACTTCGCCGTGGCGCCCTCGAACAGGGCCATCAGCTTCTGCAGCGGGTCGTAGCCCTCGGTCCGCCGGTCGTAGATCAGGTCGAGCGCCGTGGTCACCTGCTCCTCGTCGAAGCGGGCGATCGGCAGGATCTTCGACGCGTGCACGATCGCCGAGTC
>NZ_JBITXX010000011.1:120857-293328 GCF_044544925.1 Streptomyces sp. NPDC053431 | reverse complement strand
GGCTCAAGCCGGGCCCACTGGCCATTCGTCAGATCTCCACGTCCCACGAGACGTGATCATGAACGAACAAGATCCACTTTCGCAACAGACCCTAGCCGCCCGACCGCCCCCTCTACGCACAAGCCCCTGCCGAAGTTTCCAGTCGGCAGGGGTTTTTCGGCGCTTGGCCAGTCGCTGGCCGGAAGCGGAGTAACTCATGGCAGAAGTAACGAACGAGGAGCTCAGCAAGCAGCTCAACGATCTCCACGAGCGTCTCACCAAGGGTGACATCGAGGTCACGGTCACCTACCCCAAAGACCCGATGGACCAGTTCGACAGCGTCAAGGATCCGGCGAAGAAGGAGAACCCGGAGACCTTCAAGGTCTCCGAGTTCAAGAACGCCCTGATCAAGAACCAGCCCAGGGTCGTCACGGACGACATGCTGCCGTACAACTTCGTCACGCGGTTCGCGGAAATGTACGAGGAACTCCAGAAGGAGCCCTGGACCGAGTACCTGGAGGCCATGGGCCTGGACGGCTTCGCCGCCGCGCACGAGAAGTTCTACGAGAAGAACGCGGACTGGAAGGACTGGCTCTACTCGGCCATCGCAGGTCTGTTCATTCCCATGGTGGGCGGCGTGATCGCCCTCCTGTTCATCTCCAACTTCACCAACCTGCAGAGGATGATCCAGGGCGCCCTTTTCAACCTCGCCTCGATCATCAGTCGCGGCCGTATCCCGCGCGGTCTCATCCTGGCCCTGAACGAGGGTCAGACCATCCCCCGCCCCCAGAACCGCGCGGTCGTCGAGGCCCGGGAGCAGGCTCGCACCGCCGGCCTCGCCGGCCTGGGCAACGTCCCGGACCCGACGACGCTGGAGCCCCTGCGCCTGAAGCTCGTCGAGCTCAACGGACAGATCGGCCCCTTCAACGCCGAGGTTCGCAAGCTGCCGAGCGCGCGGAGCATCACCAAGACGGCCGGTGCCATCGAGAAGCTCAAGAACGCCATCAACGGCATCAACAACAACAAGATCAAGAAGGTCGCCGACGCGATCAACAAGTTCGACTCCACGAACATGCCGGACGTCGGCAAGATCCAGAAGCTCAACAAGGCCGTCGGCAAGTCCGATCCCGACAAGATCCGGGACCTCGCCAAGTCGATCGGCAAGCTCGTGGGCGCCGCGCAGCGCTTCCAGCCGGGAGAGCTCCCCGACCCCGGCCAGATGCGGACGGCCGCCCGCGCCGCGCGGGACCTCGCCAGGGCGGGCGGCGAGGTGAGGTCGGCGTTCAACGACCTCAGGACCGCGGCCCGACGCACCGAGCAGGCGATCTGACGACCCCGTCCCACCCCGAAAGGAGGTAACCCATGTCTCTCACCAGCTCCATGAAGAAGGCGTCCGACACCCTGCGCAATTTCAAGACGCAGGCCTCCGGCGCCTCGACCTCGGTCAAGAAGGTCGGGGACGCCGGCAACAGCGCGTCCGGTCAGCTCAAGAACCTCAAGACCAACGCCCAGGGTTCCGGCACCCAGCTCAAGAACCTCAAGACGGCCTCGGACAACGCCGAGAAGTCCATGACCAAGGCCGGCAAGACCGCCGAGTCCGCCGGCACCAAGATGGGCAAGTACGAGTCCGGCGCCGGAAAGGCGTCCAAGGGCCAGGACAAGCTCAACAAGTCGATGAAGGGCAACTTCCTCGCCCGCCTCATCGAGCTCTTCATGCCTCTCATCGAGAAGGTCGTCGAGATGGCGATGCAATCGAAGACGATGCAGAAGATCCTCAAGAAGGCCTTCGACGGCATCAAGGTCGTGATCAGCGCCGTCATGAAGGCCGTCGGCCCGATCATGAAGCAGGCCGGCGCGCTCATCAAGACGGTCTGGAACGGCATCAAGAAGGCCATCTCCACCGTGGTCAAGGCGGTCGCCACCGTCATCAAGACCTACGTGAACATCTGGAAGACGGTCATCACGACCGTCATGAAGGCGATCAAGGCGGTCATCAGCACCGTCTGGAACGGCATCAAGTCCGTCATCACGCCGGTGGTGAACTGGATCAAGAGCGCGATCCCGAACGCCTTCAGCGCCGTCAAGGACAAGATGTCGTCCATCTGGAACGGCCTCAAGGACATCGCCTCCCGGGCGTTCAACGGCATCAAGAGCGGTGTGTCCGGCCCGATCAACGCCGTCATCGGCCTGATCAACCGGATGATCAGCGCCGTCAACGGCGTCAAGGTGAGCGTCCCCGGCTGGGTGCCGCTCGTCGGCGGCAAGACCTTCGGCGTGCACATCCCGACCATCCCGATGCTCGCCACCGGTGGTGTCGTCATGCCGCGCAGCGGCGGTGTCCCGGCGATCATCGCCGAGGCCGGCGAGGCCGAGGCCGTGCTCCCGCTCTCCAAGCTGGACCGACTGCTCGCCATGACCGCCCGCCGCGCCCGCATGCACCAGCAGATGCAGGCCGGCGGAGGCGCCGGCGGCGGTCTGCACATCGAGCACTACCACGCGGCCCGCAACAGTGACCCGCAGTCCACCGCGGACGCTCTGATGTACCTGGCGAAGGCACGCGGATGAGTGCCGCCGCAGCCTTCCCGAACCCCTTCAAGGGTGCCGTTCCGGTGATGACCTCACTGAAGCGGAGTGTCGGTCAGGCGGGCGACTCGCTGAAGAAACTCGGACAGGACGCCCTGCGGGCGTCCGGAGGCATGGACAAGTTCGCCTCCGCCGTGCGGGCCGCCGGAACCTCCGTACGGACCCTCGGCACCGGGGCCTCCGGCGCCGCCGGCTCCGTACGCCGGATCCAGCAGTCCAAGGCGGTCGCCGGCATCAAGAAGATCGGCACCGCCGCCGGCAAGGCCGGGACCGTGGCCGGGGTCCTCGGCGGTCCCGCCATCGGCATGCTCCTGGAGATGCTCCTCCCGCTGCTGCCGTTCGTCGGCACCCTCACCAAGCTGATGGACACCTACGGCACGGTCATGGAGATCGCCTCGGTCGCCATGACCGGCATCAACCTCGCCATGCGCAGCAACCCGCTCGGCTTCATCCTGGGCATCCTGATGCCGGTCATCTCCTGGCTCATCGAGTACGCGGTGAACAGCGAGACCGGCCAGCGGATCATCAAGCAGGTCATGCAGCAGGCGCTCAAGGGCTTCCAGGCCGCCTGGAAGTTCCTGCAGCCGGTCATGAAGCTCATCGGCAACGCCGTGGGGACCTACTTCAAGGCCTACCTGACCCTGTTCAAGACCGCCCTGAAGCTCATCGGCGCGGCCATCAACGGGTTCTCCCGCGTCCGCTCCTCCGTCACCTCCGCCTCCAACGCCCTGCGCGGCATCGCCTCCCGCACCGTCGGCGGCATCAAGAGCGCCATCCACCCCTTCCTGTCCTTCTTCACCGACAAGATCCCCGGCTTCTTCCGCCACGCCAAGGACGCGGTCGGCAACGCCCTGCACGGCATGGGTGAGCTGGTCAAGGGCGCCCTGACCGCCGTCATCGGCGTCGTCAAGGGGCCGATCAACGGCCTCATCGCCTTCGCCAACTGGATCATCGACGGGCTCAACAAGCTGAGCTTCGACTTCCTCGGCAAGCACTTCGGCGTCGACATCGACAAGATCCCGATGCTCGCCGACGGCGGCGTCGTCTTCCCCGGCGCCGAGAACGCGCCGCGCATCGACCCGCTCACCGTCCTGGAGAACCGCCGCGTGCCGGCCCTCACCGAGCCTCCCCCGGCGCCCTACCGCATCCGGGACTTCCACGAGGAGCCGGGCGCCGGACCCCGGTCGACCGCCGAGGACCTGCTCTTCCTCATGGTCGCCCACACCTGATCGCCCCCCGCCAACCCGCCCTCCTCAGAAGTGAGGTGACGGCCCCATGGCCGAGACCACAACCGCATACGCCGGAAACACCTACACCGCCGACCTCGCGCCCGGCTCACTGATCACCCAGGACGGGCAGATCCAGTGGGCCGGGCTTCTCATCGGCCCCGGCACGCCGTTCAACATCGACCGGTCGGGTCTGACCGGCTGGGAGGACCTGCCGGAGTACGACGCCTCCGACGCCGAGCGGCCCACCTCGCACGGCGCCTGGCCCGGCTCCCGGTACGCCAAGCCGCGCAAGATCGGCGGCACGATCGTCCTGGTGCCGGAGTTCAACGGCGTCCCCGAGGCCATCCGCGCGCTGCGCCAGGCGCTCGCCCTGCTCGACGAGGAGCGCTGGCTCACCGTGCGCCTGCACGGCGAACTGCTCGCCGTACGCGCCCGGATCGCCCAGCGGGTGGTCCCGGCCGACCAGGGCTTCGCCACCCAGGGCAGCTCGAAGATGTCGGTCCAGTGGCTGGCCTCCGACCCGCGCCGCTACACCGTCAACGAGCAGTCCGCGTCCACCACCGCCCCGCAGCCCGAGACCGGCCTCAACTGGCTGCCGAACGGGCTGACCTGGCCGCTCAACTGGGGCGAGGCCAAGTCCACCGGCGACGCCGTGGTGGACAACACCGGCTCCGCCCCGACCAGCCCCGTGATCGTCTTCCGCGGCCCGTGCTCCATGCCGACCGTGACGGAGCGGGTCAGCAAGCGCCGGCTGCGCTACGCGATCGACCTGGCCGCCGGCGACGAGCTCGTCATCGACACCGCCAACGGCACGGTGATGCTCAACAACACCGCGTCCCGCCGCCACACGGCGATGGCCGACTCCAGCCCCGAGGAGCTGTTCCTCCTCGAACCGGGCCGCACCGAGCTGTCCTTCCGGCCCGACGCCTCGACCCCCCAGGCCGTGATGACGGTCCGCTGGCGCAGCGCCGACTGGTAACAGCCCCCCGCCGCCCATCCGACTCGAAGAAGAGGTGAACCCATGACCGTACGGGCCGCCTGGCTCCAGTCCACCGGACAGACCCGCGAGGACACCCGGATCGCGCTCTCCGCGCTGCTCACTCCCAGCAGCGCGAGCGCCACCACGCCCGGCCTGCGCTCGCGGCCCGGCATCGTGCCAGGCGGCTTCGCGCTGACCGGCACGTCCCCGATGCAGTGCACCATCGGCACCGGCAGGGCCGTCATCCAGGGCGACGAGACCGCCCAGGGCGCCTACATGATCGCGGTGACCGCCCCCGAGACGCTCACCATTCCCGACGGCGACCCCCAGTACGGCCGGATCGACGTCGTCGAACTGGCCGTACTGGACGACGCCTACGACAAGAGCGGCGCCACCGAGGCCGTGATCCGGCTGGTCAAGGGAACGCCCGCGGCCACCCCGGCGGTCCCGCCCTCCGGTCCCGGCAGCGTCTTCCCGCTCTACACCATCTCGGTGCCGGCCGGGACCTCCGCCGGCACCGGCGGCATCAGCTGGACGTCCGGCGCCGTCACCACCAAGCACTACCCGATGACGGCACTCGGCGGCATCATGCCGACCAGCGGTTTCAACGGCGCCTACGTCGGCCAGTACCGCGACGTCTCGGGCCTGCTGCAGCGCTGGGACGGCACGGCCTGGATCTCGTACCCGAAGCCGATCGGCGGCATCGCCCCGAACGGGACCCTGACCGTCGGCTCCTACACCGGCCAGTACCGCGACAACGCCGGCATCCTGCAGCGCTGGGACGGCGCGAACTGGCAGTACGCCGAGGGCAAGGCCACCATCCTGTTCAGCGCCTCGCAGACCGCGATGCAGAGCGTGCCGGCCGGCACCTGGACGCCGATCACCCTCCAGACCGTCGACATCGACGACTTCACCGGCTGGAACGGCAGCGACAGCTTCGTCGTGCCGCGCACCGGCTGGTGGCGGGTGTCCGGCCACGTCGCCTGGACCGGCGACTCCACCACGGGCGTGCGCGGCGCCCGTATCCACGTCGGCGGCGCCGGTGTGCCCCGGATGACCTGGCTGACCCAGGCCTCCAGCGGCGCCGTCACCGTCGGCGGCGACGGTCTGATCAAGCTCACCGCGGGCAACGTGCTGCAGCTGGCGGGCTACCACAACCACACGGCGGCGGTACGCACCCTCGGCGGCTCCGGCTACTCCTGCAACCTCTCCGCCCAGTGGATCCGGTCCTGACCCCGCCTAACAAAGCCCCACTCGTCATCCCGAACGGAGAAACCCCATGAACCTGCGCAGCAGCTGGGTCGCCGAGACCGGCCAGACCCGCGAGGACACCCGGGTCACGCAGACCGGCGCGACCACCCCGCTCAACACCGTCCAGGTCCGCTCCGGCATCCTGCCGGGCTCCTACGACGGCCAGTACCGGCTCTCCGGCCTGTGGATGGACGGCAAGGCCGCCATGACGGCCACCGTCCACGAGGGCCGCGCCGTCGTCCAGGGCTCGATCTCCCAGGGCGCCTACCCGGTCTCGCTCACCACCGAGGAGCCCGTCACCTTCACCGCCGGCGACGCGCAGTACGCCCGGATCGACCTGGTGATCATCAAGGTCTACGACAACCTCTACGACGGCAGCGGCAAGAACGAGGCCAAGATCGAGATCGTCAAGGGCACCCCCGCCCAGACGCCGGTCGCCCCGGCCGCCCCGCCGCTCAGCCTGCCCCTGTGGGAGGTGACGGTCCCGGCCGGCGCCAGCGCGGGCAACGGCGGCATCCCGTGGGCGACGGCCCTGAAGGACCTGCGCACCCCGATCGTCTCGGCCGGCGGCATCCTGCCCCTGGAGGGCCCGACGCAGCGCGGCACCTACCCGGGCCAGTACCAGGACACCACGGACGGGCAGTTCCAGCGCTGGGACGGCGGCAAGTGGGTCGCGTACCCGGCGGGCGTCGGCGGCATCATCCCCGCCTCCGCCGCCGCGGGCACCGCGGCCAGCTACGTCGGTCAGTACCGCGGCGTCTCGGACGGTCCGCTGCAGCGCTGGACCGGCTCGGCCTGGGCGCCCGCCTACCCGGGGCCGTACTTCAACGACTCGCTGGACGCGGGCTACACGCAGTCCACGACGTACGTGAACACGCTGATCGAGCGGGCCGAGAACCCGCTGACGGTGACCTTCACCGCGCCGCAGTCCAAGCAGGTCATCCTCACCTTCGGTTCGCGGATGGAGCTGAGCCTGGCCTCCGGCACCACGGGCATCGCCAGCTCGGCCTGGATGGCGCTGCGCATCCTCCAGGGCACCACCGTCGTCCGCGAGCTCGAGGACGAGCTCGCCTGCGTCGCGTCCAAGTCCGCCGACCCGACGGACGCCGTGTCCGCGTCGACCACCCAGCGCCTCTCGGGCCTGACGCCCGGCGCGGTCTACACGGTCACCGCCTACTACCGGACGACGAACGCCAACGTGAAGGCCTGGTTCGACAACACCTTCATCCAGGTCACGCCGCAGTACTGAGCCGCCACGGCCGCCGCCCGACCGCCCCTTCCACCAGGAGAACCCCATGCCCGTACGCTCCGGCTGGCTGCTGCCCAACGGACAGACCCGCCAGAACACCCGCATCACCAACATCGGCGCCACCACGCCCGCCAACCCGCTCGCGTCCCGCTCGGGCATCCTGCCCGGCACGTACGACGGCAAGTACCGGGTCGGCGGCCTGTGGCTGAGCGGCTCCGGCCCGATGACGGCCACCGTCTACCACGGCAAGGCCGTCATCCAGGGCGGCACCACCGACGGCGCCTACCCGGTCGCCCTCGACGAGGACATCACCATCACCTTCGCCGACGGCGACCCGCTCAACCCGCGGGTCGACCTGGTCGTGCTGCGCGTCTACGACAACGACGTGGACGCCCTCGGCAAGTTCGACGCCCGAGTCGAGATCATCCCGGGCACCCCGGCGGCCACCCCGGTCGCCCCGGCCGCCCCGGCGCGCTCGCTGGTGCTGTTCTCGGTGGCGGTCAAGAAGGGTGCCTCCGCCGGCACCGGCGGCATCGACTGGGCGGGCGGCGCGGCCACCGACCTGCGCACCACCCTCGTCTCGGCGGGCGGCATCCTGCCCGTCTACAACAACGCGGGTGTGCCGGGCGCCTACCCGGGCCAGTACCAGGACAACGACAACGCGCACTTCCTGCAGCGCTGGGACGGCACCGCCTGGGTCGCCTACCCCAAGGAGATCGGCGGCGTCGCGCCCAGCGGCGCCATCTCCACCGGCAGCTACAGCGGCCAGTACCGGGACAACTACGGCAACCTGCAGCGCTGGAACGGCACCGCCTGGGTCAACTACCAGCCCCCGCTGGAGAACGAGACCACCACCAGCGGCGCCGCGGCCCTGACCAACTGGTCCCTGACGTCGTTCTACGGCCGCAGGACCAAGAGCGGCCTGTGCACCATGACGATCACCGTCAGCCGCACCGGCTCCACCGTCACCGCCGACAACCAGGGCCAGATCGCCGACGAGCCGCTGTGCGTCCTGCCCGCCGGCTGGCGCCCTGCCATCTCCGTCGAGGCGGTCGCCTGCGACGGCTTCGCGTCGGGCGGCGCCAACATCAACACCAACGGTCAGATCGACCTGCGTACCTGGTTCCCCAACGCGGTCCTGACCTCCGGCCGGCACATCCGCATCTCCTCCACCTACGTCCTGTAAGGAGGCCCGAGCATGGCCATCGACACGCCCTACCGGGCCATCTTCTGCGACCTGACCACCGACCAGACCATCGACATCCTGCCGCTGAGGGACGTCTCCTTCGACGACTACATCGGCAAGGCCGGCTCCCTGTCCGGCACCATCCCCATCCCCAACAAGGACATCGCCGACCGGGTCAAGAAGGTCCGCGAGGGCCGCACGGCGATCTACCTGGAGCGCGGCGGCGACCTGTGGTGGGGCGGCATCGTCTGGACCACCACGCTGCAGTCCAGCGGCCGCGGGGTGCTGACCCTGTCGCTGCAGGCCGCCACCTTCGACTCGTACGCGTCCCGGCGCCGTATCCGTACGAACATCCAGCTCACCGACGACCAGCTCGCGATCGCCCGCAGGCTGTGGACCGAGCTCACCAAGGCCCCGTGCTTCGAGATCGTGACCGGCGAGGAGCTCTCCGGCACCCAGCGGACGGTCAACTACCGCGTCGGTGACGAGACCGTCTACCAGGAGGCCCTGGACCAACTGGCCGCCATGCAGAACGGTTTCGAGTACCAGATCCTGGTCTACCGGGACCCGGAGGACGGCCGGCGGGTCAGGGAGCTCCGGCTCGGCGCCCCCAAGATCCGTACCGGCGCCACCGACATGCTCTTCGACCGGCCCGGCGTGATCCTGTCGTACTCCTTCCCGTACGACGCGACCCGCGGCGGCACCACCTCGATGGCCCGCGGCGCGTCGGTGAACCCCAACGCCGGTGCCGAGTCCCGCCCGCTGTACTCCGACGAGCAGATCGACACCGGCCTGCTCCACGACGGCTGGCCGCTGATCGACCTGTCCTCGGACCACAACGAGATCTCCGACCAGACCACGCTCAACCAGCTGGCCAAGGCGGAACTCGACGGGGCCCTGGGCGCCGTGCTGATCCCCGCGATCAGCATCCACCTCGGCGGGATCGTCCCGCCGGCGCTGCTCGGCCGGGTGGCCCGGATCCGGATCACCGACGAGTGGTTCTCCACGGGCCTCGACGCCCGCTACCGCATCATCGGCGTCAAGGTCACTCCCCCGGAGCGCGGCCGCCCCGACACCGCCGAGCTCTACCTTGAGGAGGCCTGATGCCCCAGCTGCCCGAGGACATCATCGACCGGCTCAACCAGATGGAGCGCCGGATCAAGGCGCTGTCCACCGCCGTCAACACGCGTCCCCCGGTCAAGGAGATCGGCCCGGAGAACCCGGACGCGACGGCCGTCCCCACCCGGCCGATCATCCGGATCTACGACGGCTACGGCCACGAGATCTTCTCGGACGACTGCGTGACCGGCGGCCTCGCCCGGCCCTGGCTCGCGCTGATGCCGCCGAAGGACACCAGCACGGCCCGGTGGCCCCAGACCACCAGCGCCTCCTTCGTCACCATCGCCCGGTCCTTCAACCCGATCTGGCAGCCCAAGCTGCGCCTGTCCGTGAGCACATGGGCGTCCTCCGGCGCGACCGGCCAGGTACGGATCATGGTCGACGACACCCAGTTCGGCCCGACCGTCAACGCCGGCACCACCTACGACTACACCGGTCTGGTGCCGGGCGTGATGAAGACCAGGTTCGGCCAGACCATGAAGATCGAGATCCAGGCCCTGGCCACCGGCGGCACGGTCGCCGCGCAGCCGATCCTGATCTACGGCACCCAGACCTGACCGGCCCTCCGACCGCACGAGGAGCACACCCATGAACATCGACCCCACCCAGCCGTGGGGCGTGGCCATCGACTACGCGGGCCGCGCCACCGTCATCGAGAACGGCCACACCCTCAGCATCCGCGTCTACGACAACAGCTTCGGCGGTGCCCTGGAGAAGGACCCGGTGACGGGCCAGTACCCGCCGGTCCTCGTCAACGCCGCCTTCGCCGAGAACGGCGCCGGCGACGCCGTCCTGCGCGGCAACGGGCTCGTCGTGGTGAGCGGCCAGAACGGCAACCCGGTCGTCCCCGACCCGACCGCCGTCCAGCGCGCCGTCGCGGCCGCCCTCGCCGACTTCGAGGACCGCCGCACCGCCTACGCCGCGCTCTGCGCCACCTGGGCCCCGGCCGCGCCGCCGACCCCCGCCCCCGCCCCGTAACACCCCCGCCCCCACCCTCGCCCCACCCCGTACACCGCCGCCCCGAGCCGACGCACCGGCCGGGGTTTTCTCATGCCCGGAAGGCCCGGGACTCCGGGATTCCGGAGTCCCGGGCCTTCCGGAATCCCAGAATCCACGCCTCGGAGGAACAGATGGCCACTCCCCTCTCCGCGGACCGGTTGGTCGCCGCGCTTCGCGCCGAAGGCGTCACCGTCGTCGAGCACGACGGCTGGCGCTCCCACAACCGCAACGAGCACGGCGCCTGGGGCCCCGTGGTCGGTGTGGTGATCCACCACACCGTCTCCAGCGGCACCGCCAACACCGTCGAGCTCTGCTACAACGGCTACGAGGGTCTGCCCGGCCCGCTGTGCCACGGCGTCATCGCCAAGGACGGCACGGTCCACCTGGTCTCCAGCGGACGCGCCAACCACGCCGGCGGTGGCGACCCGTCCGTCCTCCAGGCCGTGATCAGCGAGACGTACGGGGTGCGGCCGCCGCTCCCCCGGGAGCACCAGGGCAGCGCGGGCGCCGTCGACGGCAACTCCCGCTTCTACGGCTTCGAGTGCATCAACCTCGGCAACGGCAGCGACCCCTGGCCGGCCGCCCAGCTCGACGCCATCGAGCGGGTGTCCGCGGCGCTCTGCCGCGCGCACGGCTGGGGCGCCAAGTCCGTCATCGGCCACTCCGAGTGGTCCGACTGGAAGAACGACCCGCGCGGCTTCGGGATGCCGGGGATGCGCGACCGGGTGCAGAAGCGGCTCGGCGCCGCCCCCGCCACCAAGCCCGCCGCCCCCAAGCCGGCCGCCCCGCGCTACCAGCCGTTCCCCGGGACCGCCTTCTTCAAGACCACCCCGAGCTCCGCCATCGTCACCGCGATGGGCCGCCGGCTGGTCGCCGAGGGCTGCGGCCGCTACCGGGTCGGTCCGGGGCCGCGCTGGTCCGAGGCCGACCGCCAGTCGTACGCCGCCTGGCAGCACAAGCTCGGCTTCCGCGGCTCCGACGCCGACGGCTGGCCGGGCGCCGCCTCCTGGAACGCGCTCAAGGTTCCGTTCACGCAGTAGCCCCCACCTTCGCCACAGCTCCCCCACGCAAGGAGAACCACCCATGTCCGAAGCCGCCAAGCGCACGCTCCGCACCGTGCTGCAGACCGCCGTCGGCATCGCCGTCGTGCTGCCGGCGCTGGTCGACGCCTCCGGCATCCCCGAGACCCTGCCCTGGGTCGCGGGGGCTCTCGCCGTGGCCGGCGCCCTCACCCGGGTCATGGCCTTCCCGGCCTTCCAGGCGCTGCTGCCCTCCTGGCTGCGCACCGCCCCGGAGACCCAGGCGCCGGCGCTCGCCCCGGTATCGGCCCTCGTCCCGGAGGACCTCCCGGAGGCGGCGGCCGATGACCGAGTCTGACCCGAACGACCCGGTCGCCGTCGCCCTCGAACTGGAGCGACTGCGCGGCACCCTGGAGGCCGGCTTCGCCCGTGTCGACGGCTCGCTCGCCCTGCTCGTACAGCGCAGCGACCAGACCGACAAGCAGCTCGCCGACCACGAGGCCCGGCTCGACGAGCTGGAGCGCTCCCGCTGGCCGCTGGCCAGCATCGGCGCCCTGGCCGCGGTGGCGACCGTCGCCGTCGCCGCCTGGGAGCTGACCGCGCGCTGACCCCGCGGCCGCAGCCTCCGCTGCCTCCGCTACCTCCGCTGCCTCCGCCGGAGCGAACGCCGAAGGGCGGCACCCCCACCGGGGTGCCGCCCTTCTTTCGCGCTAGTACGCCTTACTGGTTGTACGGACCGTAGTCGTAGTCCTCCAGCGGAACGGCCTGGCCGGAGCCGGTGCCGAACGGCGAGTAGTCGATGTCGTCGTAGCCGACGGCCGAGTACATCGCGGCCTTGGCCTCCTCGGTCGGCTCGACCCGGATGTTGCGGTAGCGGGACAGACCCGTACCGGCCGGGATGAGCTTACCGATGATGACGTTCTCCTTGAGGCCGATGAGGCTGTCGGACTTGGCGTTGATCGCCGCGTCCGTCAGCACTCGGGTCGTCTCCTGGAAGGAGGCGGCCGACAGCCAGGACTCCGTCGCCAGCGAGGCCTTGGTGATACCCATCAGCTGCGGACGGCCGGAGGCCGGGTGGCCACCTTCCTGGACCACACGACGGTTCTCCTGCTCGAAGCGCGAGCGCTCCACGAGCTCACCCGGCAGCAGCTCCGCGTCGCCGGACTCGATGATCGTCACGCGGCGCAGCATCTGCCGGATGATGATCTCGATGTGCTTGTCGTGGATCGACACACCCTGCGAGTTGTAGACCTTCTGGACCTCGCCGACCAGGTGGACCTGGACCGCGCGCTGACCGAGGATGCGCAGCACGTCGTGCGGGTTGGTGGCACCCACGGTGAGCTTCTGGCCCACCTCGACGTGGTCGCCCTCGCCGACCAGCAGACGGGCACGCTTCGAGATCGGGAACGCCGTCTCGTCGGTGCCGTCGTCCGGCGTGATGACGATCTTCTTGGTCTTCTCGGTCTCCTCGATGCGGACGCGGCCGGCCGCCTCCGAGATCGGGGCGACACCCTTCGGCTGCCGGGCCTCGAAGAGCTCGACGACACGGGGCAGACCCTGGGTGATGTCGTCACCGGCCACACCACCGGTGTGGAAGGTACGCATCGTCAGCTGGGTACCGGGCTCACCGATGGACTGGGCGGCGATGATGCCGACCGCCTCACCGATGTCGACCAGCTTGCCGGTGGCCAGCGAACGGCCGTAGCAGAAGGCACAGGTGCCGACGGCGGACTCACAGGTCAGGACCGAGCGGGTCTTGACCTCCTCGACGCCCGCCTTGACGAGGGCGTCGATGAGCACGTCACCCAGGTCGACGTTGGCCGGCGCGATGACCTTGCCGTCCACGACGACGTCCTCGGCGAGCATCCGCGCGTACACGGAGGTCTCGACGTCGTCGGCCTTGCGGAGCACGCCCGCCTCGTCCTTGGCCGCGATCCGCAGCTTCAGACCGCGGTCGGTGCCACAGTCCTCCTCGCGGATGATCACGTCCTGCGAGACGTCCACCAGACGACGGGTCAGGTAACCCGAGTCGGCGGTACGCAGCGCGGTGTCGGCGAGACCCTTACGGGCACCGTGGGTCGAGATGAAGTACTCGAGCACGGAGAGGCCCTCGCGGAAGGACGCCTTGATGGGACGCGGGATCGTCTCGTTCTTGGCGTTCGACACCAGACCACGCATACCGGCGATCTGCCGCATCTGCATCATGTTTCCTCGGGCACCCGAGTCAACCATCATGAAGATGGGGTTCGTCTTGGGGAAGTTCGCGTTCATCGCCTCGGCGACCTCGTTGGTCGCCTTGGTCCAGATCGCGATGAGCTCCTGCGTGCGCTCTTCCTTGGTGATCAGACCGCGCTCGTACTGCTTCTGGACCTTCTCGTCCTGCGCCTCGTAACCCTTGACGATCTCCTTCTTCGCCTCGGGAACGACGACGTCGGAGATGGCCACGGTGACGCCGGAACGGGTCGCCCAGTAGAAGCCGGCCGCCTTCAGGTTGTCGAGCGTCGCCGCCACGATGACCTTGGGGTAGCGCTCGGCCAGGTCGTTGACGATCTCGGAGAGCTGCTTCTTGCCCACCGAGTAGTCGACGAACGGGTAGTCCTCGGGCAGCAGCTCGTTGAAGAGCGCGCGGCCCAGGGTCGTCCGGATGCGGAACGAGTCGCCCTGCTGCCACTCCGGCTCACCCTCCTCGGCGACCGGGGGAACCCAGCCGCGCGGCGGGACGGTGCCGATCGGGAAGCGGATGTCGATCGGGGACTGCAGCGCCAGCTCGCCGGCGTCGAACGCCATGATCGCCTCGGCCGTGGAGCCGAACGCGCGGCCCTCGCCCTTGGTGTCACGGAGCTCACCGTCGGTGGTGAGGAAGAACAGACCGAGGACCATGTCCTGGGTCGGCATCGTCACCGGACGGCCGTCGGCGGGCTTGAGGATGTTGTTCGAGGACAGCATCAGGATGCGGGCCTCGGCCTGCGCCTCCGCGGAGAGCGGCAGGTGGACGGCCATCTGGTCACCGTCGAAGTCCGCGTTGAACGCGGTGCAGACGAGCGGGTGGATCTGGATGGCCTTGCCCTCGACCAGCTGCGGCTCGAAGGCCTGGATGCCGAGGCGGTGCAGCGTGGGCGCACGGTTCAGCAGCACCGGGTGCTCGGCGATGACCTCTTCGAGGACGTCGTACACGACCGTGCGGCCGCGCTCGACCATGCGCTTCGCCGACTTGATGTTCTGCGCGTGGTTCAGGTCGACCAGGCGCTTCATCACGAACGGCTTGAAGAGCTCCAGCGCCATGGCCTTCGGCAGACCGCACTGGTGCAGCTTGAGCTGCGGGCCGACGACGATGACGGAACGCGCGGAGTAGTCCACACGCTTGCCGAGCAGGTTCTGACGGAATCGACCCTGCTTACCCTTCAGCATGTCGCTGAGGGACTTCAGCGGACGGTTGCCGGGGCCCGTGACCGGGCGACCGCGACGGCCGTTGTCGAAGAGGGCGTCGACCGCCTCCTGGAGCATCCGCTTCTCGTTGTTCACGATGATCTCGGGGGCACCGAGGTCGAGCAGACGCTTCAGACGGTTGTTGCGGTTGATCACACGGCGGTACAGGTCGTTCAGGTCGGAGGTCGCGAAGCGGCCACCGTCGAGCTGCACCATCGGACGCAGGTCCGGCGGGATGACCGGCACGCAGTCGAGAACCATGCCCTTGGGGCTGTTCGCGGTCTGCAGGAACGCGGAGACGACCTTGAGGCGCTTGAGCGCACGGGTCTTCTTCTGGCCCTTGCCGGTGCGGATGATCTCGCGGAGCTTCTCGGCCTCCTCATCGAGGTCGAAGGACTCCAGGCGCTTCTGCAGCGCCGCGGCACCCATCGAGCCGTCGAAGTACGTGCCGAAGCGGTCACGCAGCTCGCGGTAGAGGAGCTCGTCGCCCTCCAGGTCCTGGACCTTGAGGTTCTTGAAGCGGGTCCAGACCTCGTCGAGACGGTCGATCTCGCGCTGCGCGCGGTCGCGCAGCTGCTTCATCTCGCGCTCTGCACCCTCGCGCACCTTGCGGCGCACGTCGGCCTTGGCGCCCTCGGCCTCGAGCTCGGCCAGGTCGGACTCGAGCTTCTTGGCGCGGTTCTCCAGGTCGGAGTCGCGACGGTTCTCGATCTGCTGACGCTCGACGGAGACGTGGGCCTCCAGCGAGGGCAGGTCGCGCGTGCGGCGCTCCTCGTCGACGTACGTGATCATGTACGCCGCGAAGTAGATGACCTTCTCCAGGTCCTTCGGGGCGAGGTCGAGCAGGTAGCCCAGACGCGACGGAACGCCCTTGAAGTACCAGATGTGCGTGACGGGGGCGGCCAGCTCGATGTGGCCCATCCGCTCACGGCGCACCTTGGCGCGGGTGACCTCGACGCCACACCGCTCACAGATGATGCCCTTGAAGCGGACACGCTTGTACTTGCCGCAGTAGCACTCCCAGTCCCGGGTCGGACCGAAGATCTTCTCGCAGAAGAGTCCGTCCTTCTCGGGCTTCAGGGTGCGGTAGTTGATGGTCTCCGGCTTCTTGACCTCGCCGTGGCTCCACTGACGGATGTCGTCAGCGGTGGCCAGACCGATCCGGAGCTCGTCGAAGAAGTTGACGTCGAGCACTATGCGTCAATCCCTCTCAGGGTTGTAAGGCTGTGGGTCTGATACGGGGGTCCTGGGGCCGGCCGGGGACTCAGCGGTGTTGCGCCGAGTCCCCGACCGGACTCCCGTCAGACCTCTTCGACGCTGCTCGGCTCGCGCCGGGACAGGTCGATACCGAGCTCCTCCGCAGCGCGGAAGACGTCCTCGTCGGTGTCGCGCATCTCGATGGACATGCCGTCCGAGGACAGCACCTCCACGTTGAGGCACAGGGACTGCATCTCCTTGATGAGCACCTTGAAGGACTCGGGGATGCCGGGCTCAGGGATGTTCTCGCCCTTGACGATGGCCTCGTAGACCTTCACGCGGCCGGTCACGTCGTCGGACTTGATCGTCAGCAGCTCCTGGAGGGCGTAGGCGGCGCCGTACGCCTCGAGCGCCCACACCTCCATCTCACCGAAGCGCTGACCACCGAACTGGGCCTTACCACCCAGCGGCTGCTGGGTGATCATCGAGTACGGGCCGGTCGAGCGGGCGTGCAGCTTGTCGTCGACCAGGTGGTGGAGCTTGAGGATGTACATGTACCCGACCGAGATCGGGTCCGGGAACGGCTCGCCGGAGCGGCCGTCGAACAGGCGCGCCTTGCCGGACGGGAGCACCATGCGCTCGCCGTCGCGGTTCGGGATGGTGTGCTGGAGCAGACCCGCGAGCTCGTCCTCACGCGCACCGTCGAAGACCGGGGTGGCGACGTTGGTGCCGGGGGCGACCTGGTCGGCGCCGATGGCCTGGAGGCGCTGCGCCCACTCGTCGGCGAGGCCGGAGACGTCCCAGCCGCGGCTGGCGAGCCAGCCGAGGTGGATCTCCAGGACCTGTCCCGGGTTCATTCGGGACGGGACACCGAGCGGGTTGAGGATGATGTCGACCGGGGTGCCGTCCTCGAGGAACGGCATGTCCTCGATCGGGAGGATCTTGGAGATGACACCCTTGTTGCCGTGACGGCCGGCGAGCTTGTCACCGTCGGTGATCTTGCGCTTCTGGGCGACGTAGACGCGGACCAGCTGGTTCACGCCCGGGGGAAGCTCGTCGCCCTCCTCGCGGTCGAAGACGCGGACGCCGATGACCTTGCCGGTCTCGCCGTGCGGGACCTTCAGCGAGGTGTCACGGACCTCACGGGCCTTCTCACCGAAGATCGCGCGGAGCAGGCGCTCCTCCGGGGTCAGCTCGGTCTCACCCTTCGGGGTGACCTTGCCGACCAGGATGTCGCCGGCGACGACCTCGGCACCGATGCGGATGATGCCGCGCTCGTCGAGGTCGGCCAGGACCTCCTCGGAGACGTTCGGGATGTCCCGGGTGATCTCCTCGGGGCCGAGCTTGGTGTCACGGGCGTCGACCTCGTGCTCCTCGATGTGGATCGAGGAGAGGACGTCGTCCTGCACGAGGCGCTGCGACAGGATGATCGCGTCCTCGTAGTTGTGACCCTCCCACGGCATGAACGCGACGAGCAGGTTCTTGCCGAGCGCCATCTCACCGTTCTCGGTGGCGGGGCCGTCGGCGAGGACCTGGCCCTCGATCACGCGGTCGCCCTCGGAGACGACGACCTTCTGGTTGACCGAGGTGCCCTGGTTCGAGCGGGAGAACTTGGCCAGGCGGTAGGTGATGTAGGTGCCGTCGTCGTTGGCCACGGTGATGTAGTCCGCGGACAGCTCCTGGATGACACCGTCCTTCTCGGCCTTGAGCACGTCGCCGGCGTCGGTGGCGCAGCGGTACTCCATGCCGGTGCCGACGAGCGGGGCCTCCGACTTAATCAGCGGAACGGCCTGACGCATCATGTTCGCGCCCATGAGGGCACGGTTGGCGTCGTCGTGCTCGAGGAACGGGATCATGGCGGTCGCGACCGACACCATCTGGCGCGGCGAGACGTCCATGTAGTCGACGTCGGTCGGCGGGACGTAGTCGACCTCGCCACCACGGCGGCGGACCAGAACGCGGGGCTCGGTGAACTGGAGCTCGTCGTTCAGGGTCGCGTTCGCCTGGGCGATGACGAAGCGGTCCTCCTCGTCGGCGGTCAGGTAGTCGACCTCGTCGGTGACCTGGCCCTCGACGACCTTGCGGTACGGCGTCTCGACGAAACCGAACGCGTTGACGCGGCCGTACGAGGCGAGCGAACCGATCAGACCGATGTTCGGGCCTTCGGGCGTCTCGATCGGGCACATGCGGCCGTAGTGCGACGGGTGCACGTCACGGACCTCGAAGCCGGCCCGCTCACGGGACAGACCACCGGGACCCAGCGCCGAGAGACGACGCTTGTGCGTCAGACCCGACAGCGGGTTGTTCTGGTCCATGAACTGCGACAGCTGGCTGGTGCCGAAGAACTCCTTGATGGAGGCGACGACCGGCCGGATGTTGATCAGGGTCTGCGGCGTGATCGCCTCGACGTCCTGCGTGGTCATGCGCTCGCGGACGACGCGCTCCATGCGCGCCAGACCCGTGCGGACCTGGTTCTGGATGAGCTCGCCGACGTTGCGCAGACGGCGGTTGCCGAAGTGGTCGATGTCGTCGGTCTCGACGACGATCTCCGAGCCGTTCTCGCCGATCGTCTCGGTCTCGCCGGCGTGCAGCTTCACCAGGTACTTGATGGTCGCGATGATGTCGTCCGTGGTGAGGACACCCGCGTCCAGCGGCTCGTCGGCGCCGAGCTTCTTGTTGACCTTGTAGCGGCCGACCTTCGCCAGGTCGTAGCGCTTCGGGTTGAAGTACAGGTTCTCGAGCAGCGTCTGGGCGGCCTCGCGCGTCGGCGGCTCGCCCGGACGGAGCTTGCGGTAGATGTCGAGCAGTGCGTCGTCCTGACCCTGGGTGTGGTCCTTCTCCAGGGTGGCGCGCATGGACTCGTACTCGCCGAACTCCTGCAGGATCTGCTCGGTGGTCCAGCCGAGCGCCTTGAGGAGGACGGTGACGGACTGCTTGCGCTTGCGGTCGATGCGCACACCGACCATGTCGCGCTTGTCGATCTCCATCTCCAGCCAGGCACCCCGGGACGGGATGATCTTGGCGGAGAAGATGTCCTTGTCGGACGTCTTGTCGATGGAGGAGTCGAAGTAGACGCCGGGCGAACGCACCAGCTGCGACACGACGACACGCTCGGTGCCGTTGATGACGAAGGTGCCCTTGTTGGTCATCAGCGGGAAGTCGCCCATGAAGACCGTCTGGGACTTGATCTCGCCGGTCTCGTTGTTCGTGAACTCGGCGGTCACGAAGAGCGGGGCACCGTAGGTGAAGTCACGGTCCTTGCACTCGTCGATCGAGTTCTTCGGCGGCTCGAAGCGGTGGTCGCGGAAGGTCAGCGACATCGACCCGGAGAAGTCCTCGATCGGGGAGATCTCCTCGAAGATCTCCTCCAGACCCGACTTCGTGGGGACGTCCTGTCCCGACTCAAGGGCGGCCTCGACGCGAGCCTTCCACGCGGCGTTGCCGAGCAGCCAGTCGAAGCTCTCGGTCTGGAGCGCGAGGAGGTTCGGAACCTCGAGGGGCTCCTTGATCTTTGCAAAGGAGATGCGCAGCGGGGCGGTGCTGGCGCCGTTGTTCGTATTGGTCGAGGCGTTGCGCGAGGCGGCCAAGAGGGGGTCCTTCCGAGGGCTCGGACTCACTACGCGCGTACCGGTCCCTTGCGGAGCCCCGTGGAAGACGATTCCCGATATGGCCAAAAGACCAGGTCAGAGTGGGTCGACCAGCGAAGCGGATGCGAGGGTATGCCCCAGGTGACGGGCAGGGGGCAGCTAACAGGCAGCGCAAAGGGTCAGTGTAGCCACTTGGCCCACTGATGTCCAGGGCGGTTCTTCGCAACCCTCGTTGTTCTCAACTCCGCGGTACCTCGCGCCGTGCGGCGCACCTCGATACTGCCCGTTCGGTCGTCGATCCATGCCTCGGAAACGGATCGTTGTGACGACGCGTCCTGAGAATTGCGCGCTGCGTGCGGTTCGTCAAGGCCTCGGCCGCTGAGCGGCGCACGGCGAAGATCACCATACTCCGCTTCCGGCGGCCTGGACGACCGCCGCCACGCGGGTCCCGGGAACGCCGAAGGGCGACCACCCAGATGGATGATCGCCCTTCACGCTGCAAGCGTTACACGCTCAACAGAAGAGTCGCTGACGCGACGAGGTGTTACTTGACCTCGACGGCGGCACCGGCGCCCTCGAGCGCCTCCTTGGCCTTGTCAGCGGCCTCCTTGTTGACCTTCTCGAGGACCGGCTTCGGGGTGCCGTCGACGAGGTCCTTGGCCTCCTTCAGACCCAGGGAGGTCAGCTCACGCACGACCTTGATGACCTGGATCTTCTTGTCGCCGGCGCCGGTGAGGATGACGTCGAACTCGTCCTTCTCCTCGACGGCCTCGGCGCCACCACCGGCGACACCGCCGGCGACGACGACCGGGGCGGCAGCGGCAGCGGTGACGTCGAACTTGTCCTCGAACGCCTTCACGAACTCGGAGAGCTCGATGAGGGTCATCTCCTCGAACTGCGCGAGCAGGTCTTCCTGAGAGAGCTTCGCCATGATGGGCGATCCTTCCACTAATTCGGCAGGTGCCGGATGTACATGTGAGGCGGGCGTACGTTCGGCCCGCTGCGACCCGCGCCACCCCTGTGGGCGGTCCGGATCAATGCGCGAGCCGAGTTACTCGGCACCGCCCTGCTCGGCCTGCTTGGCGCGCAGCGCGTCCACGGTGCGGACGAGCTTCGACGGCAGCGCCTGGAAGAGCGAGGCAGCCTGAGACTGCTTGCCCTTGAAGGCACCGGCCAGCTTGCTGAGCAGAACCTCGCGGGACTCGAGGTCCGCAAGCTTCTTGATGTCGTCGGCGGAGAGAGCCTTACCGTCAAGGACACCGGCCTTGATGATGAGGTTCGGGTTCTCCTTGGCGAAGTCACGCAGAGCCTTCGCCGACTCCACCGGGTCACCGGTGACGAAGGCGACCGCGGTCGGACCAGCGAAGTGCTCGTCCAGCGCGGTGATCCCGGCCTCGTTGGCCGCAATCTTGGTCAGCGTGTTCTTCACCACGGCGTACTGGGCGTTCTCACCGAGCGAACGACGCAGCGTCTTGAGCTGCGCCACGGTGAGACCCCGGTACTCGGTCAGCACAGCGGCGTTCGAGCCGCGGAACTGGTCCGCCAGCTCGGCCACCGAGGCAGCCTTGTCGGGCCTTGCCATAGAGCGTCGGCCTCCTTCCGGGTGATGGGACCGCTCGGAAGGGGCTGAACAAAACAGAACGCCCCGGGCGCAGGCGCACGGGGCTCAGCTCGACCGGACCTCGAAGGACCCGGGAACTCATCCACAGTCACCTGCGCGGGTCGTTCGCATATACAGCGAATCCTTCGGCCACCGAACCCTCACGGGCACGGCGACGACCAGCGGTCTTTGGCTTCTGTGGAAGAGTACGCGACACAAACGTCCTGGGGCAAATCAGCCCTGAGCGGCCGCCCCGCCGGCCTGCTGGAGCATCTTGAACAGGTCGACCGTGTCCTGGGCCGGCGGGGCCTGGACGGCGGCCTCGGCGCCGTAGTCGGTGTAGTTCGCGGTGATCGTGGTCATGGCCGCGGCGGCCTCCATCTTGACGATCATCCGGACCGGGTAGTTGTCCGCACCGACCCACAGCTCGGTCTCGTAGCCGCTGACCCCGGCCTTCCTGGCCGCCGCGACGAGGTCCGCGCGCTCCCGGGCGGTCAGCGGGGAGTTCTCGTTGGCGGCCACCATCTCCTCAAGGGTGAGCTCACCCTTGTAGTGCTGGGTGGTCACGCCGTTGACCTTCTCCTCGCCGAGGTGCTCGACGTGCGGCGACTCGGCCAGCAGGGCGACCTGCTGGGACGGGTCCTGGTTCATGTTGTCCAGGCCGGCGGTCAGCTGCTTCTGCAGGTTCTTGTCCCCACTGGCCTCGGCGGCGGCCTTGAGGTCGAGCTTCATCCAGCGCTTGCCGTCCATCTTGGCCGCCTGCTCGGCCCCCATGTCCATGTACATCACGCCGCCGAGCATCAGCATGCGCATCTTCTGCGGGCCGCCGGACGCGCCCCCCATCAGCGTCGAGTCGGAGACCGTGAGGTCCGCGACCGAGGGGTTCCAGCCCACGACGCCGCTGACCGTGCTGGACGCGCTCCCCTCGCCCCCCGTTGGCGTCGCCACGACGATCCGCATGTCGACCTTGGCCGACTTGGCCTCGGCCGTCTTCCGGAACGCCGCCGTCAGGGCCTTCGTCACGTCCTCGACGCCCTGCGCCGCGGCCTTCGCCGGCGCCTCCGCCGCCTTCCTGGCATCACCGTCCTGGCAGCCGGCCACACCCGTGACGACGGCCAGGGCCGTCACCACGACGCCCGCCCGCTTCCATCCGGTCACGCTCATGAGTCCCCACCCCTTGTTCTGATTCCGTTCGCGTTGCCCTGGCACCGTAACGCAGGGCCCTGACGGGCCCGACCCAATAAAACCGCCCCCCGCGCCTCCGGAGAGGCGCGAGGGGCGGTTTCAGGACGCTGGAGCCCCTACGAGGGCTCCTGAGCCGTCAGGCTCAGACCGCGGCCGGGTCCTCCTCGACGAGGAGGTTGCGGGTGCGGTTCGGGTCGACCGGAATGCCGGGGCCCATCGTGGTGGCGATGGCGGCCTTCTTGATGTAGCGACCCTTGGCGGCGGACGGCTTCAGACGGAGGATCTCCTCCAGGGCCGCGCCGTAGTTCTCCACCAGCTTGGTGTCGTCGAAGGACACCTTGCCGATGATGAAGTGCAGGTTCGAGTGCTTGTCGACGCGGAACTCGATCTTGCCGCCCTTGATGTCGTTGACAGCCTTGGCGACATCGGGGGTGACGGTGCCGGTCTTGGGGTTCGGCATGAGACCACGCGGGCCGAGGACACGGCCGAGGCGGCCGACCTTGCCCATGAGGTCCGGGGTGGCGACGACGGCGTCGAACTCGTTCAGGCGGTTGCCCTTGGAGATCTCGTCGATGAGCTCGTCGGAGCCGACGATGTCGGCGCCCGCGGCGATCGCGGCCTCGGCACGGTCACCGGTCGCGAAGACCAGGACCCGGGCGGTCTTACCGGTGCCGTGCGGAAGGTTCACGGTGCCACGGACCATCTGGTCGGCCTTGCGCGGGTCGACGCCCAGACGGAAGGCCACCTCGACGGTGCCGTCGAACTTGGTGGTGGAGGTCTCCTTGGCGAGACGGACGGCCTCGAGCGGGGCGTAGAGCTTCTCCCGGTCGATCTTGGCGTCCGCAGCGCGGAGGGACTTGCTGCGCTTCACTGCTGCTCCTGTGCAGTCACACCATGCGGCTTCGCCGCGTGGCAGGTATGGAGTCGTGGTGCGGGCCGGCGCTGGCCCTACCACTGAAGGACTACGGGGGTGATCAGCCCTCGACCGTGATGCCCATGGAACGGGCGGTGCCGGCGATGATCTTCGCGGCGGCGTCCAGGTCGTTGGCGTTGAGGTCGGGCATCTTGGTGGTGGCGATCTCGCGGACCTGCGCCTCGGTGATCTTGGCGACCTTGGTCTTGTGCGGCTCGCCGGAGCCCTTCTCCACGCCCGCGGCCTTGAGGATCATCTTGGCGGCCGGCGGAGTCTTGGTGATGAAGGTGAAGGAACGGTCCTCGTAGACCGTGATCTCCACCGGGATGACCCAACCGCGCTGCGACTCGGTCGCGGCGTTGTAGGCCTTGCAGAACTCCATGATGTTGACGCCGTGCTGACCGAGCGCGGGGCCGACCGGCGGGGCCGGGTTGGCCGCACCGGCGTTGATCTGGAGCTTGATAAGCCCCGTGACCTTCTTCTTCTTGGGAGGCATAGCTCTCTCCGGGTCCTAGTGAGAGTTTTCAGCCGATCCATCCGGTCATCCGGATGGAGGCATACCGCACAACGATAACGGGTATAGCTGCGCGTCCAAAAACCGAGCAGGTCAGAGGGGCTGCTGAAGCCCCTCTGACCTGTCCGGAAACTTAGTGCGTCAGTTCTTCTGGATCTGGTCGAAGCTGAGCTCGACCGGGGTCTCGCGACCGAAGATCTCGACGAGGCCCTTGACCTTCTTCGAGTCGGCGTTGATCTCGTTGATCGTGGCCTGAAGCGTGGCGAAGGGGCCGTCGGTGACGGTGACCGAGTCGCCGACCTCGAAGTCCAGGACCTGGACCTCGACCTTGCGGGCCGGAGCCGGCTTGCCCTCGGCCTCGGCGGCCTCGCGGGCGGCCTTCTCCTCGGCCTCCGGGGCGAGCATCTTGACGATCTCGTCCAGGGTCAGCGGGTACGGGTCGTAGGCGTTGCCCACGAAGCCGGTGACGCCGGGCGTGTTGCGGACGACGCCCCACGACTCGTTCGTCAGGTCCATGCGGACGAGCACGTAGCCGGGCAGCTTGTTCTGCCGGACGTTCTTGCGCTCGCCGTTCTTGATCTGGACGATCTCTTCCTCGGGGACCTCGGCCTGGTAGATGAAGTCCTCGACGTTCAGCGAGACGGCGCGCTGCTCCAGGTTGGCCTTCACGCGCTTCTCGTAGCCCGCGTAGGTGTGGATCACGTACCACTCGCCGGGCAGACCGCGCAGCTCGTCACGGAGCGCGGCGACGGGGTCGACCGGAGCGGCGGGCTCGGCGTCCTCCGCCTCGTCGGCGGCCTCCTCGGCCTCCTCGGCCTCTTCCTCGGCGGCCTCGACGTCGGCGACCTCGGTGCCGTCGTCCTCGGTGTCCTCGACTTCGAGCGCGGCGTCGGCCTCGACGTCGTCGTCCTCGTCGGTCTCCAGCTCGCCGGCCTCGGCGTCCGCAGCCTCGGCCTGGTCCTCGTCGGCCGCCTCGACGATGTCGAGCTCGTCCTCGACGGACTCGGACTCGAAGGCGTCGTTCAGGTTCGCGTCAGACACGGTGGCTGCTTCTTCCTGCGATACAGATGGGGTGGAACAAAAAGTCAGCCGAAGACGTACTTGACTGCTTCCTGGAAGCCATAGTCAATCACGGTCACAAGGCCGATCATGATGACAACGAAGACAATCACCACAGTGGTGTACGTCGTCAGCTGGCTACGAGTGGGCCAGACGACCTTGCGGAGTTCCGCGATGACCTGGCGGTAGAAAAGGGCGAGACGGCCCAGAGGGCCCTTCTTCCCGCGCTTGCCGCCCTTCCGGGTCTTCTTCTGCGACTCCGGAGCGGCGTCGTCGGCATCAGGCATGTCGATGGAGCCTACGGCATCCGTCACGATGTCTCACCTGATTCCGGGTCGTGGCCGTGCCGCGCCCGGGGTGGGTGGAGCCGCACGGCGGTGCAATGAAGTACGTACATGCGCACACAACCTGGCGGTGTGTGTAGCAGGGCCGGAGGGACTTGAACCCCCAACCGCCGGTTTTGGAGACCGGTGCTCTACCAATTGAGCTACGACCCTTCGTGGCTCCCCCAACCTACCGCATCGTGAGATGTGGTCGGTGCGGGCCAACGAGCAGTGAGTGTACGTGGTCATGGGCCCTCACGTCGAACAGGTAACGCCCCGACCTGCCGGTCACCCCCCTCGCACCCCCGTCCCACCGCCCTCCGACCGCCCTCTCACCGCCCGTGGAACACCGTGTACGACCGGGAATGACCGTTCCTGTCCGCTCCGTGAAACCCGTGTGCCGGGCCCTGACGGGGTCTGGGACCATGGCCGCATGAGCGCTGCTACCCCTCCCACCGAGCGTCGGGTCTCCGCCCGGATCGGTGCGATCTCCGAGTCCGCCACCCTCGCCGTCGACGCCAAGGCCAAGGCCCTCAAGGCCGCCGGCCGTCCGGTGATCGGTTTCGGCGCGGGTGAGCCCGACTTCCCGACGCCGGACTACATCGTCGAGGCGGCCGTCGAGGCCTGCAAGAACCCCAAGTACCACCGCTACACGCCGGCCGGCGGCCTGCCCGAGCTCAAGGCGGCCATCGCCGCGAAGACGCTCCGCGACTCCGGCTACGAGGTCGACACCTCCCAGGTCCTGGTGACCAACGGCGGCAAGCAGGCCATCTACGAGGCGTTCGCCGCGATCCTCGACCCGGGCGACGAGGTCATCGTCCCGGCCCCGTACTGGACCACGTACCCGGAGTCGATCCGCCTGGCCGGCGGTGTCCCGGTGGAGGTCGTGGCCGACGAGACCACCGGCTACCGGGTCTCGGTGGAGCAGCTGGAGGCGGCGCGCACGGAGCGGACCAAGGTCGTCCTCTTCGTCTCCCCCTCGAACCCGACCGGCGCCGTCTACAGCGAGGCCGAGACCGAGGCGATCGGCCGCTGGGCCGTCGAGCACGGACTGTGGGTCCTGACCGACGAGATCTACGAGCACCTGGTCTACGGCGACGCCTCCGCGGTCTCGCTGCCGGCGGTCCTGCCCGAGCTGCGCGACAAGTGCATCGTCGTCAACGGTGTCGCCAAGACGTACGCCATGACGGGCTGGCGCGTGGGCTGGATCATCGGCCCCAAGGACGTCGTGAAGGCCGCGACCAACCTGCAGTCGCACGCCACCTCCAACGTCTCCAACGTGGCGCAGGCGGCCGCGATCGCCGCCGTCTCCGGTGACCTGACGGCCGTCGACGAGATGAAGGTGGCCTTCGACCGGCGCCGCCAGACGATCGTGCGGATGCTCAACGACATCGACGGCGTGTACTGCCCGACCCCGGAGGGCGCGTTCTACGTGTACCCGTCCGTGAAGGCGCTGCTCGGCAAGGAGATCCGCGGCAAGCGCCCGCAGGACTCGGTCGAGCTGGCCGCGCTGATCCTGGACGAGGCCGAGGTCGCGGTCGTCCCGGGCGAGGCCTTCGGCACGCCGGGCTACCTGCGCCTGTCGTACGCGCTGGGCGACGAGGACCTGGTGGAGGGCGTGTCCCGGATCCAGAAGCTCCTCGCCGAGGCGCGCGACTGAGCACCCCTGGACATCGAGGTGTGGGCCTCCGCTTCTCCGGAAGCGGGGGCCCGTTTTCACGTTCGAGCAAGGTCCCGATCGGGGAAACGGACTGTATTCGTCCATTCGGGTGCGGCAGGATCAGCCAATGGAGCACGTTTACCGCGATCTCAGGACCCTTCCGAAGGCGCACCTGCACCTGCACTTCACCGGCTCGATGCGGCCCTCGACCCTGCTCGAACTGGCCGACAAGTACGGGGTGCACCTCCCCGAAGCGCTCAAGAGCGGTACGCCGCCGAAGCTGCGGGCCACGGACGAGCGCGGCTGGTTCCGTTTCCAGCGGCTCTACGACATCGCCCGCTCCTGCCTGCGCGAGCCCGAGGACATCCAGCGCCTGGTGCGGGAGGCCGCCCAGGAGGACGTCAGGGACGGCTCGGGCTGGCTGGAGATCCAGGTCGACCCCACCTCGTACGCGCCGCTGCTCGGCGGGCTGATCCCGGCCCTGGAGATCATCCTGGACGCGGTGGCGGCGGCCTCCCGCGAGACGGGACTCGGGATGCGGGTCCTCGTCGCGGCGAACCGGATGAAGCACCCCCTGGACGCGCGCACGCTGGCCCGGCTCGCGGTGCGGTACGCGGACCGGGGCGTGGTGGGCTTCGGGCTGTCCAACGACGAGCGCCGGGGCATGGCCCGCGACTTCGACCGGGCCTTCGCCATCGCCCGTGAGGGCGGTCTGCTGGCGGCCCCGCACGGCGGCGAGCTGACCGGCCCCTCGTCGGTACGGGACTGCCTGGACGACCTGCGGGCGGCCCGCGTCGGGCACGGCGTCCGGGCCGCGGAGGACCCGCGGCTGCTGCGCAAGCTCGCGGAGCGCGGGGTGACCTGCGAGGTGTGCCCGGCGTCCAACGTGGCGCTCGGGGTGTACGAGAAGCCCGAGGACGTGCCGCTGCGCACGCTCTTCGACGCGGGCGTCCCGATGGCCCTCGGCGCCGACGACCCGCTGCTGTTCGGCTCGCGGCTCGCGGCGCAGTACGAGATCGCCCGCGAGCACCACGGCTTCACGGACGCGGAGCTGGCGGAGCTGGCCCGGCAGTCGGTGCGGGGCTCGGCGGCCCCCGAGGACGTCAGGCAGAAGCTGCTCTCCGGGGTGGACGCCTGGCTGGCGGCCCCGGTCGGCTGACGGTCAGCCGATCCCGCGCATGAGGGTGCGGGCGATCGATCGCGCGAAGTCGTCGAGGGACCGCGGCGGCCTGCGGTCGGGGGTCATCTCGTAGGCGAACGCGCGCTGCGCGCAGGCCCCCAGGAGCAGCGCGGCGGCCGCCTCGGGGTCGGCGTCGGCGCGGACGCGGCCGTGCGCCTGTTCGGCGCGGAGGTAGTCGGCGAGGCCCTCGATGGGCTTGTGCGGGCCGGCGCCGAGCTCCCGCATGACCTCCTCGTGGCGGGCCTTGAGCTGGGGTTCGGCGTAGAGGGAGGCGGCCATGGGGAACGTCTCCTCGTAGAAGAGCGCGGCCCGGCGGGCGATCTCGGTGAGGTTCTCCTCCACGCCGCGGCCCTGGGGGTCGACGGCGAGGGTGCCGAGGAGGTTGCCCAGCTTCGGCAGCCGCTCGTCGAGGACCGTGACGAACAGCTCCTCCTTGCTCGGGAAGTACTTGTAGAGCGCGGCCTCCGAGCAGCCGGCGGCCTTGGCGATCTCCTTGGTGGTGGTGCGGGCCAGGCCGGCCGTGCGCATGAGGTCGCGGGCGGCGTCGATGATCCGGGTGCGGGTCGGCCTCTGGTCCACAGGAACTCCCGGGAAGCGCTTGACGGGTGAGTGAGTGCACACCCACCCTAGTGGCGAGACGGGGTGAGTGATTACTTACTCACCACCCGGAGCTCAGGAACTCAGACCTGGAGAGGTGCGACATGAAGCTCACTGTCTTCGGTGCGACCGGGGGGATCGGCCAGGAGATCGTCCGCCAGGCCCTCGACGCGGGCCACGAGGTGACGGCGGTCGTCCGGGACCCCGCGCGGTTCTCCGTCACCGGGGAGCGCCTGGAGGTCTTCCGCTCCGACCTCGCCGACCCGGCGGCCCTGCGCGGCGCGGTGGCCGGCCGGGACGCGGTCCTCTCGGGCCTGGGCGCCCGCAACCGGGCGGACGCGGCCACGGGCATCGCGGCCCGGCTGACGCGCCCGGTGCTCGCGGCGATGGACGCCGAGGGCGTACGGCGGCTCGTCGTGGTCAGCGCCGCCCCTCTGGGCCCCGTCCCGGAGGGCGACGGCCTGCTCGACAAGGCGGTCCTCGCGGTGATCAACAACGTCCTGAAGGACGTCTACACCGATCTGCGGGTGATGGAGTCCGAGCTGGCCGCGAGCGGCACCGACTGGACCTCGGTCCGCCCGCCCAAGCTGACGAACAAGCCGCTCACCGGCCGCTACCGCACGGTCGTCGGCGGCAATCCGCCCAGGGGCCGCACGCTGGCCCGCGCGGACGTGGCCCACGCGATGCTCGCGATGGTCGACGACCGGCGAACGGTCGGACAGGGCGTGGGCGTCGCCTACTGAGCCGGGCGGGGACCGGGGCGGGAGCGCCGCGCGGCCGGGCACCAGGGCGAGGAGCGCGCCGGGCCGGGAGCGAGGCGGCCGGGAGCGCGCAGGGCCAAGAGCGCCGGGCCGGGAGCGCGCCGGGCCAGGAGCGAGGCGGGCCGGGAGCGAGGCGGGCGGGAGCGCCGGGCCGGGAGCGCGCAGGGCCAGGAGCGCGCCGGGCGGGCGGGGCTCAGATCTCGACGCCGACCGTCACCGGCTCGTTGACGAGGGTGATCCCGAAGGCGTCCCGGACCCCGGCGACCACCTCGCGCGCGAGCGCGAGCAGGTCCTCGGTGGTCGCCTCGCCCCGGTTGGTGAGGGCGAGGGTGTGCTTGGTGGAGATCCGGGCCGGCCCGGAGCCGTAGCCCTTCACGAAGCCGGCCTTGTCGATCAGCCAGGCCGCGGAGGTCTTCACGGCGCCGTCCTCGCCCGCCGGGTAGGCCGGCGCGGCGACGTCCGGGCCGAGCCGCTCGGCCACGCGCGCGACGAAGGCCTCGTACTCCCCCGCGGTCAGGATCGGGTTGGTGAAGAAGGAGCCCGCCGACCAGGTGTCGTGGTCCTCCGGGTCCAGGACCATGCCCTTGCCGCCGCGCAGCTTCAGGACGGTCTCCCGGGCGCGCGCCAGCGGCACCCGGTCGCCCGCCTCGACCCCGAGGGCCCGGGCCGTCTCCGGGTAGGCGATCGGCGCCGACATCCCGTCGGCGTCCGCCAGCTCGAAGCGGACGCGGAGCACCACGTAACGGTCGGGCTGGTCCTTGAAGCGGCTGTGCCGGTACGAGAAGGCGCACTCGGCGTTGGTCAGGGTGACCGTCTCCTCGGCCCGGCGGTCGTACGCGACGACCTCGGTGATCGTCGCGGAGACGTCCTGTCCGTAGGCGCCGACGTTCTGGATCGGGGTGGCGCCCGCCGAGCCGGGGATGCCGGCCAGGCATTCGATCCCCGCGAGCCCGGCCTCCACGGTCCGCGCGACGGCGTCCGTCCAGACCTCGCCCGCGGCGAGCTCCAGGCGGGTCCCGTCCAGGGAGAAGCCTCGGGTCGCGATGTGCAGGGCGGTGCCGTCGAAGCCCTTGTCGCCGATAACCAGGTTGGAGCCGCCGCCGATGACGAGCAGCGGGGTCCCGGCCGCGTCGGCCTCGCGGACCGCGGCGATCACCTCGTCGTCGGTGGTGGCCGTGACGAGCCGGGCTGCGGGCCCGCCGAGCCGGAAGGTGGTCAGGGGGGCGAGGGGGGCGTCGTGGAGTACGTGCACGGGCTCAAGAGTACGGGCCCCTCCCGTACGGAAGGGGCCCGCGGCTCGGTGGGCTCAGGCGAGCCGGACCACGGCCCGGGACATGCCGAGCACCTTCTGCCCGGCGCTCGTCGCGGTGAGGTCGACGCGCACCTGGCCGTCGTCCAGCTTGGCGGCGACCTTCGCGGAGACCTCGATGAGGGCGCCCTCGTCGTCGTTGGGGACGACGACCGGCTTGGTGAAGCGGACGCCGTACTCGACGACGGCGGCCGGGTCGCCGGCCCAGTCGGTCACGACGCGGATCGCCTCGGCCATGGTGAACATGCCGTGGGCGATGACGTCGGGGAGGCCGACCTCCTTGGCGAACTTCTCGTTCCAGTGGATCGGGTTGAAGTCACCGGAGGCGCCCGCGTAGCGGACCAGTGTGGCGCGGGTCACGGGGAAGGACTGCGCGGGGAGCTCGGTGCCGACCTCGACCTCGTCGTAGGCGATCTTCGCGGTCATGGTCAGGCCTCCTCGGGGGCGCGGGCGACGAGCTTGATCCACGTGGTCACGACGTGCTCGCCGGTCTCGTCGTGCACCTCGCCGCGGATGTCCATGATGTCGTTGCCGGCGAGCGACTTGATGGCCTCGATGGTGCTGGTGACCGAGAGGCGGTCGCCGGCGCGCACCGGGCGGGTGTAGACGAACTTCTGGTCGCCGTGCACGACGCGGCTGTAGTCCAGGCCGAGCTGCGGGTCCTCGATCACCTGGCCCGCGGCCTTGAAGGCGATCGCGAAGACGAAGGTCGGCGGTGCGACGACATCCGGGTGGCCGAGGGCCTTGGCGGCCTCCTGGTCGGTGTACGCGGGATTGGCGTCCCCGATCGCCTCGGCGAATTCGCGGATCTTCTCGCGGCCGACCTCGTACGGAGCGGTGGGCGGGTAGGTCCGGCCCACGAAGGACTGGTCGAGCGCCATGGCCTCGATACCTCCTGGATCTCTTGCGTACAAACGACGCGAGGCCGTCCCCGGGAGGGGACGGCCTCGTGTTCGAGCCTGTTTAGCGCGTCTCGCGGTGCGCGGTGTGCGAGTTGCAGCGGGGGCAGTGCTTCTTCATCTCAAGACGGTCCGGGTTGTTACGCCGGTTCTTCTTGGTGATGTAGTTCCGCTCCTTGCACTCCACGCAGGCCAGCGTGATCTTCGGGCGGACGTCGGTGGCAGCCACGTGAGTGCTCCTTGACGGACGGATGGACGGATGAACGCATGAAAGAGTAGCCGATCGCAGGACCGACCCCACAATCGGCTACTGTGTGTAGCGGTGACCGGACTTGAACCGGTGACACAGCGATTATGAGCCGCTTGCTCTACCGACTGAGCTACACCGCTTTGATGGTCGGGATCCCGCCCGAAGGCGGGTCCTTCTCACCAGAGCCCCAATACGGAATCGAACCGTAGACCTTCTCCTTACCATGGAGACGCTCTGCCGACTGAGCTATTGGGGCGAGCGAGGAAGACATTACACGCTCCTCCGCCCATCGCCCAAATCCGTTTCCCGGGGGTCCACCCCAGCCCCCTCCTAGGCCACTCGTGCACTCATCAGTACGACTATTGCGCTCCTCCTCGAAGGCTGATGCGGCCGCCCCTAGGCTCGGGGCCCACGCTGCGTGATCTTGGTCCAGGCGAGCCGTGAGGAGCCCGATGTCCGCCGACAGCAAGCAGCCCCAGCCGCCCGACGACCGGGCCGCGGCCCCTGCCGCCGACACCACGTCGCTGCTGCTCTCGAACGCGCGGCTCACCGACGGGCGCACGGTCGACGTGCGGCTCGGCGGCGGCCGGATCGAGGCCGTCGGCACCGCCGGCAGCCTCGCGGCCGTGGGCGCCCGCGTCGACCTCGCCGGCTACCTGCTGCTCCCCGCCCCCGCCGAGCCCCACGCGCACGCCGACACCGCGCTCACCGCCGACTCGCCGGGCCCGGTCCCGTACACGACCGAGGAGGTCCAGCGCCGGGCCACCGAGGCCGCGCTGCTGCAGCTCGGGCACGGCGCGACCGCGCTGCGCGCCCAGGTGCGGATCGGCGACGTGCACGGCCTCGGCCCGCTCGAAGCCGTCCTCCAGGCCCGGCGGTCGCTGCGCGGCCTGGCCGACGTGACGGCGGTGGCGGCGCCCCGGCTGCTCACCGGCGTCGCCGGCGCCGACGGCCTCGGGATGCTGCGGGACGCGGTCAAGATGGGCGCCGGAGTGGTCGGCGGCTGCCCCGACCTCGACCCGGACCCCACGGGGTACGTGGAGGCGGTCCTGGAGATCGCCGCCGAGCACGGCTGCCCGGTGGACCTGCACACCGACGGCGACGACCCGGCCCGGCTCGCCCGGCTCGCCGCGATGGCCGGCGGCCTGCGGCCCGGCGTGACGATCGGACCGTGCGCGGGACTCGGCCGGCTGCCCTCCGACCAGGCCCGCCGGGCCGCGGACCAGCTGGCGGCTGCCGGGGTCACCGTCGTCTGCCTGCCGCAGGGCGGCTGCGGGGCCACCGAACGGCGCGGCACGGCCCCGGTACGGCTGCTGCGGGCCGCCGGGGTGCGGGTCGCGGCGGGCGGCGGGGCGCTGCGGGACGTGTCCAACCCGGTGGGGCGCGGCGACCCTCTGGAGGCCGCCTACCTGCTCGCCTCGCTCTCCGGGCTGCCGGCCGAGGAGGCGTACGGGGCGGTGAGCGCCGACGCGCGCGCGGCGATGGGGCTTCCGGAGGTACGGGTGGAGGCCGGCTTCCCGGCGGAGCTGCTCGCCGTACGGGGCGAACGCCTCGCGGGCGTCCTCTCGCTCGCGTACAGCCGGATCGTGGTGCACCGGGGCCGGGTGGTCGCCCGGACGAGCGCGGTGCGCGAGTACTGCGACTCGGCGGCCGCCCTGGACCTGCCCCGGCAGGCGCGGCCGGATTCGGGAGGCCCGGCCGCGCCCGGAGCCGTACGGTCGTGAGTATGCGCGTAGTCATCGCTGGAGGACACGGAAAGATCGCCCTGCGTCTGGAGCGGCTGCTCGCCGCGGGCGGACACGAGCCGGTGGGGATCATCCGCCGCCCCGAACAGGAGGCGGACCTGCGGGCGGCCGGCGCCCAGGCGGTCGTCCTGGACCTGGAGTCGGCCTCCGTCGGCGAGGTCGCGGCGGCCCTGGAGGGCGCCGACGCGGCCGTCTTCGCGGCCGGCGCCGGCCCGGGCAGCGGGGCGGCCCGCAAGGACTCGGTGGACCGCGCGGCGGCGGTCCTCTTCGCGGAAGCGGCGGAAGCGGCGCGCGTACGGCGCTTCCTGATCGTCTCCTCGATGGGCGCGGACGCGCGGCACCAGGGCGACGAGGTCTTCGACGCCTACCGGCGCGCCAAGGGGGCCGCGGACGACGCCGTCCGCGCCCGCCCGGGCCTCGACTGGACGATCCTGCGCCCCGGCATGCTCACCGACGACGCGGGCACGGGCCTGGTCCGCCTGGAGGCCTCCACCGGCCGCGGCCCGATCCCCCGCGACGACGTGGCGGCGGTCCTCGCCGAACTCCTGGAGACCCCGGCGACGGCCGGCCTGACCCTGGAACTGGTCTCGGGCTCGGTCCCGGTCTCGGTCGCGGTGAAGGACATCGCGGGCAACTGACCCCGGCCGTCAGGGAAGTTGCACCTCCACGCAGGCGGGCCCCCGCGTCGACCGGACGTCGCACTCCTCGTCACCGCCGGCGGTGACGGCGATGATCTGGATGCCCCAAGCCCCCTCGGGAACCGAGAGGGGCACGCTGACGTGCTGCTCGACGTCGCCCCTGTCGTCGGGCCGGAGGCTGCTGCGGTAGAAGTCCTCGTTGCCTTTGACCGGATCCCGGTCGACGTCCACGGCGTCCGCGGAGACCTCGATGGTCGCCCATGTGTCCACGCCGTCCCCGTGGACGTCGAAGCCGAGGCGGCCCGCGGTCCTCGGCCCCGTGACCGTGACGTTGGTGATGGTCGGCCGCCCGTTCCCGCCCGCCGCCTTGCTCGCGCCCACGACCGCCACGCTCAGCGCGACCATGTAGAAGATCACACCGATCACCAGCGTGACCGTCTCCCACACGTTGCCCCGCCGCGTCGGGTGCATGAGCAGGGCCACGATGCTGCACACGATGGCGAGGATGGCGCAGAGCGCGGCGACGAAGATGGGCCACGACTCGTTGTTGAGCGCGACGAACACGACGTCGCTCGTCAGCCCCAGCGCGGTCATGATCCCGGCGACCGTGACCAGGGCGCCGGCGAGGATCTTGGCGACGTCGTCCAGCCGCCGCTTCCCGATCCTGGTCTGGATCTCGCCCGGCGAAGCCCCGCGCTCGTCGCCACCCAGCTCGTTCACCCCGCTCATGCTGGAGCAGCCGGGATCCACCGACACGCACCCACGCCCACGACTGGCCCGAACGAGTCCCGCGGCCGCGCGCGGGGGGACGGCGAACGAAAACGGCCCCTGATCGCGTTTCCGCAGATCAGGGGCCGTCTCTATCGCGTGGCGGCGCCAGGATTCGAACCTGGGTAGGCTAAGCCGACGGATTTACAGTCCGCTCCCATTGGCCACTCGGGCACACCGCCATGGGATCGCTGCCTCGGAGCCGCTTTTCGGCGGTGCTCCCTGGCAACGACGTAAACAATACCTGATCCCCAGGGGTGCTTCGCCACCGGATTGATCACGGGTCGGCGGCGGTGCGGGTGGCTACGCTTTGTGCTGCACCCATACGGATCCGAGCAAGGAGCCTCACCTCATGGCCGACTCCAGTTTCGACATCGTCTCCAAGGTCGAGCGGCAGGAGGTCGACAACGCCCTCAACCAGGCCGCGAAGGAGATCACGCAGCGCTACGACTTCAAGGGCACCAACGCCTCGATCTCCTGGTCGGGCGAGAAGATCCTGATGCAGGCCAACGGCGAGGAGCGGGTCAAGGCGATCCTCGACATCTTCCAGTCCAAGCTGATCAAGCGGGGCATCTCGCTGAAGTCGCTGGACGTGGAGGGCGAGCCGCAGCTGTCCGGCAAGGAGTACAAGCTCTTCGCGTCCATCCAGGAGGGCATCTCCCAGGAGAACGCGAAGAAGGTCGCCAAGGTCATCCGCGACGAGGGCCCCAAGGGCGTCAAGGCGCAGGTGCAGGGCGACGAGCTGCGCGTCAGCTCGAAGAGCCGGGACGACCTGCAGGAGGTCATCGCGCTACTCAAGGGCAAGGACTTCGACTTCGCGCTGCAGTTCGTGAACTACCGCTAGTCCGTCGAAGCTCGCGTCCGAAAACCGCCAGCCCCGTCCCCCTCCGGGCTCGCACACTGGAACGCATGACGAGCACTCTCTACACCCACGTGAACAGCCCCCTCGGCACCGTGCTCCTGGTGGGGCAGGCTGCCGACGGGGGCCATGTCGTGCTGCGGTCGCTGTCCCTGGAGGGCCAGAAGGGCGGCGCCGCCGTCGAGGACGGCTGGGTCCGCGCGGAGGCGGCCTTCGCCGGGATCGCCGAGCAGCTCGACGCGTACTTCGCCGGGCGGCGCCAGGGATTCGACATCCCGTACGAGGAGACCGGCACGGCCTTCCAGCGGCGGGTGTGGGCAGCCCTGGACGAGATCCCCTACGGGACGACCGTCTCCTACGGGGACATCGCCCGCCGGGTCGGCTCCTCCGGGGCCGGGGTGCGGGCCGTGGGCACCGCCATCGGGCGGAATCCGCTGCTCGTGGTGCGGCCCTGCCACCGCGTGATCGGGGCCGACGGGGCCCTGCGCGGCTACGCCGCCGGCCTCGACCGCAAGGAGCGGCTGCTCGGGCTCGAAGGGGCCCTGGAGGGGGCCTTCGGGTGACCGAGGGGCTGTTTCCGCGCGAGCGGACCACGCCGGCGCCGGGCGCGGTGCACGTGCCCGGCTGGCTCCCGTTCGAGCGGCAGCGGGAACTGGTCGCCGCCTGCCGGGAGTTCGGGCGCGGCCCGGTCCCGTACGCGCACACCGTCCTGCCGGGCGGCGGGGTGATGTCGGTGCGCTCGCTCTGTCTCGGGCGCCGCTGGGAGCCGTACCGGTATCTCGACGCGGACGAGACGGCGCTCGAACTGCCCTCCTGGCTCGCGGAGATCGGGCGGGCGGCGCTCGTCGAGGCGTACGGGGAGCACGGTGGTTTCGCGCCGGACACCGCGCTCGTGAACTTCTACGCGGACGGCGCCCGGATGGGCATGCACCAGGACAAGGAGGAGCGCTCCCCCGCTCCCGTCGTGTCCCTGAGTCTCGGCGACACGTGCGTGTTCCGGCTCGGGAACACCGAGAACCGCGGACGCCCGTGGACCGACGTGGAGTTGGCCTCCGGCGACCTGTTCGTCTTCGGCGGGCCGTCCCGCTTCGCGTACCACGGGGTGCCGAAGGTGTACCCGGGCACCGCGGAGCCCGGTCTCGGGCTCGACGGCAGGCTGAACATCACGCTGCGGGAGACCGGGCTCTGAGCGGGCGCCGGCCCGGCCTCAGCGCTCGCGCGAGTGGCCGAAAACGATCCGGTACGCGATGAGCAGGACGAGCGAGCCGCCGATCGCCGAGAGCCAGGTGGCCCCGTCGTAGAAGTCGGCGGTGATCGGGCGGTCCAGGAAGCGGGCCGACAGCCAGCCGCCGAGGAACGCGCCGACGACGCCGATGACCGTCGTGCCGATCAGGCCGCCCGGGTCGCGGCCCGGCAGCAGGATCTTGGCGATGACGCCGGCGAGCAGGCCGAGAACGATCCATCCGATGATGCTCATGCCCTGGAGGACGCCCGGCGGTGCCGCCCGGTTGCCGGACCCCCTAATGTGCGGCACATGACACAGGAACTGCGCCGCACCCTCGGGGTGTTCGACGCCGTCGTCATCGGGCTCGGCTCGATGGTCGGGGCCGGGATCTTCGCGGCGCTCGGGCCCGCGGCCGACGCGGCCGGAGCGGGGCTGCTCCCCGCGCTCGGGGTGGCCGCGATCGTCGCCTACTGCAACGCCATGGCCTCCGCACGGCTCGCGGCCCGCTATCCGGCCTCCGGCGGCACCTATGTCTACGGCCGGGAGCGTCTGGGCTCGTTCTGGGGCCACCTGGCGGGCTGGGCGTTCGTCGTCGGCAAGACGTCCTCGTGCGCGGCGATGGCGCTGACCGTGGGGGCGTACGTGTGGCCCGCGCACGCGCACGCGGTGGCGGTCGCCGCCGTGGTGGCGCTGACGGCCGTCAACTACGGGGGCGTGCAGAAGTCGGCGCTGCTCACCCGGGCGATCGTGGCGGTCGTCCTGGCCGTGCTGGCCGCCGTCGTGGTCGCGACCGCGGGCTCCGGACAGGTGGCGCGGCTCGGGCTCGCCGGTGACGTCCCGGCGGGCGGGGTGCTGCAGGCGGCGGGGCTGCTGTTCTTCGCCTTCGCCGGGTACGCGCGGATCGCGACGCTCGGCGAGGAGGTCCGCGACCCGGAGCGGACCATCCCGCGGGCCGTGCCGCTCGCCCTCGGCCTCGCGCTCGTCGTCTACGCGGCCGTCGCCGTGTGCGTGCTCGCCGTCCTCGGGCCCACCGCGCTCGCGGCCTCCGCCGCCCCGCTCGCGGACGCGGCGCGGGCCGCGGACGCGGACTGGCTGGTGCCGGTCGTCACCGTCGGCGCGGCGGTGGCGGCGCTCGGCTCGCTCCTGTCGCTGATCCTCGGGGTGTCCCGGACGACCCTGGCGATGGCCAGGGACGGCTATCTGCCGGCCCCGCTGGCGGCCGTGCACCCGCGCTTCCGGGTGCCGCACCGCGCGGAGCTCGCGGTGGGCGCGGTGGTGGCCGTGGTGGCGGCCACGGCGGACGTGCGGGGCGCGATCGGCTTCTCGTCGTTCGGCGTCCTGGTCTACTACGCGATCGCCAACGCCTCGGCCTGGACCCTGGGCCGCCGGGAACGGCCGCTGGCGCTGCTCGGGCTCGTCGGCTGCGGGGCGCTCGCGTTCTCGCTCCCGCCGACCGCCGTGGTCGCCGGGACGGGCGTCCTGGCGGTCGGCGTGGTGGCGTACGCGGTCAGCCGGGGCCGGCCGGCCGCCCCGCGTTCCTGAGGCCGCCGAGGGCTGCTGGGGCCGGAAGGCGGAGGCGGCCCGGGCGGCGGCCGGGCCGACGCATGGCCGGGGGCGGTCCGTACAGCTGCCGGCCCGGCCCCGTGGTCAGCGGGCCGCGAAGCCGTACATCGCGGCGGCGTCGTCCGTGCGGACGATCTCCTTGCCCAGCGGCAGCAGCGAGACCGGGATCAGCTTGAAGTTCGCGAGGCCCAGCGGGATGCCGATGATCGTCAGGCAGAGGGCGATGCCGGTGGTGATGTGGCCGAGGGCCAGCCACCAGCCGGCCAGGATCAGCCACAGCACGTTGCCCACGCAGGAGGGCGCGCCCGCGCCCGGGCGGTCGACGACCGTGTGGCCGAAGGGCCACAGGGCGTAGACGCCGATGCGGAAGGCGGCGAGCCCGAAGGGGATGCCGATGATCGTGATGCAGAGCAGGAGCCCGGCCAGCACGTAGCCGAGGAACATCCAGAGTCCGCACAGGATCAGCCAAATGACGTTCAGGATCGTTTTCACGGGCGTCGGCCTGCCATCTGTTCGAGCCGGGCGATGCGCTCGGCCATCGGCGGGTGGGTGGAGAACATCTTCGAGATCCCCTGTCCCGGACGGAAGGGGTTCGCGATCATCATGTGGCTCGCGGTCTCGATCTTCGGCTCCGGGGGCAGCGGAAGCTGCCTGGTGCCCGCCTCCAGCTTGCGCAGGGCACTGGCGAGGGCGAGCGGGTCACCGGTGAGCTGGGCGCCGGAGGCGTCCGCCTCGTACTCGCGGGAGCGGGAGATGGCGAGCTGGATGACCGAGGCGGCGAGGGGCCCCAGGATGAGGACCAGCAGATAGCCGAGGATGCCGGGGCCGTCGTCGTCGTCGGACCGGCCGACCGGGATCAGCCAGGCGAAGTTCACCAGGAACATGATCACCGAGGCGAGGGCGCCGGCGACCGAGGAGATCAGGATGTCCCGGTTGTAGACGTGGCTCAGCTCGTGGCCGATGACCCCGCGCAGCTCGCGCTCGTCGAGGATCGCGAGGATGCCCTCGGTGCAGCACACGGCCGCGTTGCGCGGATTGCGCCCGGTCGCGAAGGCGTTGGGCGCCTGGGTGGGTGAGATGTAGAGCCGCGGCATGGGCTGGCGGGCCTGGGTGGAGAGCTCGCGGACCATCCGGTAGAGGGCCGGGGCCTCGAACTCGCTCACCGGGCGGGCGCGCATGGCGCGGAGCGCGAGCTTGTCGCTGTTCCAGTACGCGTACGCGTTGGTGCCGAGCGCGACGAGCACCGCGACGATCAGCCCCGTACGCCCGAAGAAGCTGCCGATGACGATGATGAGGGCGGAGAGCCCTCCGAGGAGTACGGCGGTCCTCAGCCCGTTGTGCCGGCGGTGCACGGTACGCCCTCCAAGTGGTGCGGCAGGGGAACCCTTCGTTCTGTCCAGTGGACCCTTCCCTCCTGGTCAACGCCAGGCGAGAAGCTCGGGTTCCCCGGGCCGCGGGGCGTGCCGGGTGGGCCGTACGGGTGATCAGCGCTGCGCGGGCACCGCGAGTTCGTCCAGGTCGCCCTTCGTCAGGACCCCGGCGACGGGCTCGACCTCGCTGGTGCAGTGGCCGCAGCGGGAGGCGATGGCCGGGATCTCGCTGAAGCAGCGGGGGCAGTCGCGCTTCTCCGACTTCGGGTCGGCCGCCTCCTCCTTGGCGAACCGCGCCTGGATCTTCGTCATGGGGACGACGATCAGGAAGTAGAGGACGGCCGCGGTGATCACGAACGCTATGGCGGCGGCGATCGCCAGACCGTACGGGAAGACGGTCTTGCCCACGGTGAATTTGGCCTCGCTGAAGTCACCGACCGAGCCGGTGGCGAGACCGATGAGCGGGGTGATGAACGCCTTGCTGAAGCCGGTGACGACGGCCGTGAACGCCGAGCCGACGGCCAGACCGATGGCCATCGAGACGACGTTCCCGCGAAGTATGAAGTCCTTGAAACCGTTCAGCACCGGTGTCCGCTCCTTGTGGGGTCTGCTGTGTGGGGGGGTCAGAAGAGGCTGTTCGCCGCGAAGCGGAGGGCGAACTCCGGATAGCCCGACAGCACGACGCCCGCGACGGCGGTGAGCGCGACGGCCAGCGTGATCGGGGCGGGGACCCCGGCGCCGAGCGTGCGCGGCTCGCCCTCGGGCGCGGACCCGGGCGCGGTCTCGGGCGCGCGGAAGAGGAGCGCCGTCCACCGCAGGTAGTAGTAGAGGGCGATCACGACGTTGACACCCATGATCACGGCGAGCCATCCGAGGCCCGCGTCGACGGCCGTCGAGAAGACGGTCACCTTCGCGAAGAGGCCGATGATACCCGGGGGCAGTCCGGCCAGATTGAGCAGGAAGAAGCCGAGGGCGAGCGCGGCGGCCGGGCTCGCCGCGTACAGGCCGCGGAAGTCGGCGATCCGGGCCTCCGGACGGGTCCGGGCGACGACGGCGACGACCGCGAAGGCGCCCAGGTTCACGGCGGCGTACATCAGGGCGTAGGCGACGGTCGCGCCGATCTGGTCGTCGCTGGAGTAGGCGGCGGCCGCGATCGGCACCAGGAGGTAGCCGGCCTGCGCGACGGACGACCAGGCGAGGAGGCGTACCGCGCTCCACGCGCGCGTGGAGACCTGCCGGAGGGCGGCCACGTTGCCGACGGTCATGGTGAGGGCGGCGAGCACGGCCAGCGCCGGGCCCCAGACGTCCGCGTACGAGGGGAAGGCGACGACGGTCACCAGGATGAGGCCGGTGAAGCCGACGGCCTTGCCGACCACGGAGAGGTAGGCGGCGACGGGCAGCGGGGCGCCGACGTAGGTGTCGGGCACCCAGAAGTGGAAGGGCACGGCGGCCGTCTTGAAGGCGAAGCCGACCAGGGTGAGCGCCACGCCCGCCTGCGCGAGGGTCTGCAGCTGGTCCGGCACGTCGCCGAGCCGCTGCGCGATCTCGGTGAGGTGGAGGGTGCCGGTGGCCGCGTAGACGAAGCTGACCCCGAGCAGGGTGACGGCGGTGGCGGTCACCGACGACAGGAAGAACTTGAGCGCGGACTCGCTGGACATACGGTCGCCGCGCCGGAGGCCGACCAGCGCGAACGCCGGCAGCGAGGCCACTTCGAGGGCGACGACGAGGGTGGCCAGGTCGCGGGAGGCGGGCATCAGGGCCGCGCCGGCCGCGGAGGAGAGCAGCAGGAACCAGTACTCGCCGGCCGGCAGCCTGTCGCGGGTGTCGGCGAGCGACAGCAGCGCAGTGACGAGCGCGCCGGCCAGCACCAGGAACTGGATGACCAGGGTGAACTGGTCGGCGGTGTAGCTGCAGGCCCGCAGCTGGGTGTCGGCGGTGAGGCAGAAGGTCGAGCGGTCGCCGGCGCGCAGCGGCACCAGCAGCAGCAGTGAGACGGCCAGGCCGGCGACGGAGGTCCAGCCGAGGAGCTGCTTGCGCGCGGCCGGCACGAAGAGGTCGGCGACGAGCACGGCGAGGGCGACCGCCGCGGTGAGGGTGGGCGGCGCGATCGCGAGCCAGTCGACGGACTGGACGAGGCTGGGCGCTGCGGCCGTGGCGGTCACTGGGTGCCTCCCGCGAGGAGCTGCTGGACGGCCGGGTCGGTGAGGCCGAGGAGGACCGCGGGCCACAGTCCGGCGAGGACGGTGAGGGCGACGAGCGGGGTCCAGGCGGCGAGCTCGTATCCCTGGACGTCGGCGAGGACGGCCTCGCCGGCCGGGCGGGGGCCGCCCATGCAGACGCGCCGGACGACGACGAGGAGGTAGGCGGCGGTGAGGAGGGTGCCGAGGCCGCCGATCGCCATGAAGGTGAGGAAGGCGGGGCGGCTCAGTCCCGCGGCCGGGTCGAAGGCGCCGAACAGGGCCAGCATCTCGCCCCAGAAACCGGCGAGGCCGGGCAGGCCGAGGGAGGCGACGGCGGCGAAGGCGAGCAGGGCGCCGAGGCGGGGGGCGCGGCCGTAGAGGGCGGCGCCGGTGGCCCCGGCGAGGGTGTCGAGGTCGGCGGTGCCGTAGCGGTCCTTGAGCGCGCCGACCAGGAAGAAGAGCAGGCCGGTGATGAGGCCGTGGGCGACGTTGGCGAAGAGGGCGCCGTTGACCCCGGTGGGGGTCATGGTGGCGATGCCGAGGAGGACGAAGCCCATGTGCCCGACGGAGGAGTACGCGATCAGGCGCTTGAGGTCGCCCTTGTTGCCGGGCTTCGCGAGGGCGAGGCAGGCGAGCGATCCGTAGATGATCCCCGCGACGGCGAAGGCGGCGAGGTACGGGGCGAAGGTGCGCATGCCGTCCGGGGTGATCGGCAGCACGATGCGCACGAAACCGTACGTGCCCATCTTCAGCAGCACGCCGGCGAGGAGCACCGAGCCGACGGTCGGGGCGGCGGTGTGGGCGTCCGGGAGCCAGCTGTGCAGCGGCCACATCGGGGTCTTCACGGCGAGCCCGAGGCCGATCGCGAGGACGGCCGTGACCTGCACGGACGTGGTGAGTCCCCGGCCGTTGTCAGTGGCCAGTGCCACCATGTCGAACGTGCCCGCCTTGACGCCGATGAGGAGGAGGCCGAGCAGCATGACGACGGAGCCGAGCAGCGTGTAGAGGATGAACTTCCAGGCGGCGGCCTGCCTGCCCTCGCCGCCCCAGCGGGCGATGAGGAAGTACATCGGGATGAGGACCATCTCGAAGGCCAGGAAGAACAGGACGAGGTCGAGGACGGCGAAGGTCGCCAGGGTGCCGGACTCGAGGACGAGCAGCAGGGCGACGAAGGCCTTCGGGGACGGGCCCGTGGGCAGCTTGAAGTAGCTGTAGAGCGCGCAGAGGAAGGTCAGCAGCGCGGTCAGGACCAGAAGGGGGAGGGAGATGCCGTCGACACCGATGTGGATCCGCACGTCCAGTGCCTGGATCCAGGTGACGTCCGTGGTGGCCTGCATCTTCGACGGGTGGTCGTGGTCGAAGCCGAGCGCGAGGACGATCGCGGCGAGCAGGATCACGCCGGTGACGACGACGCCGTGGCGGAGCACGGCCTGGTCGGGCGACTTCCCCTTCAGTCCGGGCGGGGCCGGCAGGAGCGCGGCCGCGGCGCCGACGAGCGGGCCGCCCACGATCAACGCGAGAAGGAACTGCATCACGGATTCGCTGATATCGATCACGGCTCACGCTCCGGCGGCGACGTTGGCGAGGACGACGGCGACGATCGCCAGGACGACGGAGCCGGCGAGCAGTGCGCTGAGGTAGGTCTGCACGTTGCCGGTCTGGGCGCGGCGCACGAGCCAGCCGAGGCCCTTGGCACTGTCGCCCGCGCCGCGTACGTAGGTGTCGACGACCTCGCGGTCCAGGAACTGGACCAGAGAGGCGGCGGCGAGCACGGGGCGGACGAAGACGGCGCGGTAGACGGCGTCCAGGTGGAAGCCGGCGGCCGCGGGCCGGTGCAGCGGGCCGAGCAGGGCACGGCCAGGGTCGGCCGGGTCCGGGGCGGCGGCCACGTCCCCGTAGGCGGGGGCGTGGGCGGCGATGGCCTCGGCCTCGACGAGACCGGCGTCGCCCTCGGGATGGGCGGCGACGGCGCCGAGCGGGACACGGGCCGCGACGGCGCGGGTGCGCTGCCAGACCGCGTACAGGACGGCGGCGCCGACGACGGCGAGGCCGGTGCCGAGGACGGCGGTGGTGACGGTCGGGGTCAGCGGCTTCCCGTCGAACCAGTCGTCGAGGTAGGCGGCGGTCAGTCCGAAGCCGAGGGAGGGGACCGCGAGCACCCACAGGACGGTGGTCATGGCGATCGGCTGGCGGAATGGGGTCTCCCCTGCTCGAGCGGAGCCGAGAGCTTGGGGAAGTGCCGGGGCCTCGGCGCCACGGCCGCGGAAGGCGAGGAGCCACAGGCGCATCGCGTAGGCGGCGGTGAGCAGGGCCGTGAGCAGTCCGGCGACGAGGACGATCCAGCCCGCACCCGCGGGCGCCGGGGTCCCCTCGCCGGTGGCGGTGTGCTCGGCGGCGACGAGGACGGCCTCCTTGGAGAAGAAGCCGGCGAAGGGCGGGATCGCGGCGAGCGCGAGCAGGCCGACGGTCATCGTCCAGTAGGCGTCCGGGACGCGCTTGGTCAGTCCGCCCATGCGGGACATGGCCGCGAGCGAGTTGGTGCCGGCGGCGTGGATGACCGCGCCGGCGGCGAGGAACAGCAGCGCCTTGAAGGCGCCGTGCGACAGGAGGTGGAAGACGGCGGCCCCGCGGTTGCCGACGGCGAGGGCGCCGGACATGTAGCCCAGCTGGCCGATCGTCGAGTAGGCGAGGACCCGCTTGATGTCGTCCTGGGCGAGCGCGGCGAGCGCCGAGCCGACCATGGTGACGGCGGCCGCCACGGCGAGCACGGTCATCGCGGCGGCGGAGGCGGCGAAGACGGGCAGCAGCCGGGCCACGAAGTAGATGCCGGCGGCGACCATCGTCGCCGCGTGGATGAGCGCGGAGACCGGGGTCGGGCCGGCCATCGCGTCCGGGAGCCACGTGTGCAGCGGGAATTGGGCGGACTTGCCGGCCACACCGGCGAGCAGCAGCAGCGCCACCAGGGTCGGGTGGTCGAGGCCGCCGCTCGCGACGGCGCCGAGCACGCCGGTGATCCGGAAGGTGCCCGCGTCGGCGGCCAGCGCGAACAGGCCGAAGAGGAAGGGCACGTCACCCAGCTTGGTGACGAGGAAGGCCTTGAGGGAGGCCGAGCGGGCCTCGGGGGTCTCCCAGTAGTGCCCGACGAGGAAGTACGAGCAGATGCCCATGATCTCCCAGCCGACCAGGAGCACCATCAGGTCGCCCGAGTAGACGACCAGCAGCATCGCGGAGGTGAAGAGGGAGACCAGCGCGGCGTACGAGGGATAGCGCGGGTCCTCGCGCAGGTATCCGGTCGAGTAGACCTGGACACAGGTGGCGACCACGCCGACCAGGACGGCGACGAGCGCGGCGAAGCCGTCGATGTGCAGCGCCAGGTCGATCGGCACCGAGCCGGTCGGGGTGAGCTGGGTGGCGGCGTCGATCGCCTTCCCGCCGCCCTGCCGGGAGGCCACGACGGCCGCCAGGACGGCGGCGGCGAGCGTGGGCAGCACGGCGAGCGGGCGGACGAAACCGGGCGCGGTCCGGCCGAGGAGCAGGCCGGCGGCGGAGCCGAGGAAGGGAAGCAGGGGGACGAGGACGGCGAGGGTCGTGGTGGTCACGCGGTGGCCTCGGCCTTCTCGTCGGCGGACGGCTGCTCGGCGGCGGGCGCTTCCTTCGTGTCACGGAGGCGGTCGACGTCCGAGGTGCCGCGGTTGCGGTAGACCATCAGGACGATGGCGAGACCGATGCCGATCTCCGCGGCGGCGATGGCGATGGTGAAGAGGGTGAGCGCCTGGCCCGCGTGCAGGGTGTCGTGGAGCCAGACGTCGAAGGCGACCAGGTTGAGGTTGACGGCGTTGAGCATGAGCTCGACGGACATCAGGACCAGGATCGCGTTGCGGCGGGCGAGGACGCCGTACAGACCGACGGAGAAGAGGAGGACGGCGAGGACGGCGGGGTAGGCGAGGTGCATCAGCGCGTCTCCTCCGCGTCCTCGGGGGCCTTCTTGCGGGACAGGACGATGGCTCCGACCAGGGCCGCGAGCAGCAGCACGGACAGCGCCTCGAAGGGCAGCACCCAGTGCCGGAAGAGGATCTCGCCGGACACCTCGGTGGAGCCCTGGGCGGGCCCGTCGAGGTCGATCCAGGTGGTGCGGAACGCGTCCAGGACCACCCACACCAGGGCCGCCGCGGCGGCCAGCGCCACGGCGAGGGCGACCGGCCGGTTGCCGGAGTCGGAGTCCGGCGAGCGGCCGATGGGGGCCCTGGTGAGCATGAGGCCGAAGAGGAGCAGGACGACGACCGAGCCGACGTAGATCAGCACCTGGACCCAGGCGATGAACTCGGCGGTGAGCAGGAGGTACTCGACGGCGATCCCGCCGAGGGCGACCACCAGCCAGAGGGCGGCGTGCACGAGCTGCTTGGTGGTGACGGTGACGACGGCGGCGCCGAGGGTGACGAGACCGACGAGGAGGAAGGCGATCTCGACGCCGGTGGGCGAGAGGAAGCCGTGGCTGGGCGGGGCGGCGAGCTGAGCGGCGAGGGGGGCCGCGAGCGGGGCGGTCGCGATCACTGCTGCGCACCCCCGTCCTCGGCGCCGGGCCGCTGCTCGGCGGCCTGCTGCTCGGCGGCCTGCTGCTCGGCGGCCTGCTGCTCGGCGGCCTGCTGCTCGGCGGCGGCCTGGGCCGCGGCCTTCTCCGCCGCCTTGCGGGCCGCGCCGAACTCCTTCGGCTCCTCCGCGCGCGGGTCGAGCGCGGGCGGCTCGGGCACGGTCCACATCCACTCGCGGAGCTTGTCGCGCTCGTGGGTGAGCTCGTGGATGTCCGTCTCGGCGTACTCGAACTCGGGCGACCAGAAGAGCGCGTCGAAGGGGCACACCTCGATGCAGATACCGCAGTACATGCACAGCGAGAAGTCGATCGCGAAGCGGTCGAGGACGTTACGGCTGCGCTCGCGTCCGCCGGGGGCGGCCGGAGGGACCGTCTCCTTGTGGGAGTCGATGTAGATGCACCAGTCGGGGCACTCGCGGGCGCACAGCATGCACACCGTGCAGTTCTCCTCGAACAGCCCGATGACCCCGCGGGTGCGGGGCGGCAGCTCGGGCTGAGCGTCCGGGTACTGCGCGGTGACGCTCTTGCGGGTCATCGTGCGGAGGGTGACGGCGAGGCCCTTGGCGAGGCCGGAGCCGAAGATCGGAGCCATGGTTACTGGATCGCCACCTTCACGATGCCGGTGAGCGCGATCTGCGCGAGGGCGAGCGGGACGAGGGTCGTCCAGGCCAGCTTCTGCAGCTGGTCCTCGCGGAGCCGGGGGTAGCTCACGCGCAGCCAGATCACGACGAAGGCCAGGACGGCGGTCTTGAGCAGGGTCCACACCCAGCCGAGACCGTCGGCGCCGAACGGGCCGTGCCAGCCGCCGAGGAAGAGGACGGTGGTGAGGCCGCAGAGGACGACGATGCCGGCGTACTCGGCGAGCAGGAACAGCGCGAAGCGGAGACCGGTGTACTCGGTGTACGCGCCGAAGATGATCTCCGAGTCGGCGATGGGCATGTCGAACGGCGGGCGCTGGAGCTCGGCCAGGCCGGCGACGAAGAAGACGAGCGCGCCGACGATCTGCCACGGCACCCACCACCAGGCGAAGGCGTTCAGGATGCCGGGGATCGAGACGGTGCCGGCCGCCATGGCGACGGACGCGGCGGCGAGCAGCATCGGCAGCTCGTACGCGAGCAGCTGGGCGGCGGTACGGAGGGCGCCGAGCAGCGAGAACTTGTTGGCGGACGCCCAGCCGGCCATGAGCGAGCCGAGCACGCCGACGCCCATCACGGCGAGCACGAAGAACACGCCGGCGTCGACGACCTGCCCGACGGCGCCCTCGCCGGGGCCGATCGGGATCGCGAGGAGGACGAGCAGGTACGGCAGGAGCGCGACGGCCGGCGCGAGCTGGAACACCCGCCGGTCGGCGTCCTTCGGTACGACGTCCTCCTTCTGCGCGAACTTCACCCCGTCCGCGACGAGCTGCGCCCACCCGTGGAACCCGCCGGCGTACATGGGCCCGAGCCGGCCCTGCATGTGCGCCATGACCTTGTGCTCGGTCTGCCCCACGACGAGCGGCAGCACGAGGAAACACCCGAAGACGACGAGCAGCCGGAGGGCGACGTCGAGTACGTCGTTCACGCGGGATCGCCTCCGTCGGGGTCGGTGGTGGATGGTGCGGGGGCGCCGCCGCCCGGGGCGGGCGGGACGCTTTCGCCGTGGGCGGGCGGGGCGCTGCTGCCCTGGGCGGGCGGGGCGCTGTTGCCCTCGGCGGGCGGCGCGTCGGCGTCGGCTTCGCCCTGGGCGGGCGGGGCGCCGGCGTCGGCTTCGCCCTGGGCGCGCGGGGCGCCGGCGTCGGCTTCGCCCTGGGCGGGCGGCGCGTCGGCGTCGGCTTCGCCCTCGGCGGGCGGGGTGCCGGCGTCGGGGTCCGCATCGCCCTCGGCGGGCGGGGTGCCGGCGTCGGGGTTCGCATCGCCCGGGACGGGCGGGGCCTGGGGTGGCGCCTCGGCTTCGGCCTCGGTGGGCGTCACCTTGGCATCGGCTTCCGCATCGCTCTGGGCCGGCGGAGTCGGGGTGCCCTCGGCCTCGGCGGACGAGGCCTCGGCCGCACCCTTCTCCGGGCCCGCGGGCTCGCTCGCGGCGGGTGGCGCCTTCGGCGCCGGGGGCTCCTCGTCGAAGGCCGGGCGGGCGTGGTGCCACGGGGCGTCCGAGCTGCGCGTACGGGGGGTCGGGGCGGGCGCCTGCGGCGTCGCGGCGTCCTCCCGCCGGCTCGCCGAGCCCGCGCTCGCGCTGCGGTTGCGGCGCGGGCCGGCCGGCGGCGTCGGCTCGGCGGCGCCGGGCTGCGCGGGCGCCTCCGCGCGCTGGCTCGCCGAACCGGCGCTCGCGCTGCGGGAGCGACGCGGGCCGGCAGCGGGCGCAGGGCCCTCCGCGGTCTCGGCAGCCGCGGCGGGCGCGGGCCCCCCTGCCGTCTCAGGAGCGGCGGCGGCCGAAGGCGTGCCAGTCGCCTCGGAAGCGGCGGCGGCCGAAGCCCCGCCAGTCGTCTCAGGAGCGGCGGCGGGCGCCGGGCCGGCTGCGGCGTCGGGAGACGGCGGTGTCTCGGGGCGCCCGCTCGGGGAGCCCTCGCCCGCCGGGCGGGCGGGGCCGGTCGCGGGCGTCGCCTCGGGAGCGGGCGTCTGGCTTGCCGAACCCTCCGCCGCCGTACGGGCGCGGCGGGCCGGAGGCGTCGCTTCCGGACCGGGCGTCTGGCTCGCCGAACCCTCCGCCGCCGTACGGGCGCGGCGGGTCGGGGGCTCCGGCTGGGTGGTGGAGCCCTCGGCCGCCGTGCGGGTGCGGCGGGCCGGGCGGTCGGCGGCCGCGGCGCGGGTGGGGCGGGCGGGGGCCGGCGGGAGCTGGCCCTTCAGGGGGCCCCACTCGTTGGGGTCCGGGACGCCCGGCGGCAGCATCTGGCGGCGCTTGGGGGCGTTGGGGTCGTGGGACTCGCCCGGCTCCTTCGCGCCCGGCCACGCCTTCGCCACGCGCGCGGCGAGGACGAAGTCCTTGCGCAGCGGGTGGCCCTCGAAGTTCTCCGGCAGGAGGAGGTGGACCAGGTGCGGGTGGTCCGTGAAGGTCACGCCGAACATCTCGAACGTCTCGCGCTCGTGCCACGCCGCGCCCGCGTACACCTCCACCGCCGACGGCAGCGTCGCGGCGGCGTGCGGGACGGTCGTGCGCAGCAGGAGCCGGCGCACGTTGCCCCGGTCCACCGACGCGACGTGCGCGCACACGCGGAAGCCGGTGCCCGGCTCGTCGACCGCGCTCAGCCAGTCGAAGTACGTCAGCCCCAGCTTGTCCCGCGCGATCTCCAGCGCCGCGATCCACGACGCCGTCGGGACGTCGACCGTCAGCAGGCCGTACGCCCGCTCCGCCGTCGCCTCCTCGCCGAAGACCTCCGTGACGGAGTCCGGCAGCGCGTCGTAGGCGTTCGTGTCGTACTCGTTCACCGGACCTCGCCTCCCGCCGGCTGCGGGGGCTCGACCAGGCCGCTGGTCAGCTGCGCCACGGACGGCTCCCCCGCTCCGTACCGCTCCCCCAGGCTCTCCTTGGCGATCTTCTCCTGGAGCTTGAGGATGCCCTGGAGCAGGGCCTCCGGGCGCGGCGGGCAGCCCGGTACGTACACGTCGACCGGGATGATCTGGTCCACGCCCTTGGTCACCGAGTACGAGTCCCAGTAGGGGCCGCCGCAGTTCGAACAGGCGCCGAAGGAGATGACGTACTTCGGCTCGGGCATCTGCTCGTACAGACGCTTCACGGCCGGCGCCATCTTGTCGGTCACCGTGCCGGAGACGATCATCAGGTCGGCCTGGCGCGGGCCGGGCGCGAAGGGGATCACGCCGAGCCGGATGAAGTCGTGGCGGGCCATCGACGCGGCGATGAACTCGATCGCGCAGCAGGCGAGGCCGAAGTTGAACACCCACAGGCTGTAGCGGCGGCCCCAGTTAAGGACCACCTTCATCGGCTCGGGCGCCAGGCGGGCGAGCGGGCCGAGCCGGGGGGCGGGCAGGGGGGTCACAGCCATGCCAGGACGCCCTTCTTGTACGCGTACAGCAGTCCGACGGCCAGGAAGCCGAGGAAGATGAACATCTCGACCAGCGTGGTCGCCCCGAAGCCTGGCGCGGCGAAGACCGTCGCCCAGGGGAAGAGGAAGATCGAGTCGACGGCGAAGATCACGTAGAGGAAGGCGTACACGTAGTAGCGGACCTGCGTGTGGGCCCAGCCCTCTCCCACCGGATCGACACCGCATTCGTAGGTGAGGAGCTTCTCGGGGGTCGGTACGACGGGCCGCAGCAGCCGGGCCGCGCCGAACGCGACCGCCACGAAGAGCACGCCGATGACGGCGAGCAGTCCGACGACGGAATACGTCTGGAAATAGTCCGCCGCGTGACCCGCCGTTTGGTCCGCCGCGACAACGGTCGGTTCCCGCACGTCCGCCCCTCGGTCTCGGTGTCTCATCTTTTACGTGTTTCGTTTACGCACGCGAGTCTAGGCCCTGTTAAAGAGGGTGTAAGCAGGCGCCGGGGGTTCCGGACGCCCGCCCGGGCGGGGGCCCCGGCCGTGGCCCGGTGGGGATATCCCCCCTGCGGCTCACCGACCTCCCCCATGGCGTGTCCCGGCCCCCGCCCGGCAGGCTTGCGCTCATGAGCGACCACACCGACACCCCGCCGCCGCCCGCACGCTTCGCCTACGGTCGGCACACCTGGAAGGAGGTCGCGCACCTCCTGGCGGATCTGCCGTGCGCGCTCGCCGGTTTCCTCTACGCCGTCGCGACCGTCGCGATCGGCGTGGGCCTGTCCGTCACCGTCATCGGGCTCCCGCTGCTCGCCCTCGGGCTCGCCGGGGCGCGCGGCATCGCGCGGGCGGAACGGGCGCGGGCCCGGAAGCTGCTCGGGGTGCGGATCGACGAGCCGAGCCGGCTGCCGCGGCGGGACGGGTTCTTCCCGTGGCTGTGGGCGCAGCTGAAGGACCCGGTGGCGTGGCGCAGCCAGCTGTACGGATTCGTCCGGCTGCCGTGGGGCGTCCTGACCTTCGCCCTGACGACGGTGTCGCTGCTCGTGCTGTGGCCCGTGCTGCCGTTCCTGGCGCGCGGACTCGCGAACGCCGACCGGGGCATGGTGCGGGGGCTGCTCTCGCCGTCCGACGAGCTGGAGCGGCGGATCGCCGAGCTGGAGTCGGACCGGGGTGTCGTCGTGGACACCGCGGCCGCGGATCTGCGGCGCATCGAGCGCGACCTGCACGACGGCGCCCAGGCCCGGCTCGTCGCCCTCGCCATGGGGCTCGGGCTCGCCAAGGAGAAGCTGCTCGACGACCCGGAGGCCGCGGCGGCGATGGTCGACGAGGCCCACGGCGAGGTGAAGCTCGCCCTCCAGGAGCTGCGCGACCTGGCCCGCGGCATCCACCCGGCGGTCCTCACCGACCGCGGCCTCGACGCCGCCCTGTCGGCCGTCTCCGCCCGCTGCACCGTGCCCGTGAAGGTCTCGGTCGACCTGGCCGAACGGCCCGCGGCGGCGATCGAGGGCATCGCGTACTTCACCGTCTCCGAGCTGCTCCAGAACGTCTCCAAGCACTCCCGCGCCCGCTCGGCCGCGGTGGAGGTCTGGCGGACGAAGGACCGCCTGATGCTGCAGGTGCGCGACGACGGTGTGGGCGGGGCCCGTCTCGACGGCGCCGGTACGGGCATGGCGGGCCTCGCGGAACGGCTCGGCGCGGTCGACGGCGTCTTCGTCGTGGACTCGCCGGAGGGCGGCCCGACGGTGATCACGGCGGAGCTCCCGTGGCGGGACCGCGCCCTCGACACCCCGCGCGGCCCGGCCGGCGACCCCGCCCGCCGCAGGGCGCGTGACGGGGCCCGCGGCCGGTAGGAGGGCGCGGCCGGCGAGGGCCGGCGGGCAGGGGAGGGCGCGGCCGCAGGGCGGTGCCGCCGGCAGGGCGCCGGACGCCGGAAGCCGCCCCTCGCGGCCGGCAGGGCGGTGCCGCCGGCAGGACGGTGCCGCCGGCAGGGCGGTGCCGCCGGCAGGACGGTGCCGCCGGCAGGACGCCGGACGCCGGAAGCCGCCCCTCGCGGCCGGCAGGGCGGTGCCGCCCGTAGGGCAGTGCGGCCGGCGGCCCGCCGGACGCCCGGAAGCCGCCCCTCGCGGCCGACAGCCCGCCGCCCAGCCCGCCCGATCCGCCGCCCCCCTCGCCGTCGGTAGCCGTCGGTAGGGAAATCCCCCCTCCGTAGACGCCCACTCGCCTCATGGTCCCGTGCCTCCCCGGCCGGGAGGCTGGAAGCGACCACCACCGCCTGAGAAACGGACCCCCGATGGCCTCCCACCGTCTCCCCGCCGCCGTTCGCGCGCCGATCGCAGGGCGCACCTGGCGCGAGTTCGGCTACGTCCTGACCGGTCTGCCGCTGAGCGTCGTGTCCTTCTGCTTCGCCGTGGCCCTGGTGTCCGCCGGTGCGGGGCTGCTCGTCACCTTCCTCGGGATCCCGGTGCTGGCCGGGGCGCTCGCGCTGTGCCGGGGGTTCGGCGTGATGGAGCGGGCCCGGGCGCGCGGGATGCTCGGGCTGGACGTGCGGGCGCCGGAGCCCGCCCGGGGGCGGACCGGCGGGGCGCTGTCGTGGATGGGGGCGACGCTGAAGAGCGGGGCGTCCTGGCGGCACCTTCTGTACGCCCTGCTGCACCTGCCGTGGGCGGTGTTCTCGTTCTCCGTGACGTTCGCCCTGACGGCCTGGGGCTGGGGCCTGTTCACGTATCCGCTGTGGCACTGGGTCCTCCCCCTGTACGCGGGTCAGGACGGCCTCCAGGTGTACGGCGACGACACCCACGCCTTCTACCTCGACTCGCCGTTCGAGATCGCGTTCACCTCGGCGGTGGGCCTGGCCTTCGTCCTGCTCGGGCCGTGGGTCCTGCGGGGCGTGGTCGCGGTCGACCGGCTGATGGTGTCGGGGCTGCTCGGGCCGTCCCGGCTGGCCTCGCGCGTGACCGAGCTGGAGTCCGACCGGGGCGTGGTCGTGGACACCGCGGCGGCCGACCTGCGGCGCATCGAGCGCGACCTGCACGACGGCCCCCAGGCGCGGCTCGTGGCGCTCGCCATGGACCTGGGCCTGGCGAAGGACCGGCTCGCGAAGGACCCGGAGGCCGCGGCGGCGATGGTCGACGAGGCGCACGGCGAGGTGAAGCTCGCCCTGCGGGAGCTGCGGGACCTGGCCCGCGGCATCCACCCGGCGGTCCTCACCAACCGCGGCCTGGACGCCGCCCTCTCGGCGGTCGCCGCCCGCTGCGCCGTCCCGGTCTCGGTGGTCGTGGACCTGCCCGCCCGGCCGACGCCGGCCATCGAGGGCATCGCGTACTTCACCGTCTCGGAGCTGCTCCGGAACGTGTCCGAGCACGCGAAGGCCCGGCGGGCCTGGGTCGACGTGTGGCGGACGGAGGACCGCCTGATGCTCCAGGTCCGCGACGACGGAGTCGGCGGCGCCGGCCCGGCGGCCGGGCACGGCCTGGCGGGCCTGACGGAACGCCTCGGCGCCGTCGACGGCGTCCTGGCCGTCGACTCGCCGCCGGGCGGCCCGACGACGGTCACGGCGCAACTGCCCTGGCGGACGTGACCCGGAGCGGGCCCTGCCCCTCGCTCGGTCCGTGGCCCGGTTGAACCCCTGCGCCGCCCACGGCGTCCCTTCTGCTGCGATGCTGGGGACCGCTCAGTTCATTCGGGGAAGGCAGGGGACGTGACGGACTTGGGGACGGACAGGGTGCGGGTGGTCATCGCCGAGGACTCGGTGCTGCTGCGCGAGGGTCTGACCCGCCTTCTCACCGATCTCGGGCACGAGGTGGTCGCCGGGGTCGGCGACGGTGAGGCGCTGGTGAAGACCGTGTCCGATCTCGCCGGCGAGGGCGCCCTGCCGGACGTGGTCGTGGCGGACGTGCGGATGCCCCCGACGCACACCGACGAGGGCGTCCGGGCGGCGGTGCGGCTGCGGAAGGAGCATCCGGGGATCGGGGTGCTCGTGCTGTCGCAGTACGTGGAGGAGCAGTACGCCACGGAGCTGCTGGCCGGGTCCAGCACGGGCGTGGGCTATCTGCTGAAGGACCGGGTGGCCGAGGTCCGGGAGTTCGTGGACGCGGTGGTACGGGTGGCCCGGGGCGGCACGGCGCTGGATCCGGAGGTGGTGGCGCAGCTGCTCGGCCGGAGCCGTAAGCAGGACGTGCTCGCGGCGCTGACCCCGCGCGAGCGGGAGGTCCTGGGGCTGATGGCCGAGGGGCGTACGAATTCGGCCATCGCGAAGCAGCTGGTGGTGAGCGACGGCGCGGTGGAGAAGCACATCAGCAACATCTTCCTGAAGCTCGGGCTGTCTCCGAGTGACGGGGATCACCGCCGGGTACTCGCCGTGCTGACCTACCTCAATTCGTAAATATCTGACACCTTGTCAGGTGACTTCTGGCCGGTGAGGCGCGGAACAGGGCGGGATCCCGTTCCGTGACCGAGAATGAGCGGAGCGTCACCCCCGAGTGGACTCGGGGGTTCACAGAGAGCGACAATTGACTCGAAAAGGGCGTCGTGGGCGTCTCAAAACGAGGTCCACCATGCGAGAAGTCCCGGGAAGGCCCCCCTCACAGTCGTAGGGTGGGCCACGGGACGGCCGGGGAAGCCGGTCGTCTCCCGAGCCTTCTCCGCGGGTGCCAGCCGCGTCGGAGAGCCCCTTGCCGCGAGGGAGGTCCAGTTCAGTGACCAGCCAGGTCAGTAGCGAGGCCGGTGAGGCCCTGGTCGGGGAGCAGCGCAGCGCCCCGGCGACGGCCGACCACGGCTCCGCGAAGGAAGTCCGCCGGCTCGACCGGGTGATCATCCGCTTCGCGGGTGACTCCGGTGACGGTATGCAGCTCACGGGAGACCGGTTCACGTCGGAGACGGCGTCCTTCGGGAACGACCTGTCGACGCTGCCCAACTTCCCGGCGGAGATCCGGGCGCCCGCCGGCACCCTGCCGGGCGTGTCCTCGTTCCAGCTGCACTTCGCCGACCACGACATCCTGACCCCGGGCGACGCCCCGAACGTGCTGGTCGCGATGAACCCGGCCGCGCTGAAGGCGAACATCGGGGACGTGCCGCGCGGCGGCGAGATCATCGTCAACACCGACGAGTTCGCCAAGCGCGCCATGGCCAAGGTCGGCTACGAGACCTCCCCGCTGGAGGACGGGTCGCTGGCCGGGTACCACGTGCACCCCGTGCCGCTGACCACCCTCACGGTCGAGGCGCTGAAGGAGTTCGGCCTGCCCAGGAAGGAGGCCGAGCGGAGCAAGAACATGTTCGCGCTCGGGCTGCTGTCCTGGATGTACCACCGGCCGACCGAGGGCACCGAGACCTTCCTGCGCCAGAAGTTCGCGAAGAAGCCGCAGATCGCCGAGGCGAACGTGGCCGCGTTCCGGGCCGGCTGGAACTTCGGCGAGACCACCGAGGACTTCGCCGTCTCCTACGAGGTCGCCCCCGCGACCAAGGCCTTCCCGACCGGCACGTACCGCAACATCTCCGGGAACCTGGCCCTCTCGTACGGGCTGGTCGCCGCCTCCCGCCAGGCGGACCTGCCGCTCTACCTCGGCTCGTACCCGATCACCCCGGCCTCGGACATCCTGCACGAGCTGAGCAAGCACAAGAACTTCGGCGTGCGGACCTTCCAGGCCGAGGACGAGATCGCCGGCATCGGCGCCGCGCTCGGCGCCGCCTTCGGCGGCTCGCTCGCCGTGACCACGACCTCCGGCCCGGGCGTGGCGCTCAAGTCGGAGACCATCGGACTCGCCGTCTCCCTCGAACTGCCGCTGCTGATCGTCGACATCCAGCGCGGCGGTCCGTCCACCGGCCTGCCCACCAAGACCGAGCAGGCCGACCTGCTGCAGGCCATGTACGGGCGCAACGGCGAGGCGCCGGTGCCGGTCGTCGCCCCGCGCACGCCCGCCGACTGCTTCGACGCCGCGCTCGACGCGGCCCGGATCGCGCTCACCTACCGCACCCCGGTCCTGCTGCTCTCCGACGGCTACCTGGCCAACGGCTCCGAGCCCTGGCGGATCCCCGAGGTCGACGAACTGCCGGACCTCACCACGACGTTCGCCACCGGCCCGAACCACACCCTGGCCGACGGCACCGAGGTCTTCTGGCCGTACAAGCGCGACCCCGAGACCCTGGCCCGGCCCTGGGCGCTGCCCGGCACCCCCGGCCTCGAACACCGCATCGGCGGCATCGAGAAGCAGGACGGCAGCGGCAACATCTCGTACGACCCGGCCAACCACGACTTCATGGTCCGCACCCGGCAGGCCAAGATCGACGGCATCGAGGTGCCCGACGTCGAGGTCGACGACCCGGACGGCGCCGGCACCCTCGTGCTCGGCTGGGGCTCCACGTACGGCCCGATCACCGCCGCCGTGCGCCGGCTGCGGGCGGCCGGACACCCCATCGCCCAGGCCCACCTGCGCCACCTCAACCCCTTCCCGAAGAACCTCGGCGACGTCCTCGGGCGCTACGAGAAGGTGGTCGTGCCCGAGATGAACCTCGGCCAGCTCGCCACCCTCGTCCGCGCCAGGTACCTCGTCGACGCCCGGAGCCACACCCAGGTCAACGGCATGCCGTTCAAGGCCGAGCAGCTCGCCGCCGCTCTCAAGGAGGCCATCGATGAGTGAGCCGGTCCGGTCCACGGATCTCTCGGAGTCCCTTCTGCAGCTGGTGCCCAGGTCCGAGGCCGCCCAGACGATGAAGGACTTCAAGTCCGACCAGGAGGTCCGCTGGTGCCCCGGCTGCGGCGACTACGCCGTCCTCGCCGCGGTGCAGGGCTTCCTGCCCGAACTCGGCCTGGCGAAGGAGAACATCGTCTTCGTCTCCGGCATCGGCTGCTCGTCCCGCTTCCCGTACTACATGAACACCTACGGGATGCACTCCATCCACGGCCGCGCCCCTGCCATCGCCACCGGCCTGGCCACCTCGCGCCGCGACCTGTCGGTGTGGGTCGTCACCGGTGACGGCGACGCGCTGTCCATCGGCGGCAACCACCTCATCCACGCGCTGCGCCGCAACGTCAACCTGAAGATCCTGCTCTTCAACAACCGGATCTACGGCCTCACCAAGGGCCAGTACAGCCCCACCTCGGAGCTCGGCAAGATCACCAAGTCGACCCCGATGGGCTCCCTGGACGCCCCCTTCAACCCGGTGTCCCTCGCCCTCGGCGCCGAGGCCTCCTTCGTCGCCCGGACCGTCGACTCCGACCGGAAGCACCTCACCGAGGTGCTGCGCCAGGCCGCCGAGCACAACGGCACGGCGCTGGTGGAGATCTACCAGAACTGCAACATCTTCAACGACGGCGCCTTCGAGGTCCTCAAGGACAAGGACCAGGCCAAGGAGGCCGTCATCCGCCTGGAGCACGGGCAGCCGATCCGCTTCGGCGCCGAGCTCGACAAGGGCGTCGTCCGCGACCCGGCCACCGGCGACCTCAAGGTCGTCACGGTCACGCCGTCGAACGAGGCCCAGGTGCTCGTGCACGACGCCCACTCCGCGTCGCCGACCACCGCCTTCGCCCTCTCCCGGCTCGCCGACCCGGACACCCTGCACCAGACCCCCATCGGGGTGTTCCGCTCGGTGGACCGCCCGGTGTACGACACGCTGATGGCCGAGCAGCTGGAGAAGGCGGTGGAGCAGCAGGGCAAGGGCGACCTGGCGCAGCTGCTCACCGGCAGGGACACCTGGACGGTGGTGGGCTAGCGCCGCCCTCGATCAGCGTTGCGCTGCCTCGGCGAACGGGCCGAGGCAGCGCGGCTTTCCGGACCTGATCTGCCAGAGGGTGAGCCCTTCGAGGGCGGACGTCGAGTTGTCGGTGCCCCGGGCGTTGTACGACCTGGCCACCCCCTTGTAGAGCACGTTGTCCGTCATCAGCGCGTTCGCGAGCGCCGCGCCCGTGACGCCGGCGTTCCTGCCGACCGCGGTGCGCAGCGCCTGCCCCAGCCAGTACAGGACGTCGTAGGTCTCGACGGCGAACCGGTCGACCCGGTCCGTGGCCGCGAGCCCGAAGCGCTTGCGGTACGCGGCCGTGAACTCCTTCGCGGCCGGGACGGTGTCGGGATCGAGGTACCCCGCGCCGAAGTACCAGCCCTCGGCGGCGGTCCCCGCCAGGGTCAGGAACTCGGGCTCCAGCACGTACTCGACGCTTCCGCACGGGCCCCGGTACCCCTGCTCCTTCAGTGCCTTGGCGCACAGGGCGGCCCGGCGCGGCGAGGTCCCCGCGTACATCACGCCCTGCGGGGAGGTGGCGAGCGCGGCGCGGACCGCCGGGCCGAAGTCCTCGCTGTCCGCGGCGACCTCGTGCGAGGTGACCGTGCCACCGGCCGGCGGCGTGGCCTTCATGCTGCGGACGGCGGACCAGCTGTAGGTGCCGCCCGCCCGGTCGTGGACGACCGCGGTGCGGCCGAGCCGGTGCTCGCTGAGATAGCGGGCGAAGGGCACGATCATGGTGTCGGGGTGGGGCCGCACCTCGTAGTAGGTACGGACTTCCGCCGACCCGCCCTGGATCATGCCCGCGGGGACGGACGCCACCAGGCCCATCACCGTCACCTTCGCCTCGCCCAGCACCTCCGCGGTCGCCACGGTGGTCTCCGTGGTCGTCGGACCGAGGACGGCGACCAGGGCGGGGTCCTTGAGCAGGGAGCGGGCTCCGGTCGTGGCCCGCCGGGGGTCTCCTCCGTCGTCCGTCACCTTGAGCACCAGATCGAAGGGCCGGTCCGCCTGGGCGTTGAAGGTCTCCGCGGCGAGGCGCAGGCCGCGTTCCTGGGCGCGCCCGTCCGCCTTCCTCGGGCCGCTGAGGTCGGTCACCACGCCGAGCGTGTACGCGGCCCGCGGGGTTCCGGTGCCGCCGCCCGTTCCGGTGGCGGGGTCGCGGCCGAGCAGCCAGGCGGTGAGGCCGCCGGCCGCGGCGACGGCCCCGGCCGAGCCGAGGACGAGCAGCCGGCGCCGCGAAGTCCCCTTCGGCTCCTCGGGATTCAGCATCGTGGGGTCGGCGACCGGCAGGTCCAGGACGCGGGACGAGCGCTGGGCGATGAGCGCGGGCAGGCCGGGCGGCAGCCAGTCGCCGGCCGGGACGTCGGCCGCGCCCAGGGCGGCCCGTACCTCCGCCGCGGTGGGCCGGTCGGCGGCGTCCTTGGCGAGGCAGGCCGTCACCAGCGGCAGCAGGGACGCGGGCAGGCCGTCGAGGTCGGGATCCTCGTGGACGGTGCGGTAGACCACCGCGGCCACCGCGCCCGTACCGAAGGGGCGGCGGCCGGTCAGCGCGTACGCGAGGACGCAGCCGAGCGAGAAGACGTCGGCGGCCGGGCCGACCTCGCCGCCGCCTATGACCCGCGCCTGTTCGGGGGCGAGGAAGCCGGGCGTGCCGATCATCGCGTCGGTGGCGGTGAGGGCGGTCGCCCCGCTGACCCGCGCGATGCCGAAGTCGATGAGCCGGGGCCCGTCGAGGGCGAGCAGGACGTTCCCGGGCTTGACGTCGCGGTGGACGAGCCCGGCCTCGTGCATGTCGTGGAGGGCGTCGGCGAGCCGGGCGCCGAGGGCCCGGACGGCCGGCTCGGGCAGGGCTCCGTGGGCGTCGACGGCCTCGACGAGGGAGGGCCCGGGGACGAACTCGGTGGCCAGCCACGGTTCGCGGGCCTCCGGGTCGGCGCCGAGCACCCGGACGACCCAGCGGCCGGTGATCCGCTCGGCGGTGGCCGCCTCGCGGCGGAAGCGGGCGCGGAAGCCGGGGTCGGCGGCGTGCTCGGCCCGGATCAGCTTGAGCGCGGCGAGGGCGCCGCCGGCGGAACGGGCGAGGTAGACCACGCCCATGCCGCCGGCGCCGAGCCGCCCGAGCAGCCGGTAGCCGGCGATCGTGGAGGGATCGGCCTTCTTGAGGGGCTGCACCGTCAGCTCTTCTTGGGCTTGTTGGGGTAGCCCGGCGCGCCGCCGATGAACTTGTAGGCGCCGTTCTCCACGCCGTAGATGAAGGTGCCGACGCCCTTGAGCTCACCGTTCTGTTCGAACTCGTAACCGCCCATCGCCCCGGCGTACTTCTGCGCGCGCAGGGCCGCCCACAGGCCCTTGCGGGTGAGCGGGCCCTTGCCCGCGCTGGTGGCGAGCCAGGCGGTGACCATGTTGACGACGTCGAAGGACTCGCCCGTGTAGAAGGCGGGGTCGGTGCCGTAGCGCTTGCGGTACGCGGCGAGGAAGTCCTGCACCGCCTTGCGGTCCGCGGGCTTCTGCTTCTCGTCGGCGGCCCGCTGGACGGGGTCGGCGACCGGCGCGCACACGAACCAGCCCTCGGCGGCTGCGCCGGCCTCCTTGAGGAAGGCCGGGCCGAAGACGTGCTGTCCGGTGAACTTCGGTCCGGTGAAGCCGAGTTCCGCCAGCGCACGGGCGGCGAGCACGGCCGTGGAGCGGACGCCGCAGTGGATGTACGCGTCGATGCCGGCGTCGATCATCTCCCCGATGATCCTGCGGTAGTCGGTGGCCCGGCCGGGGACCACCCGGAAGTGCGGGGTGATGCCGGCCTGCTTGAACCCGAAGCGGACGCCGCCGGTGTACTGCCAGCTGTACTGGTCGTCGGTGCGCTCCTGGAGGACGCCGGGGCGGCGGACCTGCGGCAGCAGCGTGGTGGCGAAGGAGAGGTAGGTGCCCGCCATGATGTGGTTCGGGATGGCGCGCAGCACGGTGGTGTTGGCGTCCCGCAGGGTGAGCATGTTGTAGCCGGCCGAGACGGTCAGGAGCGGCAGGCCGGCCTCGTCGAAGGCGGGCAGCGCGGCCTGGCCGGTGTCGTCCGAGGTGGGGCCGAGGACCGCGACCACGGCGGGGTCGGTGGTCAGCCTGCGGGCGGCGGCGAGGGCGGCGCCGCGGTCCCCCCGGTCGTCGGAGACCTTCAGTTCGAGGGTGAAGGGCTTCCCCTTGTGGATCGCGTTGAACTGCTCGACGGCGAGGCGGGCGCCGCGCTCCTGGGCCTGTCCGATCTCCTTGGCGGGCCCGGACAGGTCGGCGAGGAGGCCGATCGCCCAGGTGTCCGGGACCTTCGGCGCGGGGGCCTTGCCGTCGCCCTTGGCATCGTCGCGCCGGGAGTCGACGAGGGCGTAGGCGCCGCCGCCGGCCGCGAGCACGGCGGCTCCGGCGCCGAGCAGCAGGAAGCCGCGTCGGCTGGGCTTCGGGGGCGCGGCGGGGGCGACGCCGGGGGCGGTCGCGTCGATGGCGGGGAGGGCGAGCATCGCGGCCGAGCGGGCGGCGATGGTGGTGACGACGGGCGCGGGCAGCCAGTCGGCGGCGGCGCCGGGGGTGTCCTCGGTGAGCCGGGCGGCGACCTCCTCGGCGGTGGGCCGCTCGGCCGGCCGCTTGGCGACGCACTGCCGTACGAGGTCGAGCAGCGCCTCCGGTACGCCGGCGAGGTCGGGCTCGTCGTGCACCGTCCGGTACAGCAGGGCGTCCAGGCTGCCGCTGCCGAACGGCGGCCGGCCCGTGGTCGCGAAGGCGAGGAGGCAGCCGAGGGCGAAGACGTCGGCGGCGGGTCCGATCTCGGCGGCGCGGGCCTCGGCCTGCTCGGGGGCGAGGAAGCCGGGGGTGCCGACGACCATGTCGGCCGAGGTCAGCCCGGTCTCGCCGGTGACGCGCGCGATGCCGAAGTCGATCAGCCGGGGGCCGTCGACGGCGAGCAGGATGTTGCCGGGCTTCACGTCCCGGTGGACGAGTCCGGCCGCGTGCACGGCGGCCAGCGCGCGGGCGACGGCGCCGCCGAGGATCCGTACGCTCCGCTCGGGCAGCGGACCGTGCCCGCGGACCGCCTCGCCGAGGGACGGGCCGGGCACGAAGGCGGTGGCCATCCACGGCTCGGGGGCGTCGGGGTCGGCGCCGAGCACCGGGACCGCCCAGGGGCTGACGACCCGGCGGGCGGCCTCGACCTCGCGGCGGAAGCGGGCCCGGAAGTCGGCCTGGTCGGCCTGGTCGGCGTGGGTGACCTTCACGGCGGCGAGTTCGCCGTTGTCCGTACGGCCGAGGTAGACGACGCCCATGCCGCCGGCGCCGAGGCGCCCGAGGAGCCGGTAGCCGGCGAGCTGGGACGGGTCGGAGGGGAGCAGCGGCTGGAGGGCGCCGGGCTCGGGGGCGCCGGACGCGGCGGGCTGGGTCATCGGGCTCACGACTGGGCTCCCCACTGCACCTTGATGCGATCCTGCATGAGGACGTTGGCGCGCACCTGGTCGGAGTTGGTGACCGCCTCGGTGTAGCCGGGGGCTCCCTTGATGACGGTGGCGAGGGTGACCTGTCCGATGCGGGTCTGGTACCAGGTGTAGAACTGCCGCCCCTTGAAGGCGTCGTTGAGGTAGTCGCCGCGTTCGAGGACGGAGTCGGCCGTCGTGGCGTTGCCGTTCACGCCGTAGGGCGTGCCGAGGGACATGAGTCCGGAGATGCGTTCGTTCTCCCGCAGCCGCTGGTCGGGGCAGCGCAGCGCCTCCTCCAGCGTCTCGGCCAACTCCCAGTCGGCGTCGGACTCGGTGCGGTGCACGGTGACGGTGGCGGCGACCCGTAGCGGGCCCTTGCCTCCGGTGGCCGGGATCTCGCTGTAGGCGGTGACGCTGGCCAGCACCGAGCGGGGGAGGGCGCCGCCCTCCCAGGTGCAGTCCTTGTCGAGCACCGCCCAGGAGCCGGGAGCACTGAGGTACGGGGTGCGCTTGACGTAGTCGGGGCCCCAGCTGTCGGGGCCGGCGACGACCGCGAGGGCCAGTCGCTCGGCCTCGGCCGCGGTCTTCGGCGCGCGCGAGGGGTCGAGGGTGGCGACGCCGGTCGGGGTGGGGCGGGGTGTGGGGCTCACGGTCGCGGTCGCCGACGCGCTCGTCCCGCCCTCTCCGGCACCCTTGCCGTCACCGGTGCCGGCGCCCTTGCCTCCGCCGGCTCCTCCGTCCCCTCCGGAACATCCGGCCAGCAGCAGCGCCGCGCCCGCCGTCATCACCCCGCAAGCGCGCAGCAGTCTTCGCCTCACGTGCGCCACGATTCCCCCCACAAACGGTCATGGAATCCCCCGTAGGTGAGCGATCGTACGCCGGGCGGCCCCAACGAGGCCTGACTACAACATCATTGGGACGATACGCGGGCCTCGTCGTGACGCTCGCGGGTCTCGTCGTGACGCTCGCGGGTCTCGTCGTAACGCACCCGCGCCTCCTCGACCGCGGCGAGCCGGTGTTCCGTCCAGCGCCCCAGCTCCGAGACCAGTAGGGCGGCCTCGCGGCCGAGGCCGGTGAGGCTGTAGTCGACGCGGGGCGGGATGACCGGCTTGGCGTCGCGGTGGACGAACCCGTCCCGCTCCAGGGTCTGGAGGGTCTGGGTGAGCATCTTCTCGCTGACCCCGCCGATCTTCCGGCGCAGCTCGCTGAAGCGGTACGAGCGGTCGAGGAGGGCGATGAGGATCAGGACGCCCCAGCGGCTGGTGACGTGCTCCAGGACGAGGCGCGAGGGGCACATCGCGTCGTTGATGTCGGGCTTCTTCGCACTTACCTGCACACCAGTACCTTACTTCAAAGTGGGTACTTACGAAAGGTTAGCGCCAGTCGTACGGTGAGTGCGTTGCCCACGATCACCTCGGAGAACCGGAGAACCCCCATGAGCATCGTCGTCACCGGAGCCACCGGACAGCTTGGCCGTCTCGTCGTCGACGCCCTCCTCGCCGCCGTCCCGGCCGGGTCCGTCGCCGCCGTCGTCCGCGACAAGGCGAAGGCCGCCGACCTGGCCGAGCGCGGGGTCGAGCTGCGCGTCGCCGACTACAGCCGGCCCGAGACGCTCGCGGACGCCTTCGGGGCCGGCGACCGGGTGCTGCTGATCTCCGGCAGCGAGGTCGGGCAGCGGGTGGCGCAGCACGCCGCCGTCATCGCCGCCGCCAAGGCCGCGGGGGTCGCCCAGCTCGCCTACACCGGCATTCTCGGCGGCCCCGCGGCGGACTTCAGCCTGGCCGACGAGCACAAGGCGACCGAGCAGGCGATCCTCGACTCCGGCCTGCCGTACACCTTCCTCCGCAACGGCTGGTACACCGAGAACTACACGGCCAACCTGGCGCCCGTGCTCGCCCACGGAGCCGTCGTCGCCAACGCCGGCGAGGGCCGGGTCGCCTCCGCCTCCCGCGCCGACTACGCCGCCGCGGCCGCCGCCGTGCTGACCGGCCCGCTCACCGAGCACCTGGGGCGCGCGTACGAGCTGAGCGGCGACGTGTCGTGGTCGTTCGCCGAGTACGCGGCGGAAGTGGCCCGCCTGTCCGGCCGGGAGATCACGTACTCGAACGTGCCCGCCGCGACCCACCGGGAGATCCTCGTCGGCGCCGGCGTCCCCGGTCCCTTCGCCGACATCCTCGTCGAGGTGGACGAGGCCGTGGCGCGCGGCGCGCTGGCCGCGCGCGGCGACGACCTCTCGCGGCTGATCGGGCGCCCGACGACGCCCGTCGCGCAGACGATCGAGGCGGCGCTCGCCGCCTCCTGAGCCGGCGCGCCGACCCTCCCCCTCATCCGTCAGGACCGTATGGCGATACGGGCATGACAGCCGGCCCTTCGCGGCGCTACCTTCGAGTGGACGCGCGGCGCAGGGCCGGCAGGGGCAGGAGGTCCGGTGAAGACGGAGCACGAGGAACGAGCCGAACGATCAGGACTGATCTACGGAATCGCCGCCTATGGCATCTGGGGTCTCTTCCCCCTCTACTGGCCCCTCCTCCAGCCCGCCGGCGCGGTCGAGATCCTCGCCCACCGCATGGTCTGGTCGCTCGTCGTCGTCGCCCTCGCCCTGCTGGCGCTGCGCCGCTGGGCCTGGGTGCGCGAGCTGGTCCGCACCCCGCGCCGACTGGCCCTGATCGCCCTCGCGGCGGGCCTCATCACGGTCAACTGGGGCGTCTACATCTGGGCCGTGAACGCCGGCCACGTCGTCGAGTCCTCGCTCGGCTACTTCATCAACCCGCTCGTCAGCATCGCCCTCGGCGTCCTCGTCCTCAAGGAGCGGCTTCGGCCGGCGCAGTGGGCGGCCGTCGGGATCGCCCTCGCCGCCGTCGTCGTGCTCGCGGTCGGCTACGGCCGGCTGCCGTGGATCTCGCTGGTCCTGGCCTGCTCCTTCGGCACGTACGGCCTGGTGAAGAAGAAGGTGAACATCGGCGGTCTGGAGTCGCTCGCCGCCGAGACCGCCGTCCAGTTCCTGCCGGCGATGGGCTATCTCGTCTGGCTCGGGACACAGGGCGAGTCCACCTTCACCTCGGGGGGCGGCGGCCACGCCGCGCTGCTCGCGACGACGGGTGTGATCACGGCGGTCCCGCTGGTCTGCTTCGGGGCGGCGGCGATCCGCGTCCCGCTCTCCACCCTCGGCCTGCTGCAGTACCTGGCGCCGGTCTTCCAGTTCCTGCTCGGCGTCCTCTACTTCCACGAGTCGATGCCGCCCGAGCGCTGGGCGGGCTTCTCGCTGGTGTGGCTGGCCCTCTCGGTCCTGACCTGGGACGGCCTGCGCACGGCCCGGCGCAGCCGGGAGGCCCTTGCCGCGGCGGCGGCTGCGGCTGCGGCTGCGAATCAGGCGGCGACGGCACCCGCAGCGGCGACCGCGCCCGAAGGTGCTGTGCCCGGGGCGGGTGTGCCCGAAGGTGCTGTGCCCGGGGCGGGTGTGCCCGAGGCTGCTGTGGCTGCGGCGGGTGTGCCTGCGGCGGCCATGTCTGCGGCGACCGCGCCCGAGCCGACCGTGCCTGCGGCGGACGTGCCTGCGGGCGGTCTCGTCACCGCGGCCGGGCAGGCCGACGGCGAGGCCGGCACCGCGCCGCTCTCCGCTCCGTCGGCCTAGCCGGGACACCGCCCGCGCGCGGCGGCGGGCGGCTCAGACCGCCAGCAGGTCGTGTTCGCGGATGAGCCAGCAGACGGCGGTCAGCCGCAGGGTGGCGAAGTCGTGACCGGCCGGCTCGACCCAGGAGACCTCGGCGAGCCGGTCGGTGAAGCCCAGCACGTAGTCCGCGAGGTCCTCCCGCTGGACGGTCCGGGCCTGCGGGCTCCGCTGGGCGGGGACGAGCGCGTCGCACACGGCCGCCGCGTGCTGGTCGACGGCGGCCACGAGCCCCGGCTCGAAGGAGAACTCCGAGAGCCGGGGCATGTACGCGGCGGCGACGCCGACCAGGGGGCAGCCGGGCGAATCGTTCATCCCTCCACATTAGGCGCGGAACGCGCGACCGAAGCCGTGAGCTTGGTCGCAGCCGGCCGGTGGGGTGGGGCGGCCGGCCGGGTCGGCCCGAAGGCCGTTGTCGGTGGCGCCCCCTATAAAAGGTCACATGACCGCACTTCACTGGAAGCTCGTCATCGACGCGGCGGATCCGCACGCCCAGGCCGCCTTCTGGGCCGCCGCCCTCCACTACCGGCAGGAGGACCACAGCGCCCTCGTCGACCGGCTGCTCGCCGCCGGCGCCGTCCCGCGCGAGGCCACCCTCACCGTCCAGGACCGGCTCGCCTGGCGCGACCTGGCGGCCGTACGGCATCCGGACGAGCCGTTCGACCCGGCGTCCGACACGGGCCTGGGCCGTCGCATCCTCTTCCAGCGCGTACCCGAGTCGAAGACGGTGAAGAACCGTCTCCACCTCGACCTCCACCCGGAGCCGGGCAGCCGCGACACCGAGGTGGCGCGGCTGGAGGGGCTGGGCGCGAAGGTCCTCCGCCAGGTGGCGGAACCGGGCGGCTCGTGGACGGTCATGGCGGACCCGGAGGGGAACGAGTTCTGCGTACATTGACCCCATGACGACCAGCATGATCCGAGTCTGCTTCGCCGGGATCACCGGCTGGACCGCGCCGCCGATCGTCGCCGCCCTCGACCGGGCCGAGGACCTCACCCTGGTCTCCGGGGTCTCCCGGTCCTCCGCCGGACGGTCCCTGGCCGAGGCGGTCGGGTCCCGGGCGGAGGGCAAGGTGTACGGCTCGGTCGCGGAGGCGCTCGCGGCGGCGCCGGCGGACGTGCTCGTCGACTACACGAGCGCGGCCGCCGTCGGGCCGAACGTCCGGGCCGGGATCGAGGCGGGCGCGCACGTCGTCGTGGGGTCCAGCGGCCTGACCGCCGAGGACTACGCCGAACTCGACTCCCTCGCCCGGGCGGCGGGCGTCGGAGTGATCGCGGCGGGCAACTTCTCCGTCATGGCCGCCGTCCTCTCCCGCGCGGCGGCGCTCGCGGCGGAGCACCTGGACCACTGGGAGATCACCGACTACGCGAGCGCGGGCAAGCCGGACGTGCCGAGCGGCACCGCCCGCGAGCTCGCCGAGTCCCTCGGCAGGATCCGCTCGCCCGAACAGGGCGTGCCGCCGGCCGAGTTGATCGGCCCGCCGGAGGCGCGCGGGGCGGACGTGGCGGGCAGCCGGGTGCATTCGGTACGCCTGCCGAGCTTCGTCGTCAGCACGGAGGTCGTCTTCGGCGGCGACGGCGAGCGCCTCACCCTCCGCCACGACGCGGGCGCCACCCCGGACCCGTACACGGCGGGCACCCTGCTCGCGGTCCGGCGGGTGGGCGGGACGGTGGGCGTACGACGGGGCCTGGACTCGCTGCTCTTCGACGGGGACGGCACGACTCGTGGCGCCTAGGCCCTGACGTCGAACTCCCGCCTGCCCCCGGGCATGAGACGAGAGGACCTAGGGTTCTCGGCATGCGACGCACGGCCATCAACCGGGACGACGGCACCTGGTCGGGCCTGTCCCTCGAAGTGGAGGCACGTCCCCGGCCTGGCCTGTGCCTTTTCAGCGCCGAGGGACGGCTCCTGCTCGCCCAGGAGGGGCGGCCCGTGCTCCTCGCCTCCGTCGACGACGACCACGGTGGGGTCGAGTTCCGGCGTACCGACACCTACCGTTCCGTCGTCCCGCCCCAGCGGGCCGCTGCCGGCCGGGACCTGACCGGCCGGCCGGACCGCTGGGCGTACCGTTTCGCCGAGCACCTGGCGACGGCGCCGGGCGGTCCGCTGCACGACGGGCGGTGGCTGCTCTCGCGCGAGAGCCCCCTCCTCGGGCACAACCACCACCACCTGCCGGCGTCCGCGTACTGGGGCGAGATGATCGTCGAAGGTCACCCCGACGGATACATCGACTGGCACGTCCACTCCGGCTCCTGGGAGATCCTCCCGCTGCGCCGCATGCCCGACCGCCACGACGCCCGGGTGAAGGCGTACCGCAAGCAGGCCCGCGCCGGCACCCTGCCGCCGGTCCTGCTGTGGTGGGTCAGCGGCCTGGACTGCCATGTGATCCTCGACGGCCACGCGCGGCTCGTCGCCTCGATCGCCGAGTCGACCACGCCCCCTCTGCTGCAACTGCACCGCACCGCACCGGAGGACGAGGTGGCCACGGGCACGCGGCGTGCGGTGCGGTCCTACGAGGCCGAACTGGAGCGTTTCGCCGCGCTACGGGACCGCCATGGCGCCGCCGTCCCCGACGGCGCCGGGACCGCGGGTGCGTCCTTGGCCCGCCGGCTGGAGGAACTGCGGACGGCAGCCCGGCCCACCTGGGCGTGGCCGCTGCCGGGCGGCCGGGCCGAGTGGCGTCGGGTCGCCCGCGAGGTGACCGGTGGGGAGTGGGGCACGGAATCCGACCCGTCGGCGTGACCGCCGGCAGGCCCGTTCCTCCGGTCGACCCGCCGCGTGCGAGCCGAAACACGGTCGCGGCGCCGTTCGCCGTGCTGCTAGGAAGGGGGGATGGACACGCGTGCCGAACACCTCGACGACATCGCCCGGTTGATCGCAGAGCGGGCGTGTGAGCGTCTGGTCGTCGACTTCGTCCACAAGCTCGACCTCGGCGAGCCGGGTGACGTGGCCGAGCTGTTCACGGACGACGGGTTCTGGGAGTGGCCGGAGGGTGAGCGGCGGATCCAGGGCCGGGAGGCGCTCCGGTCCTATTTCGCCGGCCGTCCCGCGGACCGGCTCTCGCGCCGGATCTGCACGAACATCCTCGTGACCCTCACGTCCGGAAGCACGGCGACGGCGACCACGTACTTCACGACCTACCGGGTCGACGGCTACGCGGGCGGTTTCGTCCCCCCGCGGGCGCCGACCCAGGTCGGCCACTACGAGGACACGTTCCGCAAGGTCGACGGCCGGTGGCTGCTCGGCTCCCGCACCCTGTTCCTGGCCTTCGCGGGGCCGACCGAGCGTCTTGAGGCGGCCGGCTCCTCGGCCTAGGCCCTGGGCAGTGCCGTGAGTTGGACGCCCGCGATGCGGCCGAGCGGGTCGAAGGCGATCTCGACCGTGCTGCCGCCCGGGAGTTCGGCGACGATCCGGTCGTCGCCCTCGGTGCGGCGGGGCAGCCGGTGGTGGTCGAGGTAGCCGTCGACGACCTGCCGGGCCGAGTGGCCGATGAGGCCGGCGCCGGTGAGCAGCGTGCGCGGCAGGGAGACCGGGTCCAGGGTGGCGCGCGGCACCCGCGGGTCGTCGGGCAGGAAGTACACCTGGGTGGCGGGCCCCGCCGGCACGCCGATGTAGCCGGGCGCCTCGGCGACCCCCATGCCGGTGAAGGCGAGCGTCTCCGCCGCCCGCCGGGGGTCGTCGAAGCCGGACAGGTCCAGGACCTCCTGGGTGAGTTCGGCGATGCCGTGCGCCCGCCCGTAGCGCTCGACCGCGGCGGTCAGGGCGACCACCTCGGTGCCTCGCAGCCCGGGGTTCGCCCAGCCCCACATCCAGGACCGCTCGTCCATGTCGTACGTGCCGAGGACGGCGACCCGCAGGTCCAGGCCGCCCTGGTGGTAGTGGCAGGCCGCGAGGTCGGCGGTCCAGTCCCCTTCCGGCAGGAACGCCGTCAGGGCTTCGAGCTGGGCCGCGCCCCAGGCGGCGTGCCGTTCGGCCTCGAGCAGGAACGCGTCGCTGAATGAACTCACCATGGGACCGACCCTAACGCCCGCCCCCATACGTCAGTTCGGGCGCCGCACCTCGAACTGGAAGCAGCCGTACTCGACCGCCCTGACGTGGACGAGGGCGACCTCCGGATCGGCGAAGGCCTCGTCGAAGGCCCGGTCGAAGCCCTCGGTCGCCGCCTCGGGGATCTCCAGGAGCCGCCCGCCGACGATCCGCCCGGCGGCGTCGTACCGGCGCAGGGTGCGCAGCGCGCCGGGCCGGTCGAAGGGGTAGCGCCCGGGGTCGGCGCCGTCCGGACCGCCGCACTCCTCGGCGTGGACGAAGACGGGTCCCTGCTCGTCGTACGCCCCGGGCTCCGCGCCGCTCTCGGCGGCCCAGCGCCGCAGCGGCGCGTACGTGACGAGCGCGATCCGCTCGCCTTCGCGCGAGGCGCGCAGACAGCAGCGGAGCGGGTTTCCGGCGGTCTCGGCGTCCGCCGTGAACGCCCGGCACGGCCGCCCGGCGTCGTCACGGAGCCGCAGCTCGGCGAGGACGGCGGGCGGGACGGGTCGTGCGGTGTAGGTGGTGGTCATGCCCGTCATCCTCACGCGCGCGCGGGGCGGACACCGGCGCTATTCGGACGTGGAGCTCACCCCGCCGCGAGCTGCCGCGCCGCGAGGACTCGCGACGCGGTGGCCCACGCCGTAAAAGACTTGAGTACCAGGGAAAACACCCACCCAACCCTCCAGCCTCCCCGCACACGTCCGTCACCCACTCGGGTGATCTGCCCCAACTGGGCTGGATTCAGGGCGGGTTGCCTGGCATATGCTCGTGTCACAAACCCCGGACATGCGTCGGCCCCCGGCCGGGATGGCGATCCCGATCGAGGGCCTGACCACCGAGGAAGGTCGCAACTTCCCGATGGCTTCATCGAACCCTAGCGTGCCCTCGCACGCCGCAGGACTGATTCACCGGAACGTCCCTCACACGACCCAGTACACGGTCGTCGGAAACCACCTCGCCCAGCACCGCGAGCTCACCCTCGTCGCGCGAGGACTGGCCCTGTACCTCCAGTCGCTGCCCGCCGGGACTTCCGTCGGCATCAAGGCCATCGCCGCCCGGGTCCCCGAGAGCGAGCTGCGGGTCGCCCGCGCCATGCGGGAGCTGGAGGCACACGGCTACCTGGCCCGCGTCCGGGAGCGCCTGCCCGACGGCCGGATCGTGCCGCGCACGATCTCGTACAACCGTCCGGGGGCTGAACCGGAACGGGCAAGGGAGACTCCGGCCCCGCGGACACCGACCCTGGAGTCTCCGGCCCCGCGGACACCGACCCTGGAGTCTCCGGCCCCGCGGACACCGCCGGAGCCACCTCCCCCGGCCCCACCCCCGCCGGCGAACGCCCGCCCGAAGGCCCCACCCCCGCCACCGCCCGCCGTGCTTTCGGAGCACGACCGCCCCGCCGCCGCGCTCCTCGCCGGTCTCCGTCTCCATACGCCCCGGCTCCTCCTCGCCGAACGCGACATCCGACGCCTCGCCCCGGCCGTCACCACCTGGCTCGAACGCGGTGCTTCTCCCGACGCGGTCGTACGCACCCTCTCGGCATGCCTCCCCCACGACCTCGTCCACCCGGCCGGCCTCCTCGCCCACCGTCTCGCCACGCTCATCCCGCCACCCCTGCCCGCCCGCCCCCTTGCCCCCGACCCCTTCCAGACCTGCGACAGCTGCGATCGAGCCTTCCGCTCACGCCACCCCGGCCAGTGCGGCGACTGCCGCTCCCACCAGAGAGAAGCCGCCTAGCATGAAGCTGATGACTCGGGCCCCAGGGCACGGACGAGGAGCCAGCGCCATGAACACCGCCTCCCCCCTCTACCGCAGCATGCGCGACGCGCTGGAGAGCCTGGACGAAAGCGTCCCCGGCAAGTTCGAGATCACCGCAGAAGGAATCGTTCACGACATGATGGCTCCGCGTCGTCCCCATGAGCTCACCGCCGCGCAGGTCAGCCGACGCCTCGAACGTGTCATGCCGGACGACCTCCTCGCCCACACCGGCGAGCCCGACGTGGAGGACGAACCAGGGGGCGTCATGCGCCGACCCGACGTCATGGTGATCCCGTGGGCGGACATGGAAGGGGACGGCTCCTTCGACCCCCGCACGCTCATCGCCGCCATCGAGATCACGTCCCGCTCCAACCCGGACAACGACTGGGTCGGCAAGCTGCGGGACTATCCCCTGATCGGAATTCCGGTGTTCGCGATCTTCGATCCCCGTAACGGCACGGGAGCGGTGTTCTCCGACATCCACGCAACCCCCGAGGGCCCGCGCTACGCGACCCGCAAGGACTTCGTCTACGGCGAGGACGTCACCATCGCCCACTGGACGATCCCGACCGACGGCCTGCCCCGCTACCCGTAGCGCCGTCAGGTGGCCGCCTCACGCGGCCGGTGTCGCGCGCACGCCGTCCGCCGGGCGGCGGATCCCGGGCTTCGGGGGTGCCGGGCGGGTCGTGAGGGTGCCGACGACGAGCGCGAGCACCGTCAGGGCCGTGGAGGCGAAGGGGAACCAGCGGGGGCCCAGGAGGGCGATGGCCGCGCTGCCCGCGCCGCCGGCGGCCGCGATGCCGAGATACAGGGCGGTGCTGTTGAGGGAGAGCAGCAGCGGCGCGTTGGGCGGGTCGAGGGAGACCAGGCGGGCGGGCAGGGCGACGGCGACCGCCCAGCCGGCGAGCGGGTTGACGGCGGCGGCGAGGAGCGCGGTGGGCATCGACTGCATCAGCCACGGGAGGGCGAGGGAGACGAGGGTGGAGACGGCCCCGCCCGCGAGCAGGACGGTGCGCGGGCCCCAGCGGTCGACGACCCGGCCGCCGAGGGTGCTGCCGAGGACCGAGACGACGCCGGAGACGAGGAGCAGCAGGGTGAGCCTGCCCTGGTCGCCGCCGGTGGCCGGGGCCGCGGCGACCGAGTAGTAGATGAAGACGGTCTGGAACGCGAGGAAGACCAGGAAGGTCGTGGCGGCCGCCGCCAGGACCCGGCGGTCGGCGAGCGGGGCGAGGCGGGCGCGCAGGGCGAGCGCGGGCGCGGGGGCCGGGAGTTCGCGCAGGAGGAGGGCGAGGCCCGCGAGGGCCGCCGCCCCGAGGGCGGTCACGAGCCACATGGTGAGGCGCCAGTCGCTGCGTCCGATCCAGGTGCCGACGGGAACGCCGAGCGCGGTGGCGAAGGTCATGCCGCCCATGACGGTGGCGAGCGCCCGGCCGCGGCGCTCCGGCGGCACGAGCGCGGCGGCGGCGGCGCTCGCCGTGGGGGTGTAGAGCGCGGCGCCCGCGGCCGCGAGGACGCGGGTGAGCAACAGCGTGGAGTAGTCGGGGGCGAGCGCCGTCAGCGCGTTGGCGGCGGTGAAGACGGCCAGCCCGGTGAGCAGCGCGCGGCGCCGGGCCCAGTGCGCGGTGGCGGTGGCCAGGACGGGCGCGAGGAGCGCGTAGGCGAGGGCGAAGACGGTGATCATCTGCCCGGCGGCCGGGACGGAGACGTCCAGGTCGCCGGCGATCAGGCCGAGGATTCCCGCGATGACCATGCCGTCGGTGCCGACGGCGAAGGTCCCGAGGGCGAGCAGAAGCAGGCGCAGCCGCATGAGTGGTCCCCTCCAGTATTGTTTGATGTACGCCAAACAATAGAGACCGTTTGATGCTTGTCAAACGATTCGGGGTCAAGGGAGGGTGCCGGTATGGGCATCGACATCGACGAGACGCAGGAAGGCGAGTGGCTGCCCCAGCCCGACGCCGCCGACATCGAGCTGGTGAAGGTGCTGCACGCGCTCGGTGATCCGGTACGGCTCCACCTGCTCGGCGTCTACGCCAGCGGCGAGCAGTACAGCTGCGCGCCCGACACCCTCGGCATCGGCCATCTGCACAAGTCGACCGTCTCGCACCACATGCGGATCCTCCGCGAGGCGGGCGTCACCTCGACCCGCGTCGTCGGCCGCAACCGCTTCGTCCGGCTGCGCCGCGCCGAACTCGACGCCCGCTTCCCCGGTCTGCTCGACGCCGTCATCGACGCCGGGCTCTGAGGCCGGCCGGCCTCAGAGCCCGCGCTCGTCCACCAGCAGCCGCCACGCCGCCAGGGCCAGCCGGGCCCTCGTCAGCCCCGACGGGGTGGTGAGGTCCAGGGACAGGGCCCTGCCGAGCTGGTCCAGGCGGCGGGCCACGCTGCTGTGGTGGAGGTGGAGGAGGTCGGCCGCGCGGCGCAGCGAACCGGTGGCGCAGTAGGCGTCCAGGGTGTCCAGGTCCTCCGCGCTGCCGGCGAGCCGGGCGAGCGCCGCCACGTCCGGGTTCGCCCGCGCCGACTCCTCCGGGATCTCCGCCAGCAGGGCCAGGGCGCCCAGGTCGGCGTGGTGGACCACCGGTTCGCGGGGGGTGGTGAAGCGCAGGGCGGTGCGGGCCTGGCGCCAGGAGTGGTCGGGGCGGCCGGGTGCGGCCAGGCCCGCGCGGACGCCCGGGGGAAAACGGCCTGGGTCGACCGCGGTGGCGGTCAGCAGCACGCCCACGTCGTCGAGCGGCGCCGCCTTCACCAGACCGGACGGGCAGACCCGGGCGCCGACCCTGTCGAGCGGGACCGGGGAGCGTACGGCGACCACGTGGACGGGGAGGCCGGCCGCGAAGCCCAGCAGCCGCAACGCGCGCGCCCGGGCCACGTCGTCCGCCCCGGCGGCGATCGCGAGTTCGACCAGCGCCGGGTCGGCCATGGTCGTACGGGCCGGCCCGTAACGTTCCACGGCCGCCGCGACGGCGATCGCGAGCCGGTCGAGGAGGACGTCGTCGAGGGCGTTCGGCGGGCCGGGGCGCTCCAGCCACACCGCGCCGATCTCCTCGTCGTCGAGGATGACCGGAAGGGTGGACGAGGGCGCGAACGGCTCCGTGGTCGCCTCCGTGCCCAGCGCCGAGACCCGGGTCGCCCGCTCCGTTCCGTGGAGGCGGATTCCGGCCACGCACTCGGCGAGGCCGGCCGAGGCGCGGGCGAGCGCCGGGAGGTCCACACGGCGGCGCATCAGCGTGTCGTAGAACGCGACGATGCGGATCGCGCCGTCCACGTACGGGTCAAGTCCCGACAGCCGTAAGGCCAGTGCCTCCATGACAGCAGGATACGGAGGGCGGGTCCCGGGCCGGGGCGCCGAACGGCGCGTGACGGGGGGCCGATGCGCGACGGTCGGCGGATGATCCGCCGGGCGGCCCGGGCCGAGGATGGGCGTCATGGATCCCGAACTCGAAGTGTTCGTCCCGCTGTTCCCCCAGGCGGAACTCGGCGACCCCGCCACCGCGCGACAGGGTCTCGCCGCGCTGGCCGCCGCGATCCCGTCGCCCGAGACCCCGGGCCTGGAGGTCGAGGACCTCACGGTGCCGGCCGACCCCGACGTACCGGTGCGTGTCTACCGTCCGCGCGGGGCGCGCGGCGCCGTGGTCTGGCTGCACGGCGGCGGGTACGTCATGGGGGACCCGCACACCGAGCATCCGTGGGCGACCCGGATCGCGGCCGGATCCGGGGCGGTCGTGGTCTCGGTGGGCTACCGGCTGGCCCCCGAGCACCCCTACCCGGCCGCCCTGGACGACGCCTACGCCGTACTGGAGTGGACCGTCGCCCACGCCGCCGCACTCGGCGTCGACCCCGACCGGATCGCCGTCGGCGGGCACAGCGCCGGCGGCGGGCTCGCGGCGGCGGTGGCGTTGCGGGCGCGGGACGAAGGAGGGCCGGCGATCCGCTTCCAGCTGCTCAACCAGCCCCAGCTCGACGACCGGCAGGAGACCTGGTCGCAGCGCCACTTCACCGACACGCCCTGGATCACCCGCGACAAGACGGCCGCGTCCTGGCGGCACTACCTCGGAGGGCGGCCCGCCACCCCGTACGCGGCGCCCGCGCGGGCCGAGGACCTGGGCGGGCTGCCGCCCGCGTACATCGCCACGGCCGAGCTCTGCCCGAATCGCGACGAGGACATCGACTACGCGCTGCGCCTCATGCGGGCGGGCGTGTCCGTCGAGCTGCACCAGTGGCCCGGCACCTTCCACGGCTCGCAGGCGATCGTCTCGGCCGACGTCTCCCAGCGGCAGAACGCCGAGCTGGGCGCGGCGCTCCGGCGCGCCCTCGCCGGCTGAGCGCCTCCACCTGCCCACCCCCACGAGAGGACCGACTCATGAAGATGCGCCTGGCGTTGTGCGGCGGTATGGCCGCACTGACCCTCGGCACCGGCACGATCACGGCGGCCGCCGCGCCCGACGGGGCGGGCGGGGCCGGTGGGGCGCCCCCCGGTGGTACGGCGCACCCTGCGGGCGGGACGGCCCCGGCCGGCCAGGCGACCCCTGCCGGCGCCGTGTCCACGGCGGACGGCACGCGCCCCGACGGCGCGCCCCCCGCGCCCGACGGCACACGCTCCGCCGACGGCGCGCCCGCCGCGCCGGGCCGGCTCGACGGCCCGGAGCTGCAGGCCGCCCTGGACGCCCTCCACGAGGCCGGCATGCCGGGGGTGTTCGCCGAGGTGCGGGACTCGGGGCGGACCTGGCGCGGCGCCGCCGGGGTCGCGGACCTGGCCACCGGGAGGCCCGTCACCCCCGGCATGCGGCACCGGGTCGGCAGCCTCACCAAGACCTTCGTCGCCGCCGCCGTCCTGCAGCAGGTCGAGGCGGGCCGGGTCCGCCTGGACGCGCCGATCGGCGACTACCTGCCCGATCTGGTACCGGGCGAACGCGGCCGCACGGTCACGGTGCGCATGCTGCTCAACCACACCAGCGGTATCGCCGAGTACATCCCCTACGCCTTTCCGTCCATCCAGGGCGGACCTTCGGGCGTATCCGCCCAGAGTCTGGACGACAACCGGTTCCGGCGGTTCCGCCCGGCCGAGCTCATCGCGCTCGGGCTCGCGGCCCCGCCGTCCGGCGCGCCCGGCGCCACCCCCGGGGTGTACTCCAACACCAACTACCTCCTTCTCGGGCAGCTGTTGGAGCGGGTGACCGGCACCACCGCCGAGGAGTACATCACCCGGAACGTCATCGAGCGCGCCGGGCTGCGGCACACCGCGTTCCCCACCGGGCCGCGCATCCAGGGAACGCACTCGAAGATGTACGAGGCGCTGTGGGGCGTGCTCGACCCGCCGCGCGACTACAGCGTCTACGACATGTCGTGGGTGATGACCGGGGCCGGCATGGTGTCCACCATGGAGGATCTGAACCGGTTCTTCGACCGGCTGTTCGCGGGCCGGATCATCACCCCGGCGTCGCTGACGGAGATGCGCCGCACGGTCCCCGTGGTCGCCCTCGACGGGTCGACGATCGAGTACGGGCTCGGGCTGCACCGGGTCGAGATCCCGGGCTGCGGCACCTTCTGGGGCAACGAGGGGACGGTCTGGGGAGCCGGCACGGTCTCGATGACCCGGGAGGACGGCAGGCGCCAGTTCTCCTTCGCCATCAACCTCATGCGGTGGAACGGTCCGGGGCAGCCGCAGCCCCATCCCGTCGACGGCGCGCTGTCGACGCTGAAGACGCGGGCCTTCGGCTGTCCGGTGAGCGAACACCCGTGACCGGTTTCTGCTCTTGACGGGATGTCAAACTCTCACTGAACATTCGTCACACACAGCGCAGCCGCACAGCTCCAACGCCTCGCACCACCCACGGTGCGAGGCGCTCGCACGTTCCGTCCCATCCCCAGTTCGGAATCCGGAGCCCCCACATGAAACTCTCCGCGAGACTGTCCACCCTGGCCGGCGCCACGGCGCTCGTCCTCGGCGCCTTCGCCGGCGCCGTCCCGGCCAACGCCGCGCCGGTCGGCACCGCCGCCGTCACCCCGCCCGACATCTCGGTGACCAACGTCAAGCAGCACCTCGCCGACCTCCAGACGATCGCCACCAACAACGGCGGCAACCGCGCCCACGGCCGCACGGGCTACAAGGCCTCCATCGACTTCGTGAAGGCCAAGCTGGACGCGGCCGGCTACACCACCACGCTCCAGCAGTTCACGTACAACGGCGCCACCGGCTACAACCTCATAGCCGACTGGCCGGGCGGCGACCCCAACCAGGTCGTCATGTCCGGCTCGCACCTCGACTCGGTCACCTCCGGGCCCGGCATCAACGACAACGGCTCGGGCTCCGCCGCCATCCTGGAGACCGCGCTCGCCGTCTCCCGCGCCCAGTTCCAGCCCACGAAGCACCTGCGCTTCGGCTGGTGGGGCGCCGAGGAACTCGGCCTGGTCGGCTCGAAGTACTACGTGAACAACCTGCCCGCCACCGAGCGCGCGAAGATCAGCGGCTATCTGAACTTCGACATGATCGGCTCGCCGAACCCGGGCTACTTCGTCTACGACGACGACCCGACGATCGAGCAGACCTTCAAGAACTACTTCGCGGGCCTCGGCATCCCGACGGAGATCGAGACCGAGGGCGACGGCCGCTCCGACCACGCCCCGTTCAAGAACGCGGGCGTCCCCGTCGGCGGGCTCTTCTCCGGCGCCGACTACACCAAGACCAGCGCCCAGGCGCAGAAGTGGGGCGGCACGGCCGGCCAGGCCTTCGACCGCTGCTACCACTCCTCGTGCGACACCACGGCGAACATCAACGACACCGCCCTGGACCGCAACGCCGACGCCATCGCGTACGCGATCTGGAACCTGGCGAGCGGGACGACCACCCCGCCGACCGGCACCGTCTTCGAGAACACCGCCGACGTCTCCGTCCCGGACAACGGCGCCGCGGTGACGTCCTCCGTCACCGTCTCGGGCATCAGCGGCAACGCCCCGAGCAACCTCTCCGTCGGTGTGAACATCGTCCACACCTACATCGGTGACCTCGTCGTCGACCTCGTCGCCCCCGACGGCTCGGTCTACAACCTGCACAACCGCTCCGGCGGCAGCGCGGACAACATAAACCAGACCTACACCGTGAACGCCTCCTCCGAGGTCGCCAACGGCGTCTGGAAGCTCCGCGTCCAGGACAAGGCCGCGATCGACACCGGCTACATCAACAGCTTCAAGCTGACCTTCCCGTAAGCCGCGAGGCGGGCCGCCGCGCGGCGCGCACAGAAACGCCCGGGTGGGTCGGTGACCATCGCCCCGACCCACCCGGGGTCCCAATCGGCTTGTCAGCGACCGGAGTCGGCCGCGTCCACCAGCGCCTGCGGGGTGACCGCGCCGACGTAGACCTTGCCGTCGTCCGTCATCAGGGCGTTCACCAGCTTCGTCTTGAAGACGGTGCCCGAGCCGAACTTGCCGCTCACCTTGTCGCCGAGGGCGTCCAGGAAGCCCTGGACCTCCTTCGGCGCCTCGTCGGTCTTCGGCGCCGGGGCACCGGAGTCCAGCTTCGCGATGGCGGTCCAGCCCTCGCCGACGACGTCGAAGCCGCCACCCTCCGCGCCCTTGCCGCCCTTCTCCAGGCCGCCGAGGTCGCCGAGGCCGCCGAACATCCTGTCCAGGTCCTCGGGGGCCTTGCCGGCCTCCTTCTCCGCCGCGCCCTCCGTCACCTTCGCGCCCTTCGGCGCCTTGAAGTCGAAGGTGCCGGCGTCCGGCCTGCCGAAGTCGACCTTGGTGAAGCCCGCGTCGACGACCGGCTTGCCGCCGCTGACGGAGGAGAGGGTGAACTTCAGCGGGGTACCGTTGGCCGCGTCCACCGCGATCTTGACCGACTCGACCGTCGAGCCGGACTGCTTCGGCTTGATGACGAGCTGGTACGCGTCCCGGCCGGCCACCTTGGCCGTGCCGCCCACGGTGATCGAGGTCGTGTCGCCGGCCGCCTTGAGGACCTCGTCCGCGAGCTCCTTCGGCGTGGCCGGCAGCTTCTCCTTCTCGGGCGCCCGGCCCTGGGCGTCCTTCTCGTGGAAGACCTCGTTCGACTTGCTGTCGTAGGCCCAGACGTCCTTGCCGTTGTGGACCAGGCTGTACTCGTCGGAGCCGTCCAGCAGCGTCAGCTTCTGCCGCTCCGGGCCGTCGGCCGCCACCCGCAGGGTGTGCGAGCCGGAGACGAGCTGGGTCAGCTTCTCCGTCGGGTCCGCCGAGGAGGACCCGCCGGCCGGGGCCGACGGGAGCAGGCCGGCGAAGGACGGCAGACCCAGGTCGGTGTCGATCTTGAAGGTGCCGGACAGGGTCTGGGTGTCCGACGCGGCGATCTTCTCGATGAGCTGCTGCGCCGTGATCTCCGGCAGATCCGGGTCGCCCGACGCCGCGAGCGCCGGGACGAGCCCGATGGTCGCCGCGGCCACTCCGGCCACCGCGACCGGGACGACGTATCGGCTCGCCTTGCGCTGTCCTGCCATGGTCTGCGTTCCCTCCGTGCCCTCGTGGACCGTGCTCGATGGGTCCATCTCACCAGGGCGGCGGCGCGGAATCGTCAGCCCCCGGGATCAACCTCGTATACCTCTCGGGGATGACAGGCCCTTAGGGCGGTAACCCGTTCGGCTGCCCGGGCCGGGCGCCGTGCGAGGCGTCGCGGACCCGGCCTCGGCCCTGGCTATGGCTTTGGCCCTGGCTCTGGCCCTGTCACGCCGCACGGGGACTTGGCCGTGCGGGGGCCTGGCCGGACGGGGCCTGGCCGGACGGGGCCTGGCCGGACGGGGGACCTAGCCCGCCCGGTGGACCACCGCGTCGCACAGCTCCTCCAGGGCCGCCTTCGCGTACCCGTCGGGCAGCGGCGCCAGCATCGCCCGCGCCTCCTCCGCGTACCGCACGGTGTCCCGGCGGGCCTGCTCCAGGGCGGGGTGCACGCGCAGCCGGCGCAGGGCCTCGGCGTGCCGCTCGTCGTCGCTGAGGTCGCCGTCGACGAGGGCGAGCAGCTCCAGGTCCTCGGGGCGGCCGTGGGCGGCCGCGGCGGCCCGCAGGTAGAGCACGGGCAGGGTGGGGACGCCCTCGCGGAGGTCGGTGCCCGGGGTCTTGCCGGACTCGTGCGAGTCGGAGGCGATGTCTAGGACGTCGTCGGCGAGCTGGAAGGCGACGCCGAGCCGCTCGCCGTACTGGGTGAGGGTGTCGACGACGGAGTCGTCGGCGCCGGACATCATGGCGCCGAAGCGGCAGGAGACGGCGACGAGCGAGCCGGTCTTGCCGCCGAGGACGTCGAGGTAGTGGTCGACGGGGTCGCGGCCCTCCTGGGGACCCGCGGTCTCCAGGATCTGGCCGGTGACGAGCCGTTCGAACGCCTCGGACTGGATGCGTACGGCCTCGGGTCCGAGGTCCGCGAGCGTGTGCGAGGCGCGGGCGAAGAGGAAGTCACCCGTGAGGACGGCGAGCGAGTTGCCCCAGCGGGTGTTCGCGCTGTCGACACCGCGCCGCACGGCCGCCTCGTCCATGACGTCGTCGTGGTAGAGGGTGGCGAGGTGGGTGAGTTCGACGACGACGGCCGAGGGCACGACGCCCGGCGCGTACGGGTCGCCGAACTGGGCGGCGAGCATCACGAGCAGCGGCCGGAAGCGCTTGCCGCCGGCGAGCACCAGGTGCTGGGCGGCCTCCGTGATGAACGGTACGTCGCTCTTGGTGGCGTCGAGGAGGCCGGCCTCCACGGCGGCAAGACCGGTCTGGACATCGGCTTCGAGAGCCTGGTCCCGCACGCTAAGACCGAACGGCCCGACGACGGTCACGAGGGGATCTCCTGTCTGCTGACGCCTGCTGACGCTGTCCGGACCGCACGCCGATCACTCGGATTGTCGATGTGTCGGTCCACTCACTCAAGCCAGCGTATCCGGTCACGTTTCGATCACCGTGGGCGCCTTCCCGTCACCCCCGGTATGTTCGTGATCAGCTCATACGACCAGGAGTAGGCGTTTTGTCCCGAACAGCGAGCGACACCGGCACGAACGGCGAGCGGCCGCCGCCCGTCGGCGCCCGCGTGTTCTTCGGCCGGCCGAGGGGGTTGGCTCACTCTCCCGGGCCCGGCGGTCCGGGACCGGTTCCCGTGCCGCGGGACGCAGGGCCGTGACCGCCCTCACGCCGTGGCCGCGCCGCACCACGCACCCCGTCCACTGAGGTGACCCGATGGACCCGAAGCCGAAGATCCGCACCGACTTCCCGTACCGGACCCGCCACGAGGACGTCCGCATCCCGATGCCGGACGGGACGCGGCTCTACGCCCGGATCTGGCGCCCGCTCACCGACGAGCCCGTGCCCGCCCTGCTGGAGTACCTGCCCTACCGGCTCACCGACTGGACCGCGCCCCGCGACTGGCAGCGCCACCCCTGGTACGCGGGCCACGGCTACGCCTCCGTACGCGTCGACGTCCGCGGCCACGGCAACAGCGAGGGCCTGCCGGGCGACGAGTACGACGCCACCGAGCTCGCCGACGGCGTGGCCGTGGTGCACTGGCTCGCCGAGCAGCCCTGGTGCACCGGCAAGGTCGGGATGTTCGGCATCTCCTGGGGCGGCTGCAACTCCCTCCAGATCGCCGCGCTCGCCCCCGAACCGCTGAAGGCCGTCGTCACCGTCTGCTCCACCGACGACCGCTACGACAACGACGTGCACTACATGGGCGGCTCCGTGCTCGCCGTCGACATGCACGCCTGGGCCGCCACCATGCTCGCCTTCGTGTGCCGCCCGCCCGACCCGCGCCACGTGGGCGACGAGTGGCGCGAGACGTGGCTGAAGCGCCTGGAGGGCGTGGAGCCGTTCGTCCACACCTGGCTGTCCCACCAGACCCGCGACGCCTACTGGCGGCACGGCAGCGTCTGCGAGGACTACCAGGCCGTCCGCTCCGCCGTCCTCGCCGTCGGCGGCTGGCACGACCCGTACCGGGACACCGTGCTCCGGCTCGTCGAACACCTCCCCCAGGACCGGATCCGCGGCATCATCGGCCCCTGGTCGCACCAGTACCCGGACCGCGGGCGGCCACCGGGTCCGGCGATCGGCTTCCTCCAGGAGACCCTGCGCTGGTGGGACCACCACCTCAAGGGGCTCGAGAACGACGTGATGGCCGAGCCGCTGCTGCGCTCCTGGATCAGCGACTCGCACCCGCCGGCCACGGTGTACGAGGAACTGCCGGGCCGCTGGGTCGCCGACCCGGCCTGGCCGTCGCCGCACGTCACCCCCGTCACGTACGCCTTCCAGGGCGTGCCCGTCGTCGTCGACTCGCCCCAGCAGACCGGCCTCGACGCGGGCCGTTTCTTCCCGTTCGGCAACGACGCCGACCTGCCGCCCGACCAGCGCGAGGAGGACGCGCACTCGGCCTGCTTCGACTTCCCGGTCCCGGAGTCCTCCGAGGGCGGCGTCCCGGTCGAGATCCTGGGCAGACCCTCCGTCCGGCTCCACCTGACGACGCCCGCGCCCACCGGCCAGGTCGTCGCCCGGCTCTGCGACATCGCCCCGGACGGCTCCTCCACCCTGGTCACCCGGGGCGTGCTGAACTTCTCCGCCCGCTACGGGCGGGACCGGGCGGTCGAGGCGCAGGTCGGCGAGTGGGAGTCGTACGCGTTCGAACTCAACGGCATCGGGCACTCCTTCCGGCCCGGCCACCGGGTCCGGCTCGCCGTCTCCTCCGCGTACTGGCCCTGGATCTGGCCCCAGCCCGACGCGGCCGGCTTCACCCTGGACCCGGCCGGCTCCTCGCTGACCCTCCCGGTCCGCGCCCGCACCACCGACGCCGTCGAGTTCGAGGAGCCGGAGCAGTCCGAGCCGCTCGGCGTCAGCCACCCCCACACGCTGGAGGAGCCGCGCCCGGAGCGGGTGGTGGTCCGGGACGTGGCCAAGGGCGAGTGGCGGCTGGAGGTGGACCCCCGGTACGGCGGCACCCGGGTCTATCCGGACGGCCTCGAATACACCGAGGACGCCCTGGAGACCTACACGATCTCCGCATCCGACCCCCTCTCCGCCCGCACCCGCTCGGACTGGTCGATCCGGCTGCACCGCCCGGAGCTCGCCTGGGACGTCACCGTCGTCACCCGCTCGGAGATCTCGTGCGACGCGGACGCGTTTCTCACGTCGGACGAGGTGATCTGCAAGGAGGGCGGGGAGGTCGTCTTCCACCGCACCTGGGAGAAACGCATTCCGCGTACGGCGGGGTGAATTCCGCTGGTCGGCAGGAGAACCGACAAGCAAAGGGCCCGCATTCCGTGACGGAATGCGGGCCCTTTATCGCGCTGCGTGTCAGGCGTCCGCGCCGGCCTTGCGGCGGCGCACGACGACCATGGCGCCGGCACCCAGGACCACGGCCGCGCCGCCCGCGAGGGCGATCGGCATCGTGGAGGAGCCCGCACCGGTCTTGGCCAGCGAACCGCCGGTGGAGCCGGAGGTGCCGTTGTTCACCGGGGTGGTGGACTGGCCGCCCTGCTGCGAGGTGTTGCCGTTGCCACCGGTGGAGCCGTTGCCCGTGCCGGGCTTGCCGGGCTTGGCGGCCTTGACGATGCCGAACTCCGCGTAGGAGCCCTTCTCCTCCCAGCCGCAGGAGCCGTCCTCGTTGATGTACGCGCCGCCCGCGACGACGACGCCGTCACCGGCGGGGGCCTTGGCGTCCACCGCGACCTTCAGCTTGAAGTCGAAGGACTTGCCCGGCTTGAGGGAGGAGAGGCTGGAGAAGCCCTCCTCCTCGTCGACCGCCTGCCACTTCGGGCTGGTCGCGGAGGACCAGGTGAGGTGCAGGTACTTGTCGAGGTCGTCGCTCATGTTGAAGGCCTCGGCGTAGCCGCCGACCTCGCCCAGCTCGACCTTGCCCTTGTTGGTGACGCGGAAGGTGAAGACGCCGCTGGTGCCGGCGGTGATCTTCTTCGGGCCGGTCACGGAGGTGACGAGATCCTTGGTGATCTCGCACTCCTCGCCCGGCTCCTCCTCCAGGGCGTCGGCGAGCGCCTTCTTGGCGGCCTCGAGCTCCTTGGCGGCCTTCTCCTTGGCCTGCCGGGCCTTCTCGACCTCGCGGACGGCGGCGACGCGGGCGTCGTCCAGGGCGGTCTGCGCCTGGGTGGCGGCGGCGGCCTTGGTCTCGGCGGTGGTCTTGGCGGCGTCGGCGGCGGCCTGGGCCTCGTTCACGGCCGTCTGAGCCGCGTCCTTCTGCTCCTGCGTGGCGTCGGCGGGCAGCTCGGCCAGGGCCTTCTTGGCGGCGTCCAGCTTCGCGTCGGCGGCCTTCTTCGCGTCGGCAGCCTCGGCGGAGGCCTTCTTCGCGTCGGCGGCGGCGACGACCAGCGGGTTGTCGGACTTGCCGAGGGCGTCGACGGCCTCCCCGGCCTTCGCGTACGCGACGACGGCGGCGTCGTACGCGGCCTGCGCCTTGGTCACCGCGCGGCGGAGCGCGTCGATGTCGGTCTTCTGGTCCTGCGTCTGCGCGGCCGGCTTGGTGTCGGCGAACGCGGGGACGGCGGAAAGGAGCACGACCGGGGTGGTCACGGCGGCGGCCACGGCGGTCGCCACCATACGGCGAATCTTCAAGGTGGACCTTTTCTGGTCGGACGAAGATGAAATGAAACAGAGTTGTGGGAGCCGCGCCCGCGGATACCTCACGCGGCGCGACATAGCAGCGATCGTATGACCGGAATAAGGCCCGGCAATAGCCAGATTGACGAGTCCGCGACAGGCGCTTTGTCGACACAGGCGCTTCATAGGCGTCATAAAACCCGCGAATACGGACAGTTGCCCACGGAGGCCTCAGTTTCTGTGTGACACATGTCATCCGCCGCTCGACGCCCGCCCCGTAACGTGTCCCCCACACACCTGGAAAGCGAGGCAAGCACCGATGCCCGAGCAGAGCCCGCTCGATCTGGCCGAGGGCGACCCCTTCGGCCCGCACAACCTTCCGTACGGCGTCTTCTCCACCGCCGACGAGCCCGACCGGCGTCGGCTCGGCGTCCGGATCGGCGGGCACGTGCTCGACGCGGGGGCCGCGGCGCACGCGCTCGGGTCGCCGTACGCGGCGCTGCTCGCGCAGCCCAGCCTCAACCCGCTGCTCGCGGCCGGCCGCACCGCCTGGCGCGACGTGCGGCGCGCGCTGACCGGCTGGGTGACCGTGCCCGCGCACCGGCCGGTCGTGGAGCCGCTGCTGCACCCGCTGGACGCGGTCACCCTGCACCTGCCGTACGAGGTCGCCGACTACGTCGACTTCTACGCGAGCGAGCACCATGCCACGAATGTCGGACATATCTTCCGTCCGGACGGCGAGCCGCTCACGCCGAACTGGAAGCACCTGCCGATCGGTTACCACGGGCGCTCCGGCACCGTCGTGGTCTCCGGCACGGACGTGGTCCGGCCGGCCGGCCAGCGCAAGACGCCGGCCGACGCGGCGCCCGTCTTCGGGCCCTCGGTCAAGCTGGACATCGAGGCCGAGGTCGGCTTCCTCGTCGGCACCCCGTCCGCGCTCGGCACGCCGGTCCCGCTCGCCGACTTCCGGGAGCACGTCTTCGGTCTGACGCTGCTCAACGACTGGTCGGCGCGGGACATCCAGGCCTGGGAGTACGTGCCGCTCGGCCCGTTCCTCGGCAAGTCCTTCCAGACCTCCGTCTCGGCCTGGGTGACCCCCCTGGAGGCCCTGGACGCGGCCCGGGTCGCCCCGCCGGCGCGGGACTTCCCGCTGCTGCCGTACCTGGACGACTCCGGCGAGGAGGAGCCCGGCGGCTTCGACCTGCGGATCACCGTCGCCATCAACGGCGAGGTCGTGGCCGAGCCGCCGTTCTCCACCATGTACTGGACGGCCGCCCAGCAGCTCGCCCACATGACCGTCAACGGCGCCTCGCTGCGCACCGGCGACCTGTACGGCTCCGGCACCGTCTCCGGCCCCGAGGTGGGTCAGCGCGGCTCGCTGCTCGAACTCACCTGGAACGGGCGCGACGCCCTCGAACTCACCGGCGGCAAGCGCACGTTCCTGGAGGACGGCGACGAGGTCACGCTGACCGCCTGGGCCCCGGGCCCGGACGGCGTCCGCGTCGCCCTCGGCGAGGTCACCGGCCGGATCGCGCCGAACAGCGCCGCCTGAGCCTGCTCAGGCCGCCCGCCACAGGGCGGGCACGGCAGGCGGCTCCCAGCCGGGCTGGGCCGTGTGGGCCTGGAGGCACACATAGCCCCGCCCGGCGTAGGTGACCGCGTCCCCGGCCCGGTACGCGGTCCCGGCCGCCCAGGTGCCCCCCGGGGCGGTCGCCGTGGGGGTCGGTGTCGGGCTCGGACCCGGGTCCTGCGGCACGTCCAGGACGAAGTCGAAGGCCGCCTCCTTCGCCCCGCCGCCCACGTCCCGCACGCTCATCAGCAGCCGGGCGTCGAAGATCGAGTCCGTGTTGTTGCGGGGTTCGCCCGGGAAGTACAGCTGGGTGGTGAGCACCGGGCGGCCCGGCGCCTGCACCTTGACGTGGAGGTGCCGGGTGCGGCCGGGGTAGAGGCCCGGCACGATCGTGGAGAGCACGAAGGAGCCGTCCGCGCCGCTGAACTGGTGGCCGCGGAAGCGGAATCCGGTGTTGTCGTAGGCGCCGTTGGTGTCGGCCTGCCAGAAGTCGAGCAGGGCGCCGGCGACCGGCCGGCAGGCCCGTCCGAAGACGTAGCCGCTCACGGTCAGCCGCACGCCGGGCGTTCCCGGCTCCGCCAGGCTGGTGCGCAGGGGTGAGTTCGGCTTGAAGTAGGGGCCCTCCGTCTGGGCCGGTGTGGGGTCGTCGCCGTCGTCGCACGCCGGGGTCAGCGGAAGCGCGACGGTGCCGGCGTCGAGGGTGCGGGCGAGCGCGGGGACGCCTATCAGCACCGCGGGGGCGGCCATGCCGGCCGCGAGCGCGGCGCGCAGCACGGCCTTGCGGGTGACGTGTCCGGTCGAGGTCTCTCGGTCCATGCCTGCTCCTCTGTGGGGGGGCGGAACGATCGACCAGAAACCTAGGCGGGCCCGGGTTCGGCTTCGATGGACGCAGCACGGTGGTCGTGGTGCTTTCGGAAGTCGCCGGGGCTCATGCCGGTCTCCCGGCGGAAGAAGCGGCAGAAGTACGCGGGGTCGTCGAAGCCGGTCCTGGCGGCGACCTGGCGCACCGACAGGGACGTGCGGGCGAGGAGGCGTTGGGCCTCCCTGGTGCGGGCCTCGCGGAGCAGGCCGGCCGGGGTGCGGCCGAGGGCCGCCCGTACCGCCTCGGTGAGATAGCCGGGGGTGACCCCGAGCCGCTCGGCGCACTCCCGTACGGAGCGGAGTCCGGCCACGGCGCCGTCCGCGTCGGTACGGGCGATCAGCCGGGCGAACGCGTCGGCGACGGCCGAGGTGCGCCCGGGCGGCGCCGCCGGCTCGGCAGGGCCGCCGAGCCGGGCCGTCCGGACCAGCAGCACGTGCAGCAGCGAGCGCAGCACGCCGGCGAATCCGGCGTCGCCGTGCCCGTACTCCTCGCTGAGTTCGGCGATCAGGCGCGCGGTGCGGCGGTGCGCGGCCGGGTCGAGGCACAGCCACGGGCGTGCCCCGATGCGGCGCAGGAGGTCCTGGTCGCCGGGGTGGTCGAGGAGGAACTCGGGTGTGAAGAGGAGGACGGAGCCGTCGAGGCCGTGGACGTCCTCCCAGTGGTGGAGCTGCCCGGGCAGGATCAGGCCGAGGTGCGGCGGGCGGAGCTCCCAGCGGTTCAGGTCGACGACATGGGTGCCGGTGCCGTGGGTGACGTGCACGATCTCGTAGAAGGTGTGCCGGTGCGGGAAGGCGGCCCGGGACAGGGGGCCGATGGTGTCGAAGGTGCCGACGGCGAACGGCACGTCGTCGGGCAGCCGCACCTCCAGGCGGTGCACGGGCGGTTCCCCGCGCCGGGGCGCGGCACAGGGTGTGTCGGGCGACGTGGTGGTGCCACGCATGCTTGCGGCCCTCCTCAACTGGTCGAGACCAATCCGGCGGTTTCTCACGATGACACGGCTGCCCCGCCCGGTCACCCCCGCGTCGCCGCACCGGCTCCCGCACATGCCGAGGGCCCGGTCTCCGCACACGCGGGGACCGGGCCCTCGGGGGCTCAGGGGCGCTATCGCACGAACACGCCCGCCTGCCCGGCCAGGTCGAGGAAGTACTGCGGCGCGAAGCCGAGCACCAGCGTGACCACGACACCGGCCGTGATGGCGATCGAGGTGAGGCCCGAGGGCACGGCGACCGTGGGGCCGTCGGGCTTCGGCTCGCTGAAGAACATCAGAACGATCACCCGGATGTAGAAGAACGCGGCGACCGCCGAGGAGATGACACCGACCACGACGAGGCCGCCCGCGCCGCCCTCCGCCGCCGCCTTGAAGACGGCGAACTTCCCGGAGAAGCCGGAGGTGAGCGGGATGCCGGCGAAGGCGAGCAGGAAGACCGCGAAGACCGCCGCGACCAGCGGCGAACGACGGCCCAGGCCCGCCCACTTGGAGAGGTGGGTGGCCTCGCCGCCCGCGTCCCGCACCAGCGTGACGACGGCGAAGGCGCCGATCGTCACGAAGGAGTAGGCGCCGAGGTAGAACAGCACCGACGAGACGCCGCTGGGCGTGGCGGCGATGACACCGGCCAGGATGAAGCCGGCGTGCGCGATCGACGAGTACGCGAGCAGGCGCTTGATGTCGGTCTGGGTGATGGCGACGATCGCACCGCCCAGCATGGTGACGATGGCGACGGCCCACATGACCGGCCGCCAGTCCCAGGTGAGGCCCGGCAGCACCACGTACAGCAGGCGCAGCATCGCGCCGAAAGCGGCGACCTTCGTCGCGGCGGCCATGAAGCCGGTGACGGGGGTCGGGGCGCCCTGGTAGACGTCCGGGGTCCACATGTGGAACGGGACGGCGCCGACCTTGAAGAGCAGGCCCGTCATCACCATGGCGAAGCCGATGAGCAGCAGCACGTCGTTGCCCATGGTGTCGGCGAGCGCCGGGTCGATCGCGGTGACGTCGCCGCCGACGACGTCGGCGATGGTGGCGTACGAGACGGAGCCCGCGTAGCCGTAGAGCAGGGCGATCCCGAAGAGCAGGAAGGCCGAGGAGAAGGCGCCGAGCAGGAAGTACTTGACCGCGGCCTCCTGCGACAGCAGGCGCTTGCGGCGGGCGACGGCGCAGAGGAGGTAGAGCGGGAGGGAGAAGACCTCCAGGGCGACGAAGAGGGTCAGGAGGTCGTTGGCGGCCGGGAAGACCAGCATGCCGGAGACGGCGAACAGGGCGAGCGGGAAGACCTCGGTGGTGGTGAAGCCGGCCTTGACCGCCGCCTTCTCCTGCTCGCTGCCGGGGACCGCGGCGGCCTCGGCGGCGAACGAGTCGACCCGGTGGCCGTGGTCGGCCGGGTCGAGCCTGCGCTCCGCGAAGGTGAGGATCGAGACGATCGCGGCCAGCAGGATCGTGCCCTGCAGGAAGAGCGCCGGTCCGTCGACGGCGACGGCGCCCATGGCCGCGATGTGGGCCTTGGTGGAGCCGTAGCCGCCGGCGGCGAGACCGACCACCGCGGCGAAGGCGGCGGCGAGGGCCAGGACGCTCAGGAACACCTGGGTGTGGTGGCGGGCCTTGCGCGGCACGAAGGCCTCGACGAGGACGCCGAGGACGGCCGCGCCCACCACGATGAGCACGGGCGACAGCTGGGTGTACTCGATGTGGGGTGCCGGGATCTTGTCGATCGGTCCGGCGGCCGCCGTCGTCCACAGGGTGTGGACAGCGGGTGCGACGGCTGAAGCGCTCACTTGGCCGCCTCCACTTCGGGGCTCGGGTCCTTCTGCTGGACATCGGACATGGTGTGCTGCACCGCCGGGTTGACGACGTCCGTCAGCGGCTTCGGGAAGACCCCGAGGAAGATCAGCACCGCGATCAGCGGGGCGACCACCGCGAGCTCGCGCACCCGCAGGTCGGGCAGCCCGCGCACCTCCTCCTTCACCGGCCCGGTCATCGTCCGCTGGTAGAGGACGAGGACGTAGAGCGCGGCGAGGACGATGCCGGTGGTGGCGACGATCCCGGCCACCGGGTAGCGCGAGAAGGTGCCGACCAGGACCAGGAACTCGCTGACGAACGGGGCGAGTCCGGGCAGCGACAGGGTGGCGAGACCGCCGATCAGGAAGGTGCCGGCGAGCACCGGGGCGACCTTCTGCACACCGCCGTAGTCGGCGATGAGCCGCGAGCCGCGCCGGGAGATCAGGAAGCCGGCGACCAGCATCAGCGCGGCCGTCGAGATCCCGTGGTTGACCATGTACAGCGTGGCGCCGGACTGGCCCTGGCTGGTCATCGCGAAGATGCCCATGATGATGAAGCCGAAGTGGGAGATCGACGCGTACGCGACCAGGCGCTTGATGTCCCGCTGGCCGACGGCGAGCAGCGCCCCGTAGACGATGCTGACGAGGGCGAGGGCGACGATCGCGGGGGTGGCCCACTTCGAGGCCTCGGGGAAGAGGCCGAGGCAGAAGCGGAGCATCGCGAAGGTGCCGACCTTGTCGACGACGGCGGTGATGAGGACGGCGACCGGAGCGGTGGCCTCCCCCATCGCGTTGGGCAGCCAGGTGTGCAGCGGCCACAGCGGCGCCTTCACGGCGAAGGCGAAGAAGAAGCCGAGGAACAGCCACCGCTCGGTGCTGGTGGCCATCTCCAGCGAGCCGTTGGCCCGCGCCGCGGCGATCTCCGTCAGCGAGAAGTCGCCGGCGACCACGTAGAGCCCGATGACCGCGGCCAGCATGATCAGGCCGCCGACCAGGTTGTAGAGCAGGAACTTGACCGCCGCGTAGGAGCGCTGCGCGGCCGCGTTCTCGTCCGTGCCGGAGTGGGCGCGGTCGCCGAAGCCGCCGATGAGGAAGTACATCGGGATGAGCATGGCTTCGAACAGGATGTAGAAGAGGAAGACGTCGGTGGCCTCGAAGGAGAGGATCACCATCGCCTCGACCATGAGGATCAGGGCGAAGAAGCCCTGGGTGGGCCGCCACCGCTTGGAGGAGGTCTCCAAGGGGTCGGCGTCGTGCCAGCCGGCCAGGACGATGAACGGGATGAGCAGCGCGGTGAGCGCGATGAGCGCCACCCCGATGCCGTCCACGCCCAGCTCGTAGCGGACGCCGAAGTCCTTGATCCAGGCGTGCGATTCGACGAGCTGGTAGCGGTCGCCGCCGGGCTCGAACCGTACGAAGACGACGGCGGCGAGCACGAGCGTGACGAGCGAGACGAGCAGCGCGAGCCACTTGGCGGCGGTGCGGCGGGCGGCGGGCACGGCGGCGGTGAGGACCGCGCCGGCCGCCGGCACAGCCGCTGTCGCCGTAAGGAGCGGGAAGCCCGCGTTGACCACTTGGGACATGGTGTTACACCGCCCTCATCAGCAGGGTGACGGCGACGAGCACCGCCGTACCTCCGAACATGGAGACCGCGTACGACCGGGCGTAGCCGTTCTGGAGCTTGCGCAGCCGGCCGGAGAACCCGCCGACCGAGGCCGCGGTGCCGTTGACCACCCCGTCGACGAGGCTGTGGTCGACGTAGACGAGGGAGCGGGTCAGGTGCGTGCCGCCACGGACGAAGACGACGTGGTTGAAGTCGTCCTGGAGCAGGTCGCGGCGGGCGGCCCGGGTGAGCAGCGAGCCGCGCGGGGCGACCACCGGGACCGGGCGGCGCCCGTACTGGAGGTACGCGACGCCGACGCCGAGGAGCATGACGGCGACGGTGGCGGTGGTGATCGCGCCGGCGCCGATCGGCGGGTGTCCGTGCTCGAAGCCGGTGACCGGCTCCAGCCACTTCACGAAGCGCTCCCCGATGCTGAAGAAGGCACCGGCGAAGACCGATCCGAAGGCGAGCAGGATCATCGGGATCGTCATGGTCTTCGGCGACTCGTGCGGGTGCGGCAGCTCTCCCGCGGCGTGCTCGGCGGCCGGTTCGGCGCTGGGCGCCTTGTCGGCGTCCGGCGCGGGCTGCCAGCGCTTCTCGCCGAAGAAGGTCATGATCATCACGCGGGTCATGTAGTACGCGGTGACGGCGGCGCCGAGGAGGGCGCAGGCGCCGAGGATCCAGCCCTCGGTACCGCCCTTGGCGAAGGCCGCCTCGATGATCTTGTCCTTGGAGAAGAAGCCGGACAGGCCGGGGAAGCCGATGATCGCGAGGTAACCGAGGCCGAAGGTCACGAAGGTGACCGGCATGTACTTCCGCAGGCCGCCGTACTTGCGCATGTCGACCTCGTCGTTCATGCCGTGCATGACCGAACCGGCACCGAGGAACAGCCCGGCCTTGAAGAAGCCGTGGGTGACCAGGTGCATGATCGCGAAGGCGTAGCCGATCGGGCCGAGGCCGGCCGCGAGGACCATGTAGCCGATCTGCGACATCGTCGAGCCGGCCAGCGCCTTCTTGATGTCGTCCTTCGCGCAACCGACGATCGCACCGAAGAGGAGCGTGACGGCGCCGACCACGGTGACGACCAGCTGCGCGTCGGGGGCGGCGTTGAAGATCTCGCCGGAGCGGACGATCAGATAGACGCCGGCGGTCACCATGGTGGCCGCGTGGATGAGGGCCGAGACCGGGGTCGGGCCCTCCATCGCGTCCCCGAGCCAGGACTGCAGCGGCACCTGGGCCGACTTGCCGCAGGCGGCGAGGAGCAGCATCAGCGCGATCGCGGTCAGCTTGCCCTCGGAGGCCTCGTCCGTCGCGCCCAGGACCGGGCCGAAGGCGAAGGTGCCGAAGGTGGTGAACATCAGCATGATCGCGATCGACAGGCCCATGTCGCCGACCCGGTTGACCAGGAAGGCCTTCTTGGCGGCGGTGGCCGCGGTGGGCTTGTGCTGCCAGAAGCCGATCAGGAGGTACGAGGCGAGGCCGACGCCCTCCCAGCCGAAGTACAGCAGCAGGTAGTTGTCGGCGAGGACGAGCAGCAGCATCGCCGCGACGAACAGGTTGAGGTAGCCGAAGAAGCGGCGGCGCCGCTCGTCGTGCTCCATGTAGCCGACGGAGTACAGGTGGATGAGCGTGCCGACGCCGGTGATCAGGAGCACGAAGGTCATCGACAGCTGGTCGAGCTGGAAGGCGATGTCCGCCTGGAAGCTCTCCACCGGGATCCAGGTGAACAGGTGCTGGTGCAGGGTCCGGTCGTCCGGGCTCCTGGAGAGCATGTCGGCGAACAGGGCCAGGCCGATCCCGAAGGAGACGGCGGCCAGCAGGGTGCCGAGCCAGTGCCCGGTCCGGTCGAGCCGCCGCCCGCCGCACAGCAGGACCGCCGCTCCGAGCAGGGGCGCGCCGACGAGCAGCGCAATGAGGTTGTCCACAGGTCAGCCCCTCACAGCTTCATCAGGCTGGCGTCGTCGACCGAGGCCGAGTGACGGGCACGGAAGACGGACACGATGATCGCGAGTCCGACGACGACCTCCGCGGCGGCCACGACCATCGTGAAGAAGGCGATGATCTGGCCGTCGAGATTGCCGTGCATACGGGAGAAGGTGACGAACGCGAGGTTGCAGGCGTTGAGCATCAGCTCGACGCACATGAAGAGCACGATCGCGTTCCGCCGGATCAGCACCCCGACCGCGCCGATGCCGAACAGCAGGGCGGCCAGGTACAGGTAGTTGACGGGGTTCACCGGGAGGCCTCCTCTTCGTCCCGCGTCCGGCCCAGGCGCTCCTCGGAGCGCCGCTCCAGGGCCTTGAGGTCCGCGAGCGCCTCACCGGACACGTCACGGATCTGGCCCCGCTTGCGCAGGGTCGAGATGACGGTCAGCTCGGCCGGGGTGCCGTCGGGCAGCAGGCCGGCGACGTCCACCGCGTTGTGCCGGGCGTAGACGCCGGGTGCCGGGAGCGGCGGGAGGTGCTTGCCTTCCCGGACGCGCTGCTCGGCCAGCTCGCGCTGGGTGCGGGCGCGTTCGGTGCGCTCGCGGTGGGTGAGGACCATCGCGCCGACCGCCGCGGTGATGAGCAGGGCGCCGGTGATCTCGAAGGCGAAGACGTACTTGGTGAAGATGAGGGCGGCGAGGCCCTCCACGTTCCCGCCGTTGGCCGTGTTGGCCGTACCGAGCCCGTTGAACCGGCTCAGCGAGGCGTGGCCGAGGCCGGCGATCAGCAGGACGCCGAAGCCGAGCCCGCAGGCGGCGGCCCACCAGCGCTGGCCCTTGATGGTCTCCTTCAGCGAGTCGGCGGCGGTGACGCCGACCAGCATGACCACGAAGAGGAACAGCATCATGATCGCGCCGGTGTAGACGACGATCTGGACGATGCCCAGGAAGTACGCGCCGTTCGCGAGGTAGAAGACCGCCAGGACGATCATGGTCCCGGCGAGGCAGAGCGCCGAGTGGACGGCCTTCCTCATGAGGATCGTGCACAGCGCGCCGATGACGGCGACGGTGCCGAGCACCCAGAACTGGACGGCCTCACCGGTGGAGGTGCCGGCGGCGAGCGGCACGGTCGAGGCGAGCGCGCTCATCGGCCGACCACCTTCCCCGACGCCGGCTCGGACTCGCCGAAGGTCGACTCGCCCTCCTGCGTCTCGCCCTTGGAGACGGCCACCTGCCGGACGGTGCCGGGCGCCGCCTCGGTGACCCGGCCGCGGTAGTAGTCCTGCTCGTCCGTGCCGGGGAAGATGGCGTGCGGGGTGTCCACCATGCCCTCGTCCAGGCCCGCGAGCAGCTGCTCCTTGGTGTAGATCAGGTTCTCGCGGGAGGAGTCGGCCAGCTCGAACTCGTTGGTCATCGTCAGCGCGCGCGTGGGGCAGGCCTCGATGCACAGTCCGCACAGGATGCAGCGGGCGTAGTTGATCTGGTAGACGCGGCCGTACCGCTCGCCCGGCGAGTAGCGCTCCTCGTCGGTGTTGTCGGCGCCCTCCACGTAGATGGCGTCGGCGGGGCAGGCCCAGGCGCACAGCTCGCAGCCGACGCACTTCTCCAGACCGTCGGGGTGACGGTTGAGCTGGTGCCGGCCGTGGAAGCGGGGCGCCGTCGTCTTCTGCTGCTCCGGGTACTGCTCGGTCAGCCGCTTCTTGAACATGGCCTTGAAGGTCACGCCGAAGCCGGCCACCGGATTCTGGAAATCAGACACCGTCCGTCTCCTTTCCATCACTCGCAGTAGCAGTATCGGGGCCACCACTGACAATCAGCTCCCGCTCGCTGCGGGACCGACGCCGCGGTACGGGCGGCAGGGACTGGCCGGGCTTGGGCGGTACGGGGAACCCGCCGGCCATCGGGTCGAACGGACGGGTGTCCTCGGCCGAAGGCGCCTGCCCCTTGGCCTTCTTGTCGCGGAAGACGTCCGCGACGAAGGAGAGCAGCAGCACCGCGAGGACGGCCCCGGCGACGTAGAGCACGATGGTCTGGAAGTCGTAGTTCTCGTTGCGCAGCGCCCGGACGGTCGCGACCAGCATCAGCCAGACCACGGAGACCGGGATGAGCACCTTCCAGCCCAGCTTCATCAGCTGGTCGTAGCGGACGCGGGGCAGCGTGCCGCGCAGCCAGATGAAGAAGAACAGCAGCAGCTGGACCTTGAGGACGAACCAGAGCATCGGCCACCAGCCGTGGTTCGCGCCCTCCCAGAAGGTGCTGACCGGCCAGGGGGCGCGCCAGCCGCCGAGGAAGAGGGTCACCGACACGGCGGAGACGGTCACCATGTTCACGTACTCGGCGAGCATGAACAGCGCGAACTTGATGGACGAGTACTCGGTGTTGAAGCCGCCGACCAGGTCGCCCTCGGACTCCGGCATGTCGAAGGGGGCGCGGTTGGTCTCGCCCACCATGGTGACGATGTAGATGATGAAGGAGACCGGCAGCAGCACGATGTACCAGCGGTCGGCCTGCGCCTCCACGATCTTCGAGGTCGACATCGACCCGGAGTAGAGGAAGACGGAGGCGAAGGCGGCGCCCATGGCGATCTCGTAGGAGATCATCTGCGCGCAGGAGCGCAGACCGCCGAGGAGCGGGTACGTCGAGCCGGAGGACCAGCCGGCGAGGACGATGCCGTAGATGCCGACGGACGCGACCGCGAGGACGTACAGCATCGCGATCGGCAGGTCGGTGAGCTGCATCGTGGTGCGCTGTCCGAAGATCGACACCTCGTTGCCGGCCGGGCCGAACGGGATCACCGCGATCGCCATGAACGCCGGGATGGCGGCGATGATCGGGGCGAGCACGTAGACGACCTTGTCGGCCCGCCGGACGATCACGTCCTCCTTCAGCATCAGCTTGACGCCGTCGGCGAGCGACTGGAGCAGGCCCCAGGGGCCGTGCCGGTTGGGACCGATGCGCAGCTGCATCCAGGCGACGACCTTGCGCTCCCACACGATGGAGAAGAGCACGGTCACCATGAGGAACGCGAAGCAGAACACCGCCTTGATCGCGACGAGCCACCAGGGGTCGCGCCCGAACAGGGACAGGTCTTCCGCGGCGAGCAGCGTGTTCACGCCTGCACCTCCGTCGAAGGGGTGGCCGGGCCGATGCGGACCAGGTCGCCGGGGCGGGCGCCGGTGCCGGCGAGGACGCCGTGGCCCGTGGAGTTCAGCGGGAGCCAGACCACCCGGTCGGGCATCTCGGTGACGGCCAGCGGGAGGGCGACCGAGCCGGCCGGGCCGGAGACGTCGAGCAGGTCGCCGTCCTTGACGCCGGTGTCGGCGGCGGTCGTCGCCGACAGCCGGGCCACGGCGGCGTGCCGGGTGCCGGCCAGGGCCTCGTCGCCCTCCTGGAGGCGGCCCAGGTCGAGCAGCAGCCGGTGCCCGGCGAGCACGGCCTCGCCGTCGCCGGGGCGGGCCGCGACCTGGCCGGGCTCGGCCGGCTCGGTGGCCCGCTCGCCGGTCCAGCCGCCGAGCCGGTCCAGCTCGCGCCGCACGGACCGCAGGTCCGGCAGGCCGAGGTGGGCGTCCATGGCGTCGGCCAGCATGTGCAGCACGCGGGCGTCGGTCGGGGCCGCCGGCCGGGTCATCTGCTCCGGCTTGAGCGCGGCCTCGAACAGCCGGGCCCTGCCCTCCCAGTTGAGGAAGGTGCCGGGCTTCTCGGCGACGGCGGCGACCGGCAGGACGACGTCGGCCCGCTCGGTGACCGCGCCGGGACGCAGCTCCAGGGAGACGACGAAGGCCGCGTCGAGCGCCTCGAGGGCGCGCGCCGGGTCCGGCAGGTCGTCGACGTCGACGCCGCCGACGAGCAGCGCGGCGAGTTCGCCGGTGGCGGCGGCCTCGACGATCTGGCCGGTGTCGCGGCCGTAGCCGTGCGGGAGTTCGCGGACGCCCCAGACGGCGGCGACCTCGTCACGTGCGCGGGGATCGGTCGCGGGCCGGCCGCCGGGCAGCAGCGCCGGGATGGCGCCCGCCTCGACGGCGCCGCGCTCGCCGGCCCGGCGCGGGATCCACACCAGTCGGGCGCCGGTGGCGGTGGCGGCCCGTACGGCGGCGGTGAGCGCGCCGGGCACCCCGGCGAGCCGCTCGCCGACGGCGATGACGGCGCCCTCCTGGCGCAGCGCCTCGGCGGCGGCGAGTCCGTCCGCGGAGAGGCCGGCGCGGGAGGTGAGGGCGTCGAGCCACTCGCTCTCGGTGCCGGGCGCGGCGGGCAGCAGCGTGCCCCCGGTCTTCTCCAGGCCGCGGGTGGCGAACGCGGCGACCGCGAACGTCCGCTGGCCCTTCTTCCGCCAGGCCTTGCGCAGCCGCAGGAAGACGCCGGGGGCCTCCTCCTCGGACTCCAGGCCGACCAGGAGCACGGCCGGGGCGGCTTCCAGCGAGGTGTACGTGACCCCGCTGCCGTCCAGGTCGCGACCGCGCCCCGCGACGACGGAGGCCAGGAAGTCGGCCTCCTCGCCGGAGTGGACGCGGGCCCGGAAGTCGACGTCGTTGGTGTCGAGGGCGACCCGGGCGAACTTGGCGTACGCGTAGGAGTCCTCGACGGTCAGCCGGCCGCCGGCCAGGACGCCGGTGCGGCCGCGGACCAGACCGCGGGCCGCGGCCTCCAGCGCCTCCGGCCAGGACGCCTGCTCCAGCCGGCCGGTCTCCGGGTCGCGGACCAGCGGGGTGGTGAGCCGGTCGCGCTGCTGCGCGTACCGGAACCCGAACCGCCCCTTGTCGCAGATCCACTCCTCGTTGACCTCGGGGTCCTCGGCGGCGAGCCGCCGCATGACCTTGCCGCGCCGGTGGTCGGTGCGGGTCGCGCAGCCGCCGGCGCAGAGCTCGCAGACGCTCGGCGACGACACCAGGTCGAAGGGGCGGGAGCGGAACCGGTACGCGGCCGAGGTGAGCGCGCCGACCGGACAGATCTGGATGGTGTTGCCGGAGAAGTACGACTCGAAGGGGTCGCCGTTGCCGAGGCCGACCTGCTGGAGCGCACCGCGCTCGATCAGCTCGATCATCGGATCGCCGGCCACCTGGTTGGAGAAGCGGGTGCAGCGCGCGCACAGCACGCAGCGCTCGCGGTCCAGGAGCACCTGGGTGGAGAGCGGGATCGGCTTCTCGTAGGTCCGCTTGACGCCCTCGAAGCGGGACTCGGCCTGCCCGTGGGACATGGCCTGGTTCTGCAGCGGGCACTCGCCGCCCTTGTCGCAGACCGGGCAGTCCAGCGGGTGGTTGATGAGCAGCAGCTCCATCACGCCGTGCTGGGCCTTCTCGGCGACCGGCGAGGTCAGCTGCGACTTCACCACCATGCCGTCGGTGCAGGTGATGGTGCAGGAGGCCATCGGCTTGCGCTGGCCCTCGACCTCGACGATGCACTGGCGGCAGGCGCCGGCCGGGTCGAGGAGCGGGTGGTCGCAGAAGCGCGGGATCTCGATGCCGAGCTGCTCGGCGGCCCGGATCACCAGGGTCCCCTTGGGGACGGAGACCTCGATGCCGTCGATCGTCAGGGTGACGAGGTCCTCCGGCGGCACCGCCGCACCTCCCCCTCCGGGGGCGGACGTGGTGACGGTCATGCGTTCACCTCCCGGTGCTTGTCCGCCCAGGCCGTCGACTTGGCGGGGTCGAAGGGGCAGCCCTTGCCCGTGATGTGCTGCTCGTACTCGTCGCGGAAGTACTTCAGGGACGAGAAGATCGGCGAGGCGGCGCCGTCGCCGAGGGCGCAGAAGGACTTGCCGTTGATGTTGTCGGCGATGTCGTTCAGCTTGTCGAGGTCGGACATGACGCCCTTGCCGGCCTCGATGTCGCGGAGCAGCTGGACGAGCCAGTAGGTGCCCTCGCGGCAGGGGGTGCACTTGCCGCAGGACTCGTGGGCGTAGAACTCGGTCCAGCGGGTGACGGCCCGGACGACGCAGGTGGTCTCGTCGAAGCACTGCAGCGCCTTGGTGCCGAGCATGGAGCCGGCGGCGCCGACGCCCTCGTAGTCGAGCGGGACGTCGAGGTGCTCCTCGGTGAACATCGGGGTCGAGGAGCCGCCGGGGGTCCAGAACTTGAGGCGGTGGCCGGGCCGCATCCCGCCGCTCATGTCGAGGAGCTGGCGCAGCGTGATGCCGAGCGGGGCCTCGTACTGGCCCGGCGAGGCGACGTGGCCGCTGAGCGAGTAGAGCGTGAAGCCGGGGGACTTCTCGGTCCCCATGGACGTGAACCAGTCCTTGCCCCGGTGCAGGATCGCGGGAACCGAGGCGATGGACTCGACGTTGTTCACGACGGTGGGGCAGGCGTACAGACCGGCGACCGCGGGGAAGGGGGGACGCAGCCGGGGCTGGCCGCGGCGCCCTTCGAGCGAGTCGAGCAGGGCGGTCTCCTCGCCGCAGATGTACGCGCCGGCGCCGGCGTGCACGGTGAGTTCCAGGTCGAGACCGCTGCCCAGGATGTTCCGGCCGAGGTAGCCCGCGTCGTACGCCTCCCGCACCGCGTGGTGCAGCCGGCGCAGCACCGGGACGACCTCGCCGCGCAGGTAGACGAAGGCGTGCGAGGAGCGGATCGCGTAGCAGGCGATCACGATGCCCTCGATGAGCGAGTGCGGGTTGGCGAAGAGGAGGGGGATGTCCTTGCAGGTCCCGGGCTCGGACTCGTCGGCGTTGACGACGAGGTAGTGCGGCTTGCCGTCGCCCTGCGGGATGAACTGCCACTTCATCCCGGTCGGGAAGCCGGCGCCGCCGCGGCCACGGAGGCCGGAGTCCTTGACGTACGCGATGAGGTCGTCGGGCGACATCGCGAGGGCCTTGCGCAGGCCCTCGTAGCCGTCGTGCCGCCGGTAGGTCTCCAGGGTCCAGGATTCGGGCTGGTCCCAGAAGGCCGACAGGACGGGTGAGAGCAGCTTCTCGGGGCTGCTGTTGTTGATCTCGGCTGCCAAGGTCATCACTCCCCCTCCCCACTGGCCGATTCGCCGCGCGGGTGGACGATCTTGTGGTGCGGGGTCTCGCCCTTGGCCAGCCGCAGCCCGACGAGCGAGGCCGGCCCGGCCCCTCCGGTGGCCTCGACGGCCCCCTCGCGCTCGTCGGGGAAGCCGGCCAGGATGCGCGCGGTCTCCTTGAAGGTGCACAGGGGCGCGCCGCGGGTGGGCGCGACGGGGCGCCCGGACCGCAGGTCGTCGACGAGCCGCTTGGCGGACTCGGGCGTCTGGTTGTCGAAGAACTCCCAGTTGACCATCACCACGGGCGCGAAGTCGCAGGCCGCGTTGCACTCGATGTGCTCCAGGGTGACCTTGCCGTCGGCGGTGGTCTCGTCGTTGCCGACGCCCAGGTGTTCCTTGAGCTCCTCGAAGATGGCGTCGCCGCCCATGACCGCGCACAGGGTGTTGGTGCAGACGCCGACCTGGTAGTCGCCGGACGGCTTGCGCCGGTACATGGAGTAGAAGGTGGCGACGGCGGTGACCTCGGCGGTGGTCAGCCCGAGCAGATCGGCGCAGAACCGCATGCCCGTCCGCGTCACGTGCCCCTCCTCCGACTGCACGAGGTGCAGCATCGGCAGGAGCGCGGAGCGGGACCCCGGGTAGCGGGCGATGATCTCCTTCGCGTCCGCCTCCAGCCGGGCGCGCACCTCGGCCGGGTAGTCGGGGGCGGGCAGCTGGGGCATCCCGAGACTGGTGTGTCCGTCCGTCATCGGTCGACGCCTCCCATCACGGGGTCGATGGACGCGACGGCGACGATGACGTCGGCGACCTGGCCGCCTTCGCACATCGCGGCCATGGCCTGGAGGTTGGTGAAGGACGGGTCGCGGAAGTGGACCCGGTAGGGGCGGGTGCCGCCGTCGGAGACGACGTGGACGCCGAGTTCGCCCTTGGGGGACTCGACCGCCGCGTAGGCCTGTCCGGCGGGGACCCGGAAGCCCTCGGTGACCAGCTTGAAGTGGTGGATCAGGGCCTCCATCGAGGTGCCCATGATCTTCTTGATGTGGTCGAGGGAGTTGCCGAGTCCGTCGGGGCCGAGCGCGAGCTGGGCGGGCCAGGCGATCTTCTTGTCGCCGACCATGACCGGGCCGGGCTGCAGGCGGTCGAGGCACTGCTCGACGATCCGCAGGGACTGGCGCATCTCCTCCAGGCGGACCAGGAAGCGCCCGTAGGCGTCGCAGCTGTCGGCGGTCGGGACCTCGAAGTCGTAGTTCTCGTAGCCGCAGTACGGGTCGGTCTTGCGCAGGTCGTGCGGGAGGCCCGCGGAGCGCAGGATCGGGCCGGTGGCTCCCAGCGCCATGCAGCCGGTGAGGTCCAGGTAGCCGACGTCCTGCATGCGGGCCTTGAAGATGGGGTTGCCGGTGGCGAGCTTGTCGTACTCCGGCAGGTTCTTCTTCATGGTCTTCACGAACTCGCGCACCGCGTCGACGGCGCCCGGCGGGAGGTCCTGGGCCAGGCCGCCGGGGCGGATGAACGCGTGGTTCATGCGCAGGCCGGTGATCAGCTCGTACAGGTCCAGGATCATCTCGCGGTCCCGGAAGCCGTAGATCATGATCGTGGTGGCGCCGAGCTCCATGCCGCCGGTGGCGATGCAGACCAGGTGCGAGGAGAGCCGGTTGAGCTCCATGAGGAGCACCCGGATGACGCTCGCCCGGTCCGGGACCTGGTCGGTGATGCCGAGCAGCTTCTCCACGCCGAGGCAGTACGCCGTCTCGTTGTAGAACGAGGTGAGGTAGTCCATGCGCGTGACGAAGGTGGTGCCCTGCGTCCAGGTCCGGTACTCGAGGTTCTTCTCGATGCCGGTGTGGAGGTAGCCGATGCCGCAGCGGGCCTCGGTGACGGTCTCGCCGTCGATCTCCAGGATGAGCCGGAGCACGCCGTGGGTGGACGGGTGCTGGGGGCCCATGTTGACGACGATGCGCTCGTCGTCGGCCTTGGCGGCGGACTGGACGACCTCGTCCCAGTCGCCGCCGGTGACCGTGTAGACGGTCCCCTCGGTGGTCTCGCGTGCGGACGACGCGTTGGGGCTGGTCACGAGTACGACCTCCGCTGGTCCGGAGCCGGGATCTGGGCGCCCTTGTACTCGACGGCGATGCCGCCGAGGGGGTAGTCCTTGCGCTGCGGGTGGCCCTGCCAGTCGTCCGGCATCATGATCCGGGTGAGGGCGGGGTGGCCGTCGAAGACGATGCCGAAGAAGTCGTACGTCTCGCGCTCGTGCCAGTCGTTGGTCGGATAGACCGGGACGAGCGACGGGATGCGCGGGTCGGCGTCGGGCGCCGAGACCTCCAGGCGGATCAGCCGGCCGTGGGTCAGCGAGCGCAGGTGGTAGACGGCGTGCAGCTCGCGGCCCTTGTCGCCGGGGTAGTGGACGCCGGAGACGCCGGTACACAGCTCGAAGCGCAGGGCGGGGTCGTCGCGCAGGGTGCGGGCGACCCGGACGAGGTGCTCGCGCTCGACGTGGAAGGTGAGCTCCCCGCGGTCGACCACCGTCTTCCCGATGGCGTTCTCAGGGACCAGGCCCTGCTCCTCCAGGGCGCCCTCCAGCTCGTCGGCGACCTCGTCGAACCAGCCGCCGTACGGGCGGGTGGCCGGCCCGGGCAGGCGCACGGAGCGGACCAGGCCGCCGTAGCCGGAGGTGTCGCCGCCGTTGTTGGCGCCGAACATGCCGCGCTGGACGCGGACCTCCTCCCCGTGGTCGCCGCGCTGGCCGGGCAGGTTCTGCGCGCTGAGCTCCTTGTCGGGGTTCGGGGTTTCGTCGCTCATCGTGTTGTCCCGTTCCCTTCTCCGCCCGCGCGGCGCAGAGGCGCGGCTTTCGTTGTCGTCTGCGGCCCGGCGGCCGGGCGTGCGTCGGTCACCTCAGCAGACCCTTCATCTCGATGGTCGGCAGCGCCTTGAGCGCCGCCTCCTCCGCCTCGCGGGCCGCTTCCGCGGCGTTCACGCCGAGCTTGGAGCCCTGGATCTTCTGGTGGAGCTTGAGAATCGCGTCCATCAGCATCTCCGGGCGCGGCGGGCAGCCCGGCAAATAGATGTCGACCGGGACGATGTGGTCGACTCCCTGCACGATCGCGTAGTTGTTGAACATTCCGCCCGAGGACGCGCAGACCCCCATGGAGATGACCCACTTGGGGTTCGGCATCTGGTCGTAGACCTGCCGCAGGACGGGCGCCATCTTCTGGCTGACGCGGCCCGCGACGATCATGAGGTCGGCCTGGCGCGGGGAGCCCCGGAAGACCTCCATGCCGAAGCGGGCCAGGTCGTAGCGGCCGGCGCCGGTGGTCATCATCTCGATGGCGCAGCACGCGAGGCCGAAGGTCGCGGGGAAGACGGAGGCCTTTCGGACCCACCCCGCGGCCTGTTCGACGGTCGTCAGCAGAAAACCGCTCGGCAGCTTCTCTTCGAGTCCCATGGGTGCTCCTCAGCCCCTCAGTCCCATTCCAGGCCGCCGCGCCGCCACACGTACGCGTAGGCGACGAAGACGGTGAGCACGAAGAGCAGCATCTCCACGAGCCCGAAAAGCCCCAGGGCGTCGAAGGTGACGGCCCAGGGGTAGAGGAAGACGATCTCGATGTCGAAGACGATGAAGAGCATCGCCGTCAGGTAGTACTTGATCGGGAAGCGACCGCCTCCGGCCGGCGTAGGCGTCGGCTCGATGCCGCACTCGTACGCCTCAAGTTTTGCCCTGTTGTACCGCTTTGGCCCGATAAGCGTGGCCATGACCACGGAGAAGATCGCAAACCCCGCTCCCAGGGCACCGAGCACGAGGATGGGCGCGTACGCATTCACGCTCCTCGCTCCTTCCAGTCGTCCTTGACCGTTGGACCGCACCGTCGGCTCGTGGGGGCCTCGCGAAAGATCGCCAACATGTGAGGCAGTTCACAAGCCCGACTGCCGCGTATCTTAAGCCCGCCCCTCTGTGATCTGCGACACGGGGTACACCAAGGACTTTGTGATCTCCACCACCTGACGAAGGATCATGAAGTCGGATGAGCGGTGATCTTGCCACTCGAAGCGCCCAGGTGATCACCAGATGTGACATCCGGATCGGAAAACGCTGGTCGGAGGGGTGTTGCACTATCAAGCCATGGGCACTACAGGCAAATTGGCGATGGATGCGGACGGGTGATAAAGGAACCGGCCGTCGCCCGGTCGAGGGGTCCGGCGTACCGAGGTGGACACGTGCGCGCGTTCACGAGCTCCGCTGTGACCTGCGCCACACGGGAGAGGGGGAGGAAAGAACGGGGCTTGGCCATCGAGGTGAAGAGGTGGTAAGCGACGGGCAATTCGGACCTTTCCTTGAAAACCCGTGATCAAGGCCCGAATGAGCCGCGCCCGATTTGCCCGTTACGGCGTCAATAAGGGCGCGGGAGAAGCGGATTCGAAGGTTCCGAACGTAACTGTGGCGCAACCCACGTTTCTTGAAGGGAACCGTGAAGCCCTGATAGCGGTTGTACTCATGTCCCAGACCGCTCACATACCCAGCCACCGGAAGCCCCGCCGCAGCGCCTCGAAGCTCGCGTTCCGGGCCGGAGTTGCCGGTGGCGTCTTCAGCACCATCGCGGTGGCCGGTGCCGCCGCGCCGGCGAACGCCGAGCCGGTGACCGAGAAGACCCTCGAGATGCCCACGCTGGGCTCCCTCGACGCCGACCTCGCGAGCGCCGTCTCCGCCTCCGCCGAGGCGAGCCAGCAGGAGGCCCTGGACCAGAGCCTCGCGGCCCAGGAGAACACGGCGCTGAAGAAGGCCGCCGCGGACGCCAAGAAGGCCAAGGCCGAGGCCGACCGCAAGGCCGAGGCCGAGCGGGCCGAGAAGGCCCGCGCCGAGGCCCAGGAGCGCGCCTCCCGCACCGCCACGCGCACCTCGCTCTCCGCCGCCTCCACCTCCGCCTCCGCGGGCGACTCCGCCGGCTCGCAGGTCGCCACCGGCTCCGCCGCCGCGATCGTGGCCTTCGCCAAGGCGCAGATCGGCGACGCCTACGTCTCCGGCGGCACCGGCCCCAACTCCTGGGACTGCTCCGGCCTCGTGCAGGCCGCCTACCGCCAGGCCGGCATCGACCTGCCGCGCATCTCCAGCGACCAGTCGAGCATGGGCACCTCCGTCTCCCTGAGCGACCTGCAGCCGGGCGACGTCCTGTACTGGGGCAGCCGCAGCGGCTCGTACCACGTCGCCATCTACGTCGGCGGCGGCAAGTACGTCGGCGCGCAGAACCCGTCCACCGGTGTCGTCGAGCGCGACCTGGACTGGGACCCGCCGTCGGGCGCCGTGCGGATCCTCTGATCCCACCCGTTCACGACGAAGGGCCGTCACTCCTCGGGGGAGCGACGGCCCTTCGTCCGTCTCAGGCGCTACTTCCGGAACGACTCGATGATCCTGGCGTAGCTGTCGCCCCCGTGGCCGGCCGCCACCGCCTCCCGCATCATCGCCAGGTGCAGCCGGGGCAGCCGCCCGTCGATCCCGCGCTCCTCGCCCGCGTGCAGCAGGTGTCCGACGGCGGCGACCTGGATGTCGATGGTGGCGTCGTCGCCCGGGTACTCCCCGGCGTCGATCTGGTCGGCGTACGAGGTGAGGAACCAGGACACCGTGCGCAGCCAGCGCACCGCCACCGCCGTGAACTCCTCGGCCGGCACCCCGTCCGCCCCCACGAGCGCGGTGGCGTGCAGCCAGCCGCCGAACACCGACCACATCAGGCCGAGCAGCCCGGCGTCGTACAGCGAGGCCAGACCCGCGTCCGCGCCCAGGTCCACCGGGTCGCCCAGGGCGGCGAGGGTGGGGCGGTGCGCGGCCAGGAGCTCGGGACCGCCCGCGTAAAGGATCATGTTGGCGCTGTCGCCGACGCCGGGCGGGGTGGTCATGACGCCGCCGTCGAGGTAGCCGATGCCGTGCCCGGCGGCCCACTCGGCCTCGGCGCGAGCCTGTTCCGGCGAGCCGGAGGTGAGGTTCACCAGGACCCGGCCGCGCAGCTCGGCGGCGACGGGGTCGAGAAGGGCGCGGACCGCCGGGTAGTCGAGGACGCAGACCACGACGAGCTCGCTCGCCGCGACCGCCTCGGCGACGCCGGCCGCGAGGACGGCGCCGCGGGCCACGAGCGGGGCGGCCTTCCCGGGGCTGCGGTTGAAGACGGTGGTGGGGTGACCGGCGTCGAGGAAGGCGGCGGCGAGGGCACTGCCCATCTGACCGAGGCCGATGACGGTGACGGGCTGCCGGGCGGGGGTGCCGGCGGAGGTGCCGGCGGAGGTGCCGACAGCCGCGCCGGCGGGAGCGGTGGTGGAGGCGGTGGCGGGCGCGGCGGCGGAGGCGGGCGCGGCGGCGGAGGCGGGCGCGGCGGCGGAGGAAGCGGCAGAGGCGGCGGAAGCGGTGTCGGCGGTGGACGCGGTGGCGGTGGCGGGGTTGTTCGTGGTCATGGCTCCACGCTCGCAGCGGCGGAAACCGGCCGACAGGGGAAGGACTGACGCCCGGCGCACGCTTCCTGCCATAGGGTCGCGGACATGAGCGCAGGAGCAGTGGCCGTCGCCCTCGTGCCGGACGAGCGGGGCGGGGTCTCCCCCTGGGACCTGTACGAACTGTCCGTCGCGTCCATGGTCTTCGGCATCCCGCACACCGATCTGGCCGACCCCTGGTACACGCTGCGGGTCTGCGGCCCGGCCCCGCACGCCACCCACGGCCTGGAGGGCCTCGCGGACGCGGACACCGTCGTCGTGCCGTCGGTGCCGGACGCGGTGGTCGAGGGCCGCCAGGAGCTGCCGGCCGACGTGGTCGAGGCGCTGCGGGCGGCGGCGGAGGCCGGGGCGCGGATGGTGTCGATGTGCAGCGGGGCGTTCGCGCTCGCCGCGGCGGGCCTGCTCGACGGGCGCCGGGCCACGCTCCACCACGCGTACGCGACCGAACTCGCGGCCCGCCATCCGGAGGTGACGGTCGACGCGTCCGTCCTCTACACGGACGAGGAGACGGTCCTGACGAGCGCGGGCGCCGCCGCCGGCCTGGACCTGTGCCTGCATCTCGTCCGGAAGGACCTCGGCGCGGGAGTCGCCGGCGCGCTCGCGGGCCGCCTCGTGGTCCCGGCCCAGCGGGCAGGCGACCTGCCGCAGTTCGTGGCCGCCCCGCTGCCGCCGGCGGACGGGCCGGACACCCTCGGCCCGGCCCTCCGGTGGGCCGTGGAACACCTGGACGAGCCGCTGACCGTCGACGAGCTGGCCCGCCGCGCCCACATGAGCCCGCGCACCTTCTACCGCCGGGTCCGCGAGACGCACGGCACCACGCCGCTGCAGTGGCTGCTCGGCCGGCGGGTGGCAAGGGCCCAGACGCTGCTCGAGACCACCGACCTGCCCGTCGAGCAGGTCGGCGAGCGCAGCGGACTGGGCACGGCGGCCAATCTGCGCCGCCACTTCACCCAGGCGGTCGGGGTGCCCCCGACCGCCTACCGGGCCCGGTTCAGGCCTTCGGAGCGACCTTCGACAGGCCGTTGATGATGCGGTCCATCGCGTCGCCGCCCGTCGGGTCGGTGAGGTTGGCCAGCATCTTCAGGGTGAACTTCATCAGGACGGGGTGGGTCAGACCGCGCTGGGTGGCGATCTTCATGACCTTCGGGTTGCCGATGAGCTTCACGAAGGCGCGGCCCAGCGTGTAGTAGCCGCCGTAGGTGTCCTTGAGGATCTTCGGGTAGTGGTGCAGGGCCAGTTCCCGCTGGGCGGGGGTCTGCCGGGCGTGGGCCTGGACGATCACGTCGGCGGCGATCTGGCCGGACTCCATCGCGTAGGCGATGCCCTCGCCGTTGAACGGGTTGACCAGGCCGCCGGCGTCGCCGACGAGCAGCAGGCCCTTGGTGTAGTGCGGCTGGCGGTTGAAGGCCATCGGGAGGGCGGCGCCGCGGATCGGGGTGGTCATGTTCTCCGGGGTGAAGCCCCAGTCCTCCGGCATGGACGCGCACCAGGCCTTGAGGACCTCGCGCCAGTCCAGCTCGCGGAAGGCGGAGGAGGAGTCGAGGATGCCGAGGCCGACGTTGGAGGTGCCGTCACCCATGCCGAAGATCCAGCCGTAGCCGGGGAGCAGGCGGTCCTGCGGGCCGCGCCGGTCCCACAGCTCCAGCCAGGACTCCAGGTAGTCGTCCTGGTGGCGGGGGGTCGTGAAGTACGTCCGGACGGCGACGCCCATCGGGCGGTCCTCGCGCCGGTGCAGGCCCATCGCCAGGGAGAGACGGGTGGAGTTGCCGTCGGCGGCGACGACGAGCGGGGCGTGGAAGGTGACCTCGCGCTTCTCCTCGCCGAGCTTGGCGTGGACGCCGGTGATCCGGCCGGTGCGGTCGTCGATGATCGGGGCGCCGACGTTGCAGCGCTCGTACAGCCGGGCGCCGGCCTTCTGCGCCTGACGGGCCAGCATCTCGTCGAAGTCGTCGCGCTTGCGGACCAGACCGTAGTCCGGGTAAGAGGCGAGATCCGGCCAGTCGAGCTGGAGCCGGACGCCGCCGCCGATGATCCGCAGGCCCTTGTTGCGCAGCCAGCCGGCCTCTTCGGAGATGTCGATGCCCATGGCGACGAGCTGCTTGGTGGCGCGCGGGGTGAGGCCGTCGCCGCAGACCTTCTCGCGGGGGAACGCGGTCTTCTCCAGGAGCAGGACGTCGAGTCCGGCCTTGGCCAGGTAGTACGCGGTGGTCGAGCCCGCCGGGCCCGCCCCGACGACGATCACATCTGCGGTGTGCTCGGAGAGGGGCTGCTCGGTCACGGCGGGGTCTCCCGGGGATGCGGCGGTTCAGGACGCCTCGCAGTCTATGGGGGCCGGTCATGCCCGTCGTCGCCGGGCGCGGACCGTCCGCCCCGGGCGTAAACCCCTCGCCGCGCACGCACCGTGCGGGCAAGATCATGGAACGTGATCACCACTCGTCCACAGATACGCCGGGGCTCGCTGCTCGCGGCCCTCCTCGCCCTGCTCTGCTCGGCGTTCCTCGTGCTGCCCGCGAACGCCGAGCCGCTCCCCTTCGAGGACTGTCCCACGGGGCAGTTCTGTCTCTACGACGGCAGCGGGGGCACCGGCACCCGCAGCGACGCCCCCGAGGGCGCCAAGGCCGAACGGGACGCCGGCACCGTCCTGTCCGTCAAGAACAACACCGGCATGTGGGCGTGCATGTACGGCAAGCCCGAGTACGGCGGCGGCCTCCAGACCGTCAAGCCGGGCAACGACGACGAGTACGTCACCGCCGGCGTCCGCTGGGTGGTCGGCTCGTACAAGCTCGTGCCCTCCCGCGCCCTGTGCTTCACCGGCTACGAGCGCTGCGAGAACGGCAAGGTCTGCACCTTCGCCGAGCGCAACGGCCGCGGCGCGATGACCGTCCACGTCGCGGCCGTCGACCCCGCGACGCAGAACCTCGGCGACAGCTACGGCCCCGAGGTCGCCCCCGCGTCCGTGTTCAACCGCACCGCCAAGCACCTCTGCCTCTACCCGAACGCCGACTACAGCGGCAGCTGGACCCAGGGCACCACGGTCTACGGCGCGTACGTCGTGCTGCGCGGCCAGAGCGTGACCGTCCCCGCCCCGTTCGCGGGCACGTTCCGCTCCCACGAGCTCGTCAACGGAACCTCGGAGTGCCAGTGACCACGCCCCTTCGCCCCGCCCTCGCCGTCACCGCCGCCCTCGCCGCGACCCTCGCCCTGACCGCCTCGACCGCCCCCGCCGCCGGCGCGGCGGACGCCGTGGTGAGCCCGCTCGCCGCGAACTGGGTGCAGACCGCGGTGCCGGACGCCGACACGCTTCCGCCCGGTGTCACGGTCACGCAGTGGACCGAGAAGAACCTCGACAACCGGACCAGACCCCGCCTCCTCCAGCTCGTGGAGATCGACCCCACCGCCGCGCCGCTCGACCTGTCGAGCACCGTCGGCGCGGGCGACGGCCTGGCCGAGACGGTCGCCGAACAGCTCGCCGGAGTCAGCTCGGTGGCCTCCCGGCACCCCGTGGCCGGTGTCAACGGCAGCCTGTTCAAGTCGGAGAAGCCGCACCCCGACCTGGTGGACGCGGCACCCGTCACCCTCCAGCACCTGGGCGTCTCGGTCACCGACGGCGTACTGCACGGCGCCAGTTGCTGGGGCGGTGGCCAGGGCACGTCGGGTGCCGTGATCCAGTACGGCGTCCCCTACATCACCAAGCTGCGCACCGACCTCGGCCTGACGGCGGCCGACGGGGCGCCCGCGCGCCTCGACGACATCAACCGGGACCCCGGGCGCGCCCGGGGCTGCGCCCGGGACACCGAGGACAGGCTCGTCGCCGAGTCGGTCACCGGGCAGAAGGGTGTCTACACCGACCCCGACGAGATCGTCCTGTTCACCTCCGACTACAAGTACCCGGTGCCCAAGCCCGACCTGGACGCGACCGTCACCACGGACGACGACCCCGGCTTCGAGGTCGTCCTCGACTCCACGGGCAAGGTGACGGCGGCCCGCGCCGGCCGTGGCGGCGGCAAGGGCAGCACCGTCCAGGTCAGGGTGCCGTCCGGCGGCCGCATCCTCCAGGGGGTCGGCACCGGCGCCGCCTGGCTGCGCGACCACGCGCTCCTCGGCACCACGCTCAAGGTCTCCCAGAAGCTGACCGACCGGTTCGGCCGGGAGATCCCGCTGGACCCGTCGGTCGACGTGGTGAGCTCCTTCCACCAGCTCCTGCGGGACGGCGCCGTCGTGCCCGAGCTGGTCAACACCTGCGGAGACACGGACACCGGCGCTGACGGCACCGCGATCTGCACCGACTCGCGGGTGGCCCTCGGCACCAACGTGCGCGGCCACACGGTCTTCGTCACGCTGACGGGACAGCTGCAGCCCGACAACACCACGACCCACGAGGACGGCGCGTGGCTGCACGCGTGGGGCGAGCTCCTGGACTCCGAGGAGCTCGGCCTGATCGACGCGCTCAACCTGGACGGCGGCGGCTCGGCGACCCTGATGACCGGCACCACCGTGCGCACCCCGCCGACGGACCGGGTGAACGGCGTGTACGTGCACCGGGCCGTCGCCGACGCCGTGTACGCCGGGATCAGCGGCTACGGCATGTACAAGAAGTAGCCCGGAGCCGTCCAGGGCCTAGGCGGCCTTGAACCCCCGGTGCAGGGCCACGATCCCGCCCGTCAGGTTCCGCCAGGCCACCCGCTCCCAGCCGGCCTTCCGCATCATTCCCGCGAGGGTCGGCTGGTCGGGCCAGGACCGGATGGACTCGGCGAGGTAGACGTACGCGTCGGGGTTGGACGACACGGCGCGCGCGACCGGCGGCAGGGCGCGCATCAGGTACTCCTCGTACACGGTGCGGAAGGGCGCCCAGGTGGCGTGCGAGAACTCGCAGATGACGACCCGGCCGCCGGGCTTCGTCACCCGGTACAGCTCGCGCAGCGCCTGGTCGGTGTCCTGGATGTTGCGCAGCCCGAAGGAGATGGTGACGGCGTCGAAGACGTCGTCCTTGAAGGGCAGCTTGGTGCCGTCGCCGGCCGTGAACGGCATCCAGGGGTGGTTCTTCTTGCCGACCCGCAGCATGCCGAGCGAGAAGTCGCAGGGCACGACGTACGCGCCGGCCCGCGCGAAGGGCTGCGAGGAGGTCGCGGTGCCGGCGGCGAGGTCCAGGATCTTCTGCGCGGGCCGCGCCTCGACCGCCTTGGCGACCTCCTTGCGCCACCGGCGGTCCTGCCCGAGGGACAGCACGTCGTTGGTGAGGTCGTAGTTCGCCGCCACGTCGTCGAACATGGAGGCGACTTCGTGCGGCTGCTTGTCCAGGGTGGCGCGGGTCACTGGCGTTCGCCTCACTTGTGTCGTACTGCCGGCTGACGTTACGCCCGCATTGTCGCAGGGCACCGCGGGCACGTCGGTCGCCGGGCCCGGTCAGCGGGCGCGGTAGACCAGCCGGCCGCCCACCACGGTGGCCACGCAGGTGGCGGGACCCCGGCGCACCAGGGCCGCCCGGTCGGGCACGTCGAAGACGGCGAACCGGGCCGGGCCGCCCGCCGCCAGGCGGGGCAGCAGCACGAGCGGCGTCGGCGCCAGGGACGGCGGCCCCGGCAGGTTCGGCGGGCGCTGCCCCACGGCGAGCCCGGCCCGGCGCACCGCGTCCTGGGCGGCCCGTCCGCGCAGCTCGCCGGCGACGGCGACCGTGCCGTGCGCGAGGAGCCGCTGCACGCCGCGCCGCGCGCTGGCGCCGAGCCGCGCGGGGTCGGCGCGGAAGATCTCCCGCGCCCGCTCCCCGGTGATCGGCTCGGTGCCGTAGGTGTCGGCCTCGCGCGGGTCGGGGTGGTAGGTCTGTTCGAGGAGTTCCGGGCCGTACGGGTTGAGCAGGCCGGGCGTGAGGATGCCGGGCCAGCGGCGCAGCCGGGCGTCCTCGTGGGCGGCGGCCAGTTCCTCGTACGGGCCGACGGCCGCGACGAGCGCGCCGTCGACGAGGACCGCGTTCTCGGGCGACGCGTCGGCGACGTGCAGCGTCAGCATGGGGGCGTCCGTCCCGGTCAGTTCGCGTCGAGCAGCTTCAGCTCGGGGTGGGCCGTGCCGCCCTCGATCGCGATGGACGAGATGTGGGAGGCCACGCGCTCGTCGACCGGGTCGTTCGCCGGGTCGTCGTGGACGACCAGGTGCTCGTACGTGGTGGAGCGCTGGGCCGGGACGCGGTCGGCCGTGCGGATCATGTCGATCATCTCGCGCAGGTTGGAGCGGTGCTTGGCACCGGCCGAGGAGACGACGTTCTCCTCCAGCATGATCGAGCCGAGGTCGTCGGCGCCGTAGTGCAGGGTGAGCTGGCCGATCTCCTTGCCGGTGGTCAGCCAGGAGCCCTGGATGTGGGCGATGTTGTCCATGAAGAGGCGCCCGATGGCGATCATCCGCAGGTACTCGAAGATCGTGGCCTGCGTGCGGCCCTTCAGGTGGTTGTTCTCGGGCTGGTACAGGTACGGGATGAAGGCCCGGAAGCCGCCCGTCCGGTCCTGCGTGTCGCGGATCATCCGCAGGTGCTCGATGCGCTCGGCGTTGGTCTCGCCGGTGCCCATGAGCATCGTGGAGGTGGACTCGACGCCCAGCTTGTGGGCGATCTCCATGATCTCCAGCCAGCGCTCGCCGGACTCCTTGAGCGGCGCGATGGCCTTGCGGGGGCGCTCGGGCAGCAGCTCCGCGCCGGCGCCGGCGAAGGAGTCGAGGCCGGCGGCGTGGATCCGGGTGATGGCCTCCTCGACCGAGACGCCGGAGATCCGGGCCATGTGCTCGACCTCGGACGCGCCGAGGGAGTGGATGACCAGCTGGGGGAACTCCGCCTTGATGGCCGCGAAGTTCTTCTCGTAGTACTCGACGCCGAAGTCCGGGTGGTGGCCGCCCTGGAACATGATCTGGGTGCCGCCGAGCTCGACGGTCTCCGCGCAGCGGCGCAGGATGTCGTCGAGGTCGCGGGTCCAGCCCTTCTTGGTGTCCTTGGGCGCCGCGTAGAAGGCGCAGAACTTGCACGCCGTCACACAGACGTTCGTGTAGTTGATGTTGCGCTCGATGATGTACGTCGCGATGTGCTCGGTCCCCGCGTACCGGCGGCGGCGCACGGCGTCGGCGGCGGCGCCGAGGGCGTGCAGCGGCGCCGAGCGGTAGAGGTCGAGCGCCTCCTCGGGGGTGATCCGGCCACCGGCGGCGGCGCGGTCGAGAACGGACTGGAGATCGGCCTTCTCGGTCACCGGGTGTGTCCCTTTCGGAGGGGTGCGGACGCGTACTGAACGGACCGAGCCAGCCTACGCCAGGGCCTCCGCGCGGATTCGTCCCGGTCCCGAGCCAACCGAACGGCGCCGGGATCCCTCTCCTTCTCCGGAATCCGCCGTATTACCCGAAACGCATGTCGAACCGCACCCGGAGACCCGTCATGAAACGTCGCCGCCCGCTCGCCCGGACCCTCGCGGCCACCCTCGCCCTCGGCACCACCCTGGCCGTGGTGACCGGCTGCTCGAAGGACGAGGACGAGCCGGTCTCCTTCGACACGCCGCGCGGCGGCCGGGCCGCCGACCACCAGGTCGCGCAGCAGCACCGGGGCAAGGGCGAGGCCGGGGAGGGCACCAAGGTGCCCGAGACCCTGTTCCCCACCGGACCGAAGGCGGAGTTCACCACCGCCAACACCGTCGAGGACGGCACCAAGATCGGTGTCACCGAGGTCCACGGCGCGAAGTCCGGGTTCACGGGCAAGGTGTGGGTGTGGGCCCCCAAGCAGTATTTCGACCCGAAGTACGCGGACAGCGGCTTCCCGGTCCTCATCTCCCTGCCCGGCGGCGTCGGCTATCCGACGAATTACTGGATGGGCACGGACCTCAAACTCCAGTCGAGCGTGGCCCGGTGGTCGGAGGAGGGAAAGAGCCTTCCGTTCATTCTGGTGATGCCTGTCCTCAACCCGGACGACAAGCACTACTACGACGGCAGTGATATTCCGGGCCAGCCGAAAATGGGCACCTGGCTGACCGAGGACGTGCCTGATTTCGTCCGGGCCAATTTCCGGACCTTCAAGTCCCGGGACGGCTGGGCGTTCATGGGCTCGTCCTCGGGCGGCTTCGTCGCGCTCAAGTCCGTGCTGCAGAAGCCGGACAAGTTCAAGGCCGCCATCGCCTCCGGCCCGGACTACGTCCCGGACTCCCCGCTGTGGCAGGGGCACGGGAAGGAGCAGCAGGCGAACAACCCGGAGAAGCTGGCCGCCGCCCTGAACAAGAAGCCCGACACGCCCGGGAACCGGGTGTACCTGGGCTTCCAGATCGGCACCAAGGAGACCAGCCGGGGCAAGCTGAACGCCTTCATGCGGGCGTACACCAACAAGGGCCCCGTGAAGGCCCACCTCCAGGTCATCCAGAACGGCGGGCACAACGCGCGCAGCTACATCAAGGGGATGGACGAGGGCACCATCGCCTGGATCAGCAAGCAGCTCCAGCCGCCGATCCCCTCGTCCTGAGCTCAGGCCCGGGCGCCGAGCAGCTCCACCCGCACGTCCGCCGGGAAACCGGTGGTCGGGCCGGTCCGGCGGGCGAACTCCCGCACGCCGGCGAGCTGCTCCGGCCCGAAGCGGAAGTCGAGGGTACGGAAGTACCGCTCCAGGAGCTCCGCGTCGAAGGCCTCCCAGCGCGCCGCCTGCTCGGCGACCTTGGCGACCTCCTCCAGGGACAGGTCCCGGGAGGCCAGGAAGGCCTGGTGCACCTCGCGGACGGTCTCCGGCTCGCGGGCCAGGAAGTCCTTGCGGACCGCCCACACGGCGAAGACGAAGGGCAGGCCCGTCCAGTCCTTCCACATCAGGCCCAGGTCGTGGACCTGCAGCCCGAGCCGCGGCGCGTCGTGCAGGGAGGCCCGCAGCGCCGCGTCGCCGATGAGCACCGCCGCGTCGGCCTCCTGCATCATCAGACCCAGGTCGGGCGGGCACGTGTAGTAGTCGGGCGCCACGCCGTACCGCTCGGCGAGCAGCAGCTGCGCGAGCCGCACGGAGGTGCGCGAGGTGGAGCCGAGCGCCACCCGCGCCCCGTCCAGCCGCTCCAGCGGGCGCTGGGAGACGATCACGCAGGACATGACGGGGCCGTCGCAGCCGACGGCGATGTCGGGGAGGGCGACGAGCTCGTCGGCGTGGCGGAGGTATTCCACGAGGGTGACCGGACCGATGTCGAGATCACCCCGGACGAGCCGCTCGCTGAGCTTCTCCGGGGTGTCCTTCGTGAGGTCCAGATCGAGAAGCGTGCCGGTCCTGGCGAGGCCCCAGTAGAGCGGGAGGCAGTTCAGGAACTGGATGTGTCCGACGCGGGGCCGGCTGCGCTGGTGGTCGTCGGTTGCATTGTCCACATCGCGAGGCTAGACCCGTCTCGTACGGTGGACATCGCCGGGGGCGCGTCAGCGCGTATGCGCGGATCAAACATGTGGGTGACGTGATCTTTCCCTCTACCGCTTCGAGCACGCTGCGTGCTACGCTCGACGCAAGTTGCAGTTTGGTTTCCCTTGCAGTACAGAGCCTGCGGAGCATGTGACCCGCAGGCTTTTGTAGTTTTCAGACTTGGTATGCAGGTTCTGGAGCAGGGCGACCCTTTGGCCCATAGGAGGGCTCATGGCTACCGGAACCGTGAAGTGGTTCAACGCTGAAAAGGGCTTTGGCTTCATCGCCCAGGAAGGCGGCGGCCCGGATGTCTTCGTCCACTACTCCGCGATCAACGCCTCTGGCTTCCGCTCCCTCGAGGAGAACCAGCAGGTGAACTTCGACGTCACGCAGGGCCCGAAGGGTCCGCAGGCGGAGAACGTCACCCCGGTCTAAGTGACCCGGGTCGACGATCGCGATCTCTAGAGCTGTACCCAAGGAGCCCCGCTCCGTGCGCGCCGAGCGCACGGTGCGGGGCTCCTGCCGTTTCTTCCACCCGTCCGGACCGCCGCCGTCCGGGTGAGCGGCTCCGTACGCTGGACACATGACCGAACGGAAACCACCCGGGGTCAGCTTCGAGTCGTTCGTCGACAAGCAGATCCGCGAGGCGACCGAGCGCGGCGAGTTCTCCCGGCTGGAGGGCTTCGGCAAGCCGCTGGCCGACGAGGCCGCGCCCTACGACGAGCTGTGGTGGATCAAGCGGAAGATGCACCGCGAGGGCGCTTCGGTGCTGCCGCCCGCCCTGGCCCTGCGCAAGGAGGCCGAGGACGCGGCCGAGGCCGCGCGGACGGCCGTCTCCGAGGCCCAGCTGCGCCGCGTCCTCGGCGAGATCAACACGAAGATCGCCGAAGCCCTGGCCCGCCCGCCGGCCGGGCCGCCGCTGAACCTGACGTTGTTCGACGTGGAGGCGGCGGTGGCCGAGTGGAGGCGACGGAGACCACGCCCCTGAGCCCGACCCCGGGCGCCGCCGCCTCCACGCTCCGAAGGGGGAAGGCGGCGGAGGAACCCAAGCGCCGTTCCCCCGCGTCCACTTGACGCGTACTCATCTACGCTGTGCGCGTTCGACCGACCACGGGGCAGGGACGACCAGGGGGACCAGACCGGCATGAGCGGCGGCGGGAACGACGAACGGCAGCGCAGGGCGACGGGGGCGGGCGGCAGCGGGCTGGAGCCGCTCGCGGCCGGGGACCCGCGCCTGATCGGCCCGTACCGGCTGCTCGGCCGGCTCGGCTCCGGCGGCATGGGCCGGGTCTTCCTGGCCCGCTCCGAGAGCGGGCGCACCGTGGCCGTGAAGGTCGTGCACGCGGAGCACGCGCAGGATCCGCAGTTCCGGGCCCGGTTCCGCCGCGAGATCGACGCCGTACGCAGGGTCGGCGAGCACTACACCGCGCCGGTCCTGGACGCCGACCCCGAGGCGGAGCGGCCCTGGGTGGTCACCGGCTTCGTGCCCGGCCCCTCCCTGGAGCAGGTGGTCCGGGAGCACGGGCCGCTGCCCGCCGACTCGATCCTGGCGCTCGCGCTCGGCCTGCTCCGGGCCCTCCAGGGCATCCACGGCGCCGGGATCCTGCACCGGGACCTCAAGCCGTCCAACGTGATGCTCACCGTCGAGGGCCCCCGGGTGATCGACTTCGGCATCGCGCGGGCCCTGGAGCCCTCCGTGGAGTCGCTGCTGACCAGCACCGGCATGGTGGTCGGCTCCCCCGGCTTCATGGCCCCCGAGCAGGTCCGGGGCGAGACCCTCGGCCCGGCGGCCGACGTCTTCGCGCTCGGCTGCGTGCTCATGTACGCGGCGACCGGGCGGCTGCCGTTCGGGCACGGGGCCAGCAACCAGCACGCGATCATGTTCCAGATCGTGGAGGCCGAGCCGGAGCTCGACCGGGTGGAGTCCGAGGAGCTGCGCGCCTTCATCGGACGCTGCCTGACCAAGGACCCCGAGCAGCGGCCGGGCATCGCCGCCCTGCTCGCCGACCCGGCCCTGCCGGGCGAGGAGTCGGGCCGCGGCGCGACCGCCGGGGCCTGGCTCCCGCCGGAGCTGGTGGCCCGGCTGGCCCGGCAGGCGGCCCGGCTGCTCGACGCCGAGGCGCTGTCGGAGGAGCTGGAGCGGGAGGCGGCCGAAGCGGAGGCGGCCAAGGCCCCGGACACCGGCACGATGGGCCTGCGCCCGGGGGCCGGCGCCGAGGGCGGGGCGCGGACGCCGCCCGCCCCGGGCACTCCGGCCACCGCCGGCGACGCCCGCCACGGGCCGCGCCGGGTCTCCCGGGTGTGGGCGGTCGTGGCGGCCGTGTTCATGGTCCTCGGCATCAGCGGCACGGTCGTGAAGCTGATCGACGACGGGGCCCGGGAACGCGAGCTCCAGGGCGCCCCCGGCGCCACGGCCAGCACCGCGCCGCCGGCCGGCACCACCGGCCCCTCGTCCGCTCCCCCGTCCGGCACCCCGACCAAGGCGCCCGGCCAGGCCCCGACGACGGCCGCCGTGCCGCCGCCGGGGGGCACGGGCGGCGCGGGCGGCGCCGCGGTCGCCGGCGGCGGCTCCGGCGGGGGCCTTCCGGCGAGCGGCGGGGGTACCGACGCCGGCGGCGGGTCGTCGACGACCGCGTCCGGCGGCGGTTCCTCGTCCTCGGGCGGGACGGCGCCGCGGCCGCCCGCCACGACGACGGCGCCCAAGCCGCCCGCGACCAGCGACAACCGTGTCCCGTCGGCCTTCGTCGGCACCTGGAAGTACACGGCCGCGTACAACATCGGACAGCCCGAGACGGTCTCCATCTACCGGGTCGCCCCCGGCCAGATCGCCGCCCGGATGATCACCGACATCAACGGCGCCCACTGCGAGTACGTGGCCACGCTGGTCTCGGTCACCGACGGCGGCGCGCGCATCAACCTGGGCACCACGACCGTCGACCAGGCGCGTTCCGGTTCGTACCCCTACTGCGCGAACGGCGACACGTCGGCGTTCAAGCTCGCCGTACCGAGCGGGATCCTCCACGACGTGGGGCCCTCGCACGGCGAGGGCTACCACTACCACCGCGTCTGACGCCTCCCCCGAACGGCGGCGCACGGCCGGGGAGGGCCGCCCTCCCCGGCGTACGGTGGGGCCATGAAGAGCGCGGAGCTTCTCCTCGACGCCTTCGGCCGGGTCCAGGAGGCCGTCCACGAGGCCGTCGAGGGCCTGTCGGAGGACGAGCTGGCGGTACGGATCGATCCCGACGCCAACTCGATCGCCTGGCTCGTCTGGCACCTGACCCGCATCCAGGACGACCACGTCGCCGACGCGTTCGGCACCGAGCAGGTGTGGACGGCCGAGGGCTGGTCCGGCCGCTTCGGCCTCCCCTTCCCCGAGGACGCCACCGGCTACGGCCACAGCAGCAAGCAGGTCGCCGCCGTCCGCGCCCCCGCGGACCTCCTCCTCGGCTATTACGACGCGGTCCACGCCCGCACCCTGGAGCACCTCGGCGGGCTCGGCGACGCCGACCTCGACCGGGTGGTCGACACCCGCTGGACCCCGCACGTCACCCTCGGCGTCCGGCTGATCAGCGTGATCACCGACGACAACCAGCACGCGGGCCAGGCGGCGTACGTACGGGGCGTGGTCGAGCGGCGCGGCTGAACCGCACCGCGTGTCGGGGCCGTCCCCCCGCGGCGCCGGGCCATGCTCGTGGCCGGGGGGCCACGACACCCACCGGAGGACGGTCCATGCGATTCCCACGCCCTGGCGGCCCCGCACGGAAGGCCCGCGGACGCGCCGCGGCCCTCTGCGTCGCCGCACTCCTGGCGAGCGGCGCCCTGTCCGCGGCCGCCGCACCCGCCGCCCCCGCCGACGGCGGGCGGGCGGCAGCCGCCATCCTGCCCGGCCCCGTGGTCGCCTGGGGCGCCGGCAGCACCGGCCAGCTGGGCAACGGGCGCACCGACGACAGCACCACCCCCGTCCGCACCCTGCAGAGCCGCCGGACCATCGGCATCGACGGCGGGGCCAACCACAGCGTGTCCCTCCGCACCGACGGCACGGTCTGGACCTGGGGGCTCAACACCCTGGGCCAGCTCGGCGACGGCACGACCACCTCCAGCCAACGCCCCGTCCAGGTGTGCGCCCCCGGCGAGACCGCGCCCTGCGCGAACCCCCTCACCGACGTGGTCGCCGTCTCCGCCGGCGCGCACCACAACCTGGCGCTGCGGTCCGACGGGAGCGTCGTCGCCTGGGGCGACAACGAGTACGGGCAGCTCGGCGACGGCACCCTCACCAACCGCACCACGCCGGTCCAGGTGTGCGCGCGGGCCGGGAGCGCGCCCTGCACCGCCTTCCTCACCGATGTCACCAGCCTGGACGCCGGCTCCTGGCACAGCCTGGCCGTGCACCTCGACGGCAGCGTCAGCAGCTGGGGGCTGAACTCCTCCGGCCAGCTCGGCGACGGCAGCGACGTGTTCCAGCGCGAGACGCCGGTCCAGGTCGCCCTCACCGGCGAGGCCGGCAGCGTGGCGGGCGGAGGCTCCCACAGCCTCGCGCTCATGAGGGACAGCACCGTGCGCGGCTGGGGCCACAACTTCTTCGGCCAGGCCGGCGACGGCACGACCACCACCACGTACAACCATCCGGTCCAGGTGTGCGCGCCGGGGCAGACCGCACCGTGCACCGACTTCCTCGACGAGGTGAACGAGATCGCGGCGGGCGGCTCCCACAGCGCCGCGTGGCGCTTCGACCAGACGGCCGTCGCCTGGGGGGACAACCGCTTCGGGCAGCTCGGCGACGGCACCTTCGGCCACCAGCAGAACCCGGTCCCGGTCCGGGTGTGCGCGCCGGGGCAGACCGCTCCCTGCACCGGCTTCCTCACCGGGGTGTACAAGATCTCCGCGGGTGGCGACCACACCCTCGCGGTGCTGGGAGACCTCACGGCGGCGGGCTGGGGATCCAACGGCGTCGGCGAGCTCGGCGACGGCACGACGGTCGACCGGAACACCCCCGTCCGGGTCTGTTCGGGGCGGCGCCCCAACCCCTGCGCGCAGCCGCTGACCGACGTGATCACGGTCGCGGCGGGGATCAGCCACAGCCTGGCCACCCATCACTGAGGCCCGACCCGCCCGCACCGTGGGCAGGGGAGGGGCGCGCGGGCCGGCTCGCGCGCCTCTCCCTCTTCCGCGTCACACTCCGTGACCAGGCCGCCGACCGGCTCGTTCTCGGTGCATGAACCTCTCCACCACCTCCCGCGCCCTCCTCGCCGCCCTCGCCCTGACCGGCGCCGTCGCCGGCTTCGCCTCGGCGGCCCAGGCCGCCACCCCCGCCGCGGCCACCGCGAGCGCCGTCGCCCACGAGGAAGGCCCGGAGCCCGTCGAGCTCAACGAGGCGGGCCTGCCGGACCTGCAGGAGGACTGACCCGCCGGGGGCGGCCGGACGGGCACACACGGCACGCGCAGCGGCCGGACACCACGAGGGCGGTGTCCGGCCGTTCGGCGTGTACGGGGGCGGTTCCTAGTCGTCGTCCGGCGCGCCGACCCGGCCCAGCAGGGCCTGGATCGCCTCTACCGCGCTGCCGTCGTGGTCGCTGCCGGCCGTGCCGCCACTGCCGTACTGGACGTTGGCCGCGCGGTCGACCTCCAGGACGGAGTCGGCGTGCGAGTTGTCGATGACGGTGACAAGGCTGCCGCCCGCCGCGGCGGGCGCCGCGCCGGCGGCCGCGAGCATGACCGCGCCGAGGAGCGGGAGCGCGGTTCGCGTCGCGCGGGGCGTGCGAAGGGCGCGCTGACGCGGAATCACGGGCACGGGAAGGGTCGGGCGGCTCACGCGCCCACCTCTTCGCGGGCCTCGTGGTGGCGGGCGATGTTGCGTTCCAGCAGGCGCGTCGAGGCGGCGACGCCGACGCCGCTCTCCGGGTCGAAGGAGGGCAGGCGCCCGTCGGCCGCCTTCAGTTCGGCGAGGGCCGAGTCCATCGCCGAGTGCGCGGCGAAGAGGCAGGGGGTGGAGTAGATGGCCACGTCCACGCCCAGGTCGGACAGCTCGGAGAGGGAGAGACGCGGGGACTTGCCGCCCGCGATCTGGTTGAAGAGGAGCGGCTTGCCGTCCACCACGTCACGGATCCGGCGGATCCAGTCCACGCTCCGTACGCCGTCCACGAGGACGACGTCCGCGTCGGTGGCCGCCAGGCACTTGGCCCGCCGCAGGATGTCGTCCTCGTCCGTGGCGTCGGTGCGGGCCACGACCACCAAGTCCCGCCGGGTCTGCAGCACCATCTCCAGCTTGGCCAGGTACTCGTCGAGCGGCAGCACCTGCTTCCCGTCCGCGTGGCCGCAGCGCCGGGGCCGCTTCTGGTCCTCCAGGATCACTCCGGAGGCGCCGATCCGCTCCAGGCCCTCCACCACATGACAGGCCACCTCGGGGTCGACGTAGCCGTCGTCGATGTCCACGAGCAGGTGGTGCCGGGGGAACGCGCCGCGCAGCCGCTGCACGAAGGCGACCATGTCCGGCCACGCGATGAAGCCGATGTCCGGCAGCCCGTAGTACGAGGCCGCGAAGCCGAAGCCGGACACGAACATCCCGTCGTAGTGCTCTGCGGCGACCGACGCCGAGTACATGTCGTAGACGCCGATCAGGGGGGTGGTGCCGGGCGCGGCGATCCGCGCCCGCAGGTCGTTGCCGTAACTGGTGTGGCTCATCGCCTGACTCCTCATCAACACGCTGGCACTTTGCCAAAACAAGATGTTTTCTGGAGACAAGCGCGAACTTTGCCATACGAGTGCTTTACTCACTCTCCAGGCGGACCTCTTTCACCCGCAGAAACGTCACCGGGCGCTTACGGCGTCCAGGAACGACCGCACCGTGGGCGCCAGCAGCGGCGAGAACATCAGGTCGTAGTGCGTGGCGCCGGGGATCACGCTCAGCCGGGAGGCGGGGCGGCCGCCGCCGTCCCAGCCGGGGTCGCCCTGCCCGCCGCCGAGCAGGCCGAAGAACTCCACCATGTGCCGCGGGCTGATGCCGTCCGCGTCCGCGAAGACGAGCAGCACCGGGACGGTGAGCCCGGCGAGCTCCTCGCTCCAGTCGTAGTCCCGCTGGTTGAGCGCGGCGACCTTGCCGACCAGGACGGGCCAGTCCTCGACGCGCGGCGCGATCCGCTCGTACAGGTCGTACATCGGCGACTGCTTCAGCGGCTCGGCCGCGGCCTCACTCATCTGGTCCATCTGCGCCGTGACCTCGGGGAACCAGCCGCTCCGCCGCGCGGGCATCGACACCAGGACCAGCCGGTGGACCAGCTCCGGGTGCTGGACGGCGAGCCGGGCGGCGGCACCGGCGCCGAGCGAGTAACCGAGGACGTCGGCCGGGCCGGTCCCCAGGTGCTCGAGCAGCGCGGCGACGTCGTCCCCCATCGCCTCGTGCGTCAGCGGCCGGCCCGCCGCGTCGGGCGTGCGGCCGTGCCCCTGGAGGTCCACGGTGATCACCTGCCGTCCCTCCCCCACACCGGAGTCCAGCAGCGGCCGGAACATCTCCCCCGCCCCGAACCCGCCGTGCAGCAGGACGAGCGGCGGCTCGGCGGTGGCGGGGCCGTACTCCTCGAAGTACAGGGACACTCCGTTGACATCGGCGTAGGGCATGGGTCCGGCTCCTCGGCTCGCGTGCGGTACGAGGGGTGGACCGTGGGCGCGCCGGAAACTCATCGGTGCCGGACGGACCGGACGGCGGTGGCCGACACCCGTACACGCCTTCCGGGCCCGCCGTCCGGTGTCACCGGGCCGTGACCGTCGCCCAGACCGTCTTGCCGACCGAGCGGCTCTTCACCCCCCAGGCCGTCGACAGGGCCGCGACCAACGGCAGGCCGTAGCCGTGTTCGTACGGATAGCCGGGGACGACGGCCGCCGACGGCGGCTCGGTCTCGGTACGGGTGTCGGAGACCTCGATCCGGAGCCGGCCCGCGTCCAGCGCCAGCCGCACCTCGAAGTCCCGGCCGGGTACCCGACCGTGCGTCACCGCGTTGCTCGCGAGCTCCGCGACGACGAGCTCGGCGGCGCCGGTGTCCGTCAGCCCCCAGTCCCGCATCTGCTGCACGGCCAGCAGCCGCGCCAGCCGCGCGCCCCGGCGCGTGGACGAGAGCCGTTGCGTGAACTCGCCGACGAACTCACCGGTTGGGGTGGTCATTTCCGTCTTCATGGTCCCGAGACTGGGCCGCCGGTCGTACGCTGACCAGGGGCGGCACGACGACTCTGAGTAGCGGTACGAGCACGCCAAGAGGGCGGTACGGATGTCGGGCAACGAGGAGGAGCGGCCGGAACGGCCGTCCGAAGTCGACGGTACGGCGCACCTGTTCCGGGCGCTGGGCAAGATCATCAAGGTGCTGCGCAGGAACGCGGGCCTGAGCCAGGCGGAGCTCGCGGAGGCCACGCACTGTAGCGAGGACCTGATCTCGGCGGTGGAACGCGGGGTACGGACCCCGCAGCCGGACTTCCTGCTCCGGGCGGATCCGGTGCTGGGGGCGGAGGGGGTCCTGATCGCGGCGGTGGACGACGTGCGGGAGGCGTTGGCGCGGGCGCGGGTGAGGCATCCGGATTGGTTCCGCAGCTTCGCGAAGGAGGAGGCGGAGGCGGTCGCCAACCACTACTACGAGGTCCAGGCAGTGCCGGGCATCCTGCAGACACCTGCCTACGCGCGCTCACTCTTCGAGCGCAGCCGCCCCATGCTGGACGAGGCGACCATCGAGAAGCGAGTGGCCGACCGGATCTCCCGGCAGGCGCTCTTCGACAGGTGGCCCGTCCCGACGATCAGCTTCGTCCTTGAGGCTGCGGTCCTGCTCCGACCGTTCGGCGGGCCGAAGGTCCACCGCGAGCAACTCCTGCGCATCCTCGAAGTGGCCCAGCGGCGCACCGTGGAGCTCCAGATCCTCCCCCAGGACGGCGAGGAACATCCCTACCTGGGTGGCCCGTTCACCCTGCTGACGCCCAAGGGGCGGCGCGAGGTCGCATACACCGAGATCTACGGTCATGCGCGGCTGATCACCGACCCGGAAGAGGTGCGACATTACTCCGAGCGCTATGGGATCCTGCGATCACAGGCACTCACCAAGCGGGAGTCCCTGGACTGGATCGAGAAACGGCTGGGAGAACGATGAATACCGCTGATCTGGCCTGGTTCAAGAGCAGCTACAGCGACGCCTCGGGCGGCAACTGCATCGAAGTCGCCAAGTCCCCCAGCACCGTCCACATCCGTGACTCCAAGAACCCCGACGGCCCCCAGCTCGCCGTCACCCCCTCCGCCTGGGCCGCGTTCGTGGGCGTAGCCTCTGGCGTGTGACCGGGAGGAACTTCGTACTCTTCGACGTCGACGGCACCCTCATGGACGCCGTCGAGAACCAGCGGCGCGTCTGGCACGCCTGGGCGGACCGTCATGGGCTCGACGGGGCCGAGGTGTACGCCGTCGCGCTGCGGACGCGGCCGGTGGAGACGTTCGCGGCCGTGGCGCCGGGGGCGGACCCGGACGCGTGCCTCGCCCTCCTGCACGCGCTGGAGGACGAGGACGTGCGGACGGGGACGTACGCGGCCTTCGAGGGTGCCGCCGAGCTGCTGGGCGCGCTGCCGGCCGACCGGTGGGCGCTCGTGACGTCGAACTACGAGCACCGGGTGCGCGGGCGGTTCGAGCGGACGGGGCTGCCGATGCCCGGACTGGTCGTGGACGCGGCCTGCGTCAGCGAGGGGAAGCCGTCACCGGTGCCGTACCTCCTGGCCGCCGAGAAGCTGGGCGCGGACCCGGCCGACTGCCTCGTGATCGAGGACGCGCCCTCCGGCGTGCGTTCCGGGCGCGCGGCCGGGATGACGGTCTGGACCGTCAACACGCCGACCCCGGCGGACGGTTCGCACCGGCACTTCGACACCCTGGCCCAGGCCGCGCCCGAGATCCTGGCGCACGTCAGCGGGTGACGGCCGCCGACGCGGTGTCGATGAACTCGTCCAGGACCTCGCGGGAGCGGAGGAGGTCCGCGATGAGGCGGTCGATGCGTTCGCGTTCGGCGGTCAGCTCGGTGACGAGCTTCTCGTCGGTCAGCGCGGTCGGACCGGCGTCCACGTCCCGCATGCACGGCAGGAGTTGGGCGATCTTCTGGCTGTTGAGGCCGGCCGCGTAGAGCGACTGGATGCGGATGACGCGGTCGACGGCCCAGTCGCCGTAGTCGCGGTGGCCGCCGGGCGTGCGTTCGGAGCGGAGGATGCCCTGCTTCTCGTAGTAGCGCAGGGAGCGTTCGCTGACACCGCTCCGGCTCGCCAGTTCACCGATCCGCATCGCCCGTCCTCCACTTCGCCGTCCGAAGAGGCTTGAATCTGACACCGGTGTCAACTTCTACGGTACCGGCATGACGAACACCGCGAACTCCCCCGCAGATTCCCGCCTCTTCGAGCCCACCCGCCTCGGCCCGCTCTCCCTGCCGAACCGGCTGGTGATGGCCCCGCTGACCCGTAACCGGGCCTCGGCCGACGGCGTCCCGACCCCCATCATGGCCACGCACTACGCCCAGCGCGCCTCCGCCGGGCTGATCATCGCCGAGGGCACGACGCCGAACGCCGTCGGCCAGACCTACCCCGACATCCCGGGCATCCACACCCCGGAGCAGGTCGACGGGTGGCGCGCGGTGACCGGGGCCGTACGGGCGGCGGGCGGGCGGATGTTCCTGCAGCTGCAGCACGGCGGCCGGATCGGGCACCCCGACAACAGCGGGCTCACGCCGGTCGCGCCGTCGCCGCTGCCGCTGCCCGACGGGATCCACACCCGCGCCGGGCACACCCCGTCCGTCGTGCCGCACAAGCTGAGCCGGGACGAGATCCGGGCGACCGTCGCCGACTACGCCGCCGCCGCGCGGCGGGCGGTCGAGGCGGGCTTCGAGGGCGTCGAGGTGCACTCGGCCAACGGGATGCTGCCGCACCAGTTCCTCGCGCCGAACACGAACCGGCGGACCGACGCGTACGGCGGGCCGATCGCCCACCGGCTCCGGTTCCTGGTCGAGATCGTCCGCGCCGTGGCCGAGGAGATCGGGCCGGAGCGGGTCGGACTGCGGATCTCGCCCGGGATCGGAATCAACGGCGTCGACGAGGGCGGCGAGACGGAGGCGATCTACACGGCGCTGGTCGCCGCCCTGGCCGACGAGGGCCTGGCCTACCTGCACATCATCTTCGCCGACCCGGACCAGCCGCTGTTCCAGGCCGTCCGGAAGGCCTGGCCGGGCACGCTGATCGCCAACCCGAACCTGGGCTGGGGCGTGCCGCTGCCCGCCGACGGCGGCCGCGCGGCCGGTGAGCGGCTGCTGGCCGCCGGGGCCGACCTGATCTCGCTCGGGCGCGGCTTCCTGGCCAACCCCGACCTGGTGGAACGCCTGCGGATCGGCGCGCCGCTCAATCCCGTACGGGACCAGTACCTGATGTACACCGGCGGGGAGGAGGGCTACAACGACTACCCCACGCTCGCCGGGACGCCCGCCCTCGCGGCGGCGGTGTGACGGCCGGCGCGAAGGGAACCGGCGCGAACGCGGCGGCCTTCGGCCGAAACGTCCCTCCCTGTCGGCATGGTGGTCGACACGGCGTCGGCCGCCATGCCCACAGGGAGGGACACGTCCGGGACGGGAACGAGGCGGGTGACGCACGGGCTCGTCGGCAACTGCTTCGGCGCCTGCCGGGCGCCGGTCCGGGCCGTCCTCCGATGACGCCGCCGACGGTCTGCAGCCCGTCGGCAGGCGCCCGCTCCGGCCGGCGTGTGCCCGCTCCGGCCGGCGTCGGCGCGGCCGGCGTCGGCTCAGCCGGGCGTCAGCTCAGCCGGGCGTCCGCGTAGACGGCCATCGCGTCGCGCAGATACGCGGCGAGACCGTCGGCGATCCGGTCGAAGTTCTCGCGGAAGCGCGGGTCCTCGACGTAGGTCGCCGCCAGGCCCCGGTACGCCTCGGCGTTCGGGGTCCAGAAGCGCGCGACGCCCCGGTAGTGCACGTCCACCTCGGCCTGGACCGCCGGGTCGGCGACCGGGGTGCCGGCGGCCATGAACTCCGCGAAGCGGATCATCTGCGCGGTCACCTCGCGCTGCCACTCCTCGGTGGTCGCCGCGTCCAGGGCCTCGACGGCCTGCCGGGACTCCTCGTACGCCGCCGGCCAGCGCTCCCGGACCTCGGCCTCCATCTCGGGGTCGGGCCGGAAACCCTCGAAGAGGTTCTCCGGTCGGTTGATCCTCACCATGCTCTCCTCGTCCTCGCTTTCCTCGTGTTCCTCCAGATCGGCGATGGTGCGGGCCACCGTCCGGGCCAGGGTCCCGATCCGGTCCCGCTCCGCGAGCAGTCGTGCGTGGTGCTCGCGCAGCACGGAGACCCGGTCGGCCCGGCTGTCCAGGACGGCCTGGATCTCCCGCAGGCCCACGTCCAGCTCCCGCATCAGCAGGATCTGCTGGAGCCGCAGCAGCTGGGGCTCCGCGTAGTAGCGGTGCCCGCCGGCCGCGACGTACGCCGGTGGCAGCAGGCCGATCTCGTCGTAGTGCCGCAGGGTCCGGGACGTCACCCCGGACATCCGGGCCACGTCCGCGATCGACCAGGCCGTCATCGGCGGTGTCCTTCCGTCGCCGGGGCCGGCCCTTCCGGCCCCCACACGAAGACCGTAGGAGTTGACGCAGCGGCAACCGCAAGTCCGGCGCGGGCGGGCGTCCCCCGGCCCGGCCACCCGACCGTTCCGGGCACGGATCGTCGGGTCCTGGGAGGCTGGTGATTCCTACGGTGAAGGCACCAGAGGGAAGGACACGCACCCGTGCTGGAGCAGCTCAACCAGGCGCTCGACCACATCGAGCGCTGCCTGGAGGCGGAGGCGGACCGGGAGGTCGACGTCGCCGAGGTCGCGAGGATCGCGATGACGTCGGAGTACCACTTCCGGCGCCTGTTCTCGGCGCTCGCCGGGATGCCGCTCTCCGTGTACGTGCGGCGCCGGCGCATGACGCTCGCCGGGGCCGAGGTGCTGGACGGGGAGCGGACGCTGCTCGACGTGGCCGTGCGCCACGGCTACGGCTCGGGCGAGGCGTTCGCCCGGGCGTTCCGGTCGGTGCACGGCATCGGACCGGGCGAGGCCCGGCGCACGGGTGCGGAGCTCACGGCACAGCCGCGCATGTCCTTCCGTGTCGTCGTCGAAGGGAGTACGACCATGCGGTACCGGATCGTCGAGAAGGAAGCGTTCCGGGTCGTCGGCCGGAAGGCCACCGTCCCGCTCGTGCACAAGGGGGTCAACGCGGCCGCCGCGGCGCACGTGGAGAGCCTGGACGAGCAGGCGATCGTCCGGATGAAGGAGCTGGCCGACGGGGAGCCCGAGGGGGTCCTCTCGGCGGTGGTGCACCTGACCGACAGCCGGGAGGAGGGGGCCGAGGTGGACTACTGGATCGGCGTGGCCACCGGCCCCGACGCGACGGCCGAGGAGCTCGACGCCCTCGACGTGCCGGCCGGGACCTGGGCGGTCTTCGACGACCACGGGCCCTATCCGAGCGCCCTGCAGGAGCTGTGGCGGGACGTGTTCACGCAGTGGTTCCCCTCGAACCCGTACGTGAGCCGGCCGGGTCCGGAGCTGCTGCGGACGCGGCCGGTGGAGATCGGCGCGGAGACGGACTCCCAGCTGTGGATCCCGGTCGAGCGGGTCAGCGGGAGCGCGGGGGCGTGAACACCGGGACCTGGAGGTCGCCTTCCGCCCGGAAGGCGACCTCCAGGTCCATGCCGACGCGCAGCGCGGACTCCGGACAGTCCACGATCTCGGTCATCATCCGGGGTCCCTCGGCGAGGTCGACGACCGCCGCCACGTAGGGGACGCGCTCGCCGAAGGGCGGGAGGTCGTTCCGGTGCACCACGGACCACGTGTAGAGCACGGCCCGGCCGCTCGCCCGCCGCCATTCGACGGCCTCGCTCCAGCAGTGCGGGCAGAACTCGCGCGGGTAGTGGTGGGGCCGGTCGCAGGCGGTGCAGTGGCGCAGCAGCAGGCGCCCTTCGGCGGCGGCGTCCCAGTAGGGGCGGGTGAAGGCGTCGACGTCCGGGACGCTCGCGGGGGTGCCCGTCATCAGAAGAGTCCGATCGCGTGGTCGAGGGACCAGGTCTGCCAGGACATCGCGAAGAGGGCGACGAGGGAGATCAGCGCCATCATCGCGTTCTGCCCCTGTTCGGCCCAGTCGTGGATCATCAGGGTGAGGTAGAGCAGGTTGAGGAGCAGGCCGCCGACGAGGGCGACGGGGGTCAGCAGGCCGGTGACCAGGCCGAGGCCGAGGGCGAGTTCGGCGTAGACGACCACGTACGCCATGAGCTTGGGGCGCGGGGCGACGATCGTGTCGAAGCCGTTCCGCACGGCCGCCCACCTGTGCCGGGACGCGACGTCGGCCGCCCAGGCGATGCCGGTCCCGCGCTCGAACCAGCCCTCGCGGTCCTTGTGGCGCCAGCTCTCCAGCCACCACAGGCCGAGACCGATACGGAGGACGGCGAGCCATTCGGCGCCGGTGAGCCAGATCGTCCGCATGTGCCCCGCCCGCCCTTCGGGAAGCAGATCTGATGGGTCGTCAGTTAAGCCGTCAGTTCAGCGGATGGGGACCCCTCTCCGCAAGACCTCTGCCGAACCTCTGCAGGCGTGACCGATTCGCAACCGAACTCCCTCTTGACCGAGACCCACGACGTGTACGCGTCATTACGCTCAGAAGTCATGACCGTCACCCCCCAGCCCCACCCCGTCTACGTCATCGGCGGCGGACCCGGCGGGCTCGCCGTCGCCGCCGCCCTGCGCGCGCGGGGCGTACGGGCCGTCGTCCTGGAGAAGTCCGACGCCGTCGGCCACTCCTGGCGCCACCACTACGACCGGCTGCGGCTGCACACCACCCGCCGGCTCTCCGCCCTGCCCGGCCTGAAGATGCCCCGCTCCTTCGGCCGTTGGGTCGCCCGCGCGGACGTGGTGCGCTACCTGGAGACGTACGCCGAGTTCCACGACCTGGAGATCGTCACCGGCGTGGAGGTGACCCGCGTCGAGCGCGCGGAGTCCCGGGCCGAGAACCTCTGGGTGCTGCACGCGACCGGCGGACGGCGTCTCGTCGGCAGCGCCGTCGTCGTCGCCACCGGCTACAACCACACGCCCCGCGTCCCGAGCTGGCCGGGTGCCGATGCCTACGCCGGGACGCCCGGCCGCGAGCTCGTGCACGCCGGCACGTACCGCAACCCCACGCCGTACCAGGGCCGGGACGTGCTCGTCGTCGGCGCCGGCAACACCGGCGCCGAGATCGCCGCCGACCTCGCCGAGGGCGGCGCCGCCCGGGTACGGCTCGCGGTGCGCACCGCGCCGTACATCGTGCGCCGTGCCACGCTCGGCTGGCCCTCCCAGCGCAGCGGCATCCTGGTGCGGCGGCTTCCGACCGGCCTGGTGGACCGACTGACCGGGCTGCTCGGGCGGTTCCTCGCCGCCGACCTCTCGGAGCACGGACTGCCCCGGCCCACCGGCGGCCTCTACACGCGCGTGCTCCAGGGCGCGGTCCCGGTGCAGGACGTGGGCCTGGTCGCCGCCGTACGGGCCGGCAAGGTCGAACCGGTGGCCGCCGTCGACTCCTTCGACGGCGCCGAGGTCGTCCTCGCCGACGGCTCCCGCATCACCCCCGACGCGGTCATCGCCGCGACCGGCTACCGGCGCGCCCTGGAACCCCTGCTCGGACACCTCGGCGTCCTGGACGCCGACGGCCGGCCCGTGACCCGCGGCGCCCGCTGCCCCGCCGACGCGCCCGGCCTCTACTTCACCGGCTTCACCAACCCGATCAGCGGGATGTTCCGCGAGATGGCGATCGACGCGGAGCGGATAGCCCGGCGGATCGCGCGGCGGACGGCCGCGGCGCGGGTGGTCACTTCCTAGGGGACGAGTCACCCCCTCGGGGCTCCGGTGCGTGCTCCGGTGCCGTCCGGACCACCGCCTGGTCGCCGTGCGGGCCGAAGAGGTGGAGGATCTCCACCGCCTCGGCGCCCGCCGGGCCGAACCAGTGGGGTTCGGCGGTGTCGAACTCCGCGACCTCGCCGGGGCGGAGGGTGACCTCGCGGTCGCCGAGGACGAGGCGGAGCTCGCCCGCGAGGACGTACAGCCACTCGTAGCCCCCGTGGGTCACCAGTTTCGGTTCGCGGTGGGCGAGGACCTGCTTGAAGACCTGGACCCGGCCGGGGTACTGCGTCAGCGGCACCAGAACGCTGCCGCGCCCCCGGCTGCGGGGCCGGAGATGGACCCGCGGGTCCCCGGTGGCCGGGGCCGCCACCAGCTGGTCGAGCGCGACGCGGTGGGCGCGGGCGAGCGGGATGAGCAGGTCGAGGGTCGGGCGGCGCACGCCCGACTCGACGCGCGAGAGGGTGCTCACCGAGATGCCGGTCTCCTCGGCGAGCGCTTCGAGCGTGAGCCCGCGGTCGTGGCGCAGGGCGCGCAGCCGGGGTCCGATGCCGTCGAGGATCTCCGCGGTCTCAGGGTCCATGGGGCCATTTTGCGATGTTCGCAAACTTCCTGGGCGGGCGGAGGGGGCCGCTCCGAGCATGGGCGCATCCGTCGTCCCCGTAGGGAAGGACCCCCATGGCCACCAATGTCATGACCACACCCACCACGGTCGGGCTGAGCCCCCGGCGGCGCTGGACGGTGCTCGCCGTCTGCGCGCTGAGCATGTTCCTGGTCGGCGTGGACACCACCATCGTCAACGTCGGGCTGCCCGAGATCGGGCGCGGGCTCGGCGTGGGCACCCGCGGCCTCGAGTGGGTCGTGGACGCGTACACCGTCGTCCTGGCCGCCCTGCTCGTCGTGTCCGGCGCGCTCGCCGACCGCTTCGGGCGCCGCCGGGTCTTCCGCACCGGCCTCGTGGTCTTCGGTCTGTCCTCGCTCGCCTGCGCCCTCGCCCCCTCGCTCGGCGCGCTCGTCGCCGCCCGCGCGGTCCAGGGGATCGGGGCCTCGATGCTGAGCCCGGTGGCGCTGGCGATCGTCGTCGGCGCGATGCCCGACCCGCGCGAGCGGGCCCGCGCGATCGGGGTGTGGGCGGCGGTCTTCGGGCTCAGCATGGCGGCGGGGCCGGTGACCGGCGGGGCGCTGATCGCGGCGTTCGGCTGGCGCTCGGTGTTCTGGATCAACGCGCCGGTCGTCGTCCTCGCCCTCGTCCTGGTCGCGCTCTTCGTGCCGGAGTCCCGCGGGCAGCGCGCCCGGCGGCTCGACCTGCCGGGGCAGGCGCTGCTCACCGTGACGCTCGGCCTCACCGTGGGCGTGCTCATCGAAGGGCCGCGCCTCGGCTGGGGCTCGCCCGCCGCGCTGGCCGGCTACGCCCTGGCGGGACTCGCCGCGGGCGGGTTCGTGCTCGTCGAGCGGCGCCGGCCGGAGCCCCTGATGGACCTGGGCCTCTTCCGGCGGCCCGCGTTCGCGACGGCGGTCCTCGGCGCCACGGCGGTGTTCGTCGCGCTGAACGTGAGCCTGCTGCTCACCACGCTCTACCTCCAGCACACCCGCGGCCTGACCCCGCTGGCCTCGGGCCTCGCGACCCTGCCGATGGCGCTCGGCGCCACCGTCTGCGCGCCGTGGTCGGGCCATCTCGTCGGGCGGTACGGGGCGCGCCGACCGCTGCTCCTCGCGGGCGCGTTCACCACGGCGGGCGGCCTCTGTCTCGTGGGTCTCGGCCGTGACACCGGGCTGCCGCTGCTCCTGACCGCGTACCTGCTGATCGGCATCGGCTTCGGCTTCGCCAACGCGCCGCTGACCAACACGGCGGTGGGCGGCCTTCCGCCCTCCCGGGCGGGCGTGGCCGGGGCGATCACCTCGACCGCGCGCCAGGTCGGCTCGGCGGTCGGCATCGCGGTCGCGGGCGCGCTCGTCACGGGCGTCGCCCCGGTGGAGCTCCCCGGCGCCTCCCGCGCCGGGTGGTGGCTGGTGGCGGCCTGCGGGCTGTTCCTGCTCGTGGCGGCGCGGGTGGCTCGACCGGCGGCGCCGAAGGCCTGAGCGGGGGCGGTCGGCCCGGGGCCGGCGGGCTCGGGCAGAGGCCGGGAGGCTCGGGGCTGGGGCCGGGAGGCACGGGCCTGGGGCCGGGAGGCACGGGCCTGGGGCCGAGAGGCACGGGGCTGGGGCCGAGAGGCACGGGGCTGGGGCCGAGAGGCACGGCAGAAGGCCTGAAATCGGGTGCCCGGACGCGGTCGCCGCGCGCTTTTCTGGGCAGCGGGCGCCCTGCGCACACAGAATCGCCACGCGCCGACGCCGAAGGTGCCGCGTCACGGCCATTCCTGACAGCCCGTCAGTTCTGTAATCTGACTGAGCGTCAGAGAAAGGAATCGGACGGGAATCGGAACGGACGGGCGGAGCGACACGATGCTTGGATCGACTCACGGCACCTTCACCACAGACCTCCGCGCCCGCGTCGACGCCTGCGGCGAGCAGCCCGCCCGGGCCGTCGTGCACGGCGTCGCCGCCCTCGAGGGCGATACGGACGTCAGCGGGCGCCCGCTGCACGCGCCGGTCCCCGATCTCGACCGCTTCTTCCGGCCCGAGGTGGTCGCCGTGGTCGGCGCCTCCGACACCGAGGGACGGCCCAACACCGGGATCACCCGGCAGCTGCTCGACTGGGCCGAGCGGGTCGGCGCGCGCGTGGTGCCGGTGCACCCGACCCGTAGCGCCGTCTTCGGCATCGACTGCGTGGCCTCGGTGGCGGACCTCGACGGTTCCGTCGACCTCGCCGTCCTCCTCGTCGCCGACCCGCTGCCGGTGATCGAGCAACTGGCCGCGACCAAGGTGAGGTTCGCCGTCGCCTTCGCCTCCGGCTTCGCCGAGACCGGCGAGGCCGGCGCGCGGGCCCAGGAGCGGCTCGCCGCCGCCGTCGGCCGGTCCGGGCTCCGGCTGCTCGGCCCCAACACCAACCTCAACGCCTTCGAGCGCTTCCGCGAGGACCTCGACGGGCCCGCCGTCGCGCTCATCACCCAGTCCGGCCACCAGGGCCGGCCCGTCTTCACCCTGCAGGAGCTGGGCGTCCGGCTCTCGCACTGGGCGCCCACCGGCAACGAGGCCGACCTGGAGACCGCCGACTTCATCTCGTACTTCGCCCACCGGCCCGAGGTCGGGGCCATCGCCTGCTACGTGGAGGGACTGAAGGACGGGCGGTCCTTCCTGCTCGCCGCCGACCAGGCCGCCCGCCGCCGGGTGCCGGTGGTCGCCGTGAAGGTCGGCCGCACCGAGGCCGGGGCCCGGATGGCCGCCTCGCACACCGGCAAGCTCACCGGCGCCGACCAGGTCGTCGACGCGGCCATGCGCCAGTTCGGGGTGATCCGGGTCGACGGGCTCGACCAGCTGCAGGACACCGCGGCGCTGCTCGCCCGGGCCCGCCGGCCGGTCGCCGAAGGAGTCGTCGTCTACTCCATCTCCGGCGGCACCGGCGCCCACTTCTCCGACCTGGCCACCGCCGCCGGCCTCTCCCTGCCGAGGCTCTCGCAGGCCAAGCAGGACGAGCTGCACCAGTGGATCCCGGACTACCTGAGCGTGGCCAACCCGGTCGACAACGGCGGGCACCCGGTGGGCGACTGGCGCGGCCGGAAGATCATCGACGCGATCCTCGCCGACCCGGAGGTGGGGGTGCTGATCTGTCCGATCACCGGCCCCTTCCCGCCCATGAGCGACAAGCTCGCGCAGGACCTCGTCGACGCGGCCGAACGGACCGACAAGCTGATCTGCGTGGTGTGGGGCTCCCCCGTCGGCACCGAGGAGGCCTACCGGACCACCCTGCTCGGCTCCTCGCGGGTGGCCACCTTCCGCACCTTCGGCAACTGCATCGGCGCGGTCAAGGCGTACCTCGACCACCACCGCTTCACCACCGGCTACCGCTCCCCCTTCGACGAGGCCCCGCGCACCCCCTCCCCCTCCTTCCGCAAGGCACAGGCCCTGATGCGGCCCGGCCACCGGCTCAGCGAGCACGCGGCGAAGCAGCTGCTGCGCGCGTACGGGATACGGGTGCCGCGCGAGCAGCTGGTGACCAGCGCCGCCGCGGCCGTACGGGCGGCGGGCCTGGTCGGCTATCCGGTCGTCATGAAGGCCTCGGGACCGCAGCTCGCCCACAAGACGGAGCTGGGCCTGGTGAAGGTCGGCCTGACCTCGGCGAGCCAGATCCGGGACGCCTACCGGGAGTTGACCGACATCGCCCGCTACGAGGGCATCGACCTGGACGGCGTCCTGGTCTGCCAGATGGTGGGGCGCGGGGTCGAGATGGTGGTGGGCGTGACCCACGACCCGCTCTTCGGTCCGACGGTCACGGTCGGGCTCGGGGGCGTCCTGGTGGAGGTCCTGAACGACGCGGCCGTGCGCGTGCCGCCCTTCGGGGAGCGGGAGGCCCGGGACATGCTCGCCGAACTGCGCGGCCGGGCCCTGCTCGACGGGGTGCGGGGCGCGCCGGCGGCCGACGTGGACGCGCTCGTGGAGGTCGTGCTGCGGGTGCAGCGGATGGCGCTCGAACTCGACGGGCTGCTGGCCGAGTTGGACATCAATCCGCTGATGGTGCTGCCGCGCGGGCAGGGGGCGGTGGCCCTGGACGCGCTCGCGGTGTGCCGCTGAGGAGGGGACCGTACGTGGAGGACGTCCTGCACGCCGTCGAGAACGGCGTCTCGTGGATCACGCTCAACCGGCCGGAGGCGATGAACGCCGTCACCTGGGACCAGCGGGAGCGGATCATCGCGCTCCTGGCCGACGCCTCGGCCGACCCGGGCGTACGGGCGGTGGTCGTCACGGCCACCGGGCGGGGCTTCTGCGCGGGCGCGGACCTGCGCGGCGGCCCGCCGACGGCGGCCGAGGGCCGGGAGAGGGTCGCCGGGGACGTCGCGCGGATGATCCGGCAGGGCGCGCAGCGGTTCATCGGGGCCGTACTGGACTGCGAGAAGCCGGTGATCGCGGCGGTGAACGGGACGGCCGCCGGGATCGGGGCGCATCTGGCGTTCGCGTGCGACCTGGTGCTCGCGGCGGAGTCGGCGACGTTCGTCGAGGTCTTCGTGCGGCGCGGGATCGTCCCGGACGGCGGCGGGGCGTATCTGCTGCCGCGCCTGGTGGGGCCGCAGCGGGCGAAGGAGCTGATGTTCTTCGGCGACGCCCTCCCGGCCGCCGAGGCGCGGGCGATGGGCCTGGTCAACCGGGTCGTACCGGCGGAGGACCTGGAGAAGACGGCCCGCGAGTGGGCGGAACGCCTCGCCCAGGGCCCGACCCGGGCCCTGGCCCTCACCAAGCAACTGGTCAACGCCTCCCTGGAGTCCGACCGCGCCACCGCCTTCGCCGCGGAGGCGACGGCCCAGGAGATCTGCATGGCGTCGCGGGACGCGCAGGAGGGGGTGGCGGCGTTCGTGGAACGGCGGACGCCGGTGTACGAGGGACGGTGAGGCGGGGGCGGAGGGCGCCGCGGTTGCGGGTGGGGGGCCGGAGGCACCGCGGTTGCGGTCTTGGGGCCGGAGGCACCGCGGTTGCGGGTGGGGGCGGACGCGCGATCCTGGGAGAGGGGCAGGAGGCGCCATGAGCACCCGCTCTTCCCGTCGGCATCGTGCGGCCCGGCTCGCGTCGGCCGTCCTTCTCGCCCTCGCGGGCGCGCTGGTGGCCCCGACGACGGCGACGTCCGTGACGTCGCCGACTCCCCCACCCGCGCGGCCGTACGTCACCGTCCCCGGCCGCCCGTACGGCATCGCGCTGACGTCCGACGGGAGTCACGCCTACGTCACCGCGTACGAGGAGGCCCGCGTGACGGTGGTCGACACGGCTGCCCGGAAGGTCGTCGCCCGTATCCCCGTCGGCCTCCGACCGGTCGACGTGGCGCTCACGCCCGACGGCCGGCGCGCCTACGTCTCCAACGCCGGGTCGGACGACGTGTCGGTGGTCGACACGGCGAGCGGCACGCGGGTCGCCGACATCCGCGTCGGCGAGGAACCGCGGGGGCTGGCGATCAGCGCCGACGGCCGGCGCGCCTATGTCGCCGACGCGTTCTCGAACTCCGTCTCCGTGATCGACACGACGACGGGCAGGAAGACCGCCGACATCAAGGTCGGCAGCACACCCGTCGACGTGGCGGTCTCTCCCGACGGGCGGCGGGTGTACGTCACCAACAACGGTTACGGGACGCCCGCCTCCCTGTCGGTGATCGACACGGCGACGGACAGGGTCGTCGGATGGCCGGGCCGCATCGGGAACTTCACGGCCGGGGTGGCCGTGACGCCGGACGGGCAGCGTCTCTACGTCACCGACCAGGGGGGCACCGTGTCCGTGGTCGACACGGGCACCGGAAAGGTGACCGCCGGGCCGATCCCGGTGGGGCTGAAGCCCACCGACATCGTGATGAGCGCCGACGGCGGACGCGTCTACGTCGCGAACGTCCAGTCGAAGACGCTGTCCGTGATCGACACGAGCACCGACAAGGTGGTCGGGACGATCGGGGTCGGCGGCTTCCCCGACCGGGTCGCGCTGACCCGGGACGGCCACCGCGCCTACGTCACGATCTCCTCCAGTGATGCCGTCCGGGTGCTCGACCTCTGACCGGCGCGACGGACCGACCCGCGGGGGTTCTCATCTGACGCCCCGTCAGCTTCAATGACGGTGTGATGGGACACGCTGGGATGGCGGCCACCGCCGTCCGATACCTCAGGTCGGCCGGAGCGCCCACGGCCGTGGAAGCCCTGCCCCGCCCCGCGCTCCGGGCGGTCCGGGACGACGAGCGGCTGCCCGTCGATCCGGCCGAGTTCCGCCGCGTGCTCGGGCACTTCGCGAGCGGCGTCACGATCGTGACCGCGCTCGACGCCGACGGACCGGCGGGCTTCGCCTGCCAGTCCTTCGCCTCGCTGTCGCTCGACCCGCCGCTGGTCGCCTTCATGGTCGCCCGTACGTCCACGACCTGGCCCCGGATCGCCCGCGCCGGGCGCTTCTGCGTCAACATCCTGGGGGCGGGACAGGGCGGCCTGTGCCGGGCGTTCGCGGTGAGCGGCGCCGACAAGTTCGCGGGCGTGGACTGGGTCCCGGCCCCGTCGACCGGCTCACCCCGCCTCCCTGACGCCCCGGCCTGGGTGGACTGCGTGATCGCCGCGGTCCACACGGGCGGCGACCACCTCATCGTGGTGGGCCGGGTGGAGGCACTGGGCGCCCCCGGGGAGGACGGGGACCCGCTGCTCTTCCACCGGGGCCGCTTCGGCCGGTTCGCCGGCTGACCTCACACCGGGACGCCCCAGCCCGCCCCCTACACCGCCGGAAGTGCCCGGGCCCCCGGTCGGCGGATCACCAGGGCCATCAGGGCCGCCGCCGCGCACAGGGCGCCCGAGGCGTACCAGACGATGTCGTAGGAGCCGAAGACGTCGCGGGCGACGCCGCCCGCGAAGGCGATGACGGCGGCGCCGACCTGGTGGGAGGCGAGGACCCAGCCGAAGACGATGGCGCTGTCGGCGCCGTAGTGCTCACGGCACAGCGCGATGGTCGGCGGGACGGTGGCGACCCAGTCGAGGCCGTAGAAGACGATGAAGAAGATCATCGGAGGGTGCACGGCCGGGGCGAGGAGCATCGGCAGGAAGAGGAGCGAGACGCCGCGCAGGGCGTAGTAGACGGCGAGCAGCCGGCGCGGCGCGAAGCGGTCGGTGAACCAGCCGGAGGCGATCGTGCCGACGACGTCGAAGACCCCGATGACCGCGAGGAGTCCGGCCGCCGCCTGGACGGGCATGCCGTGGTCATGGGCCGCGGGCACGAAGTGGGTCTTGACCAGGCCGTTCGTCGAGGCGCCGCAGATCGCGAAGGTACCGGCGAGCAGCCAGAAGGGGCCGGTGCGGGCCGCCTTGAGAAGGACGGTGACCGCGCGGCGGGCGGCGCCGGTCACGGGCGCGGGCTTCTCCGCGTACTCCCCGCCGTACGGGGCGAGGCCGACGTCCGCCGGGTGGTCGCGGAGCAGCAGCCAGACGAACGGGACGACGGCGAGCGCGGCCAGGGCGACGGTCACGGCGGCCGGGCGCCAGCCGTGGTGCTCGACCAGCCAGGACAGCAGCGGCAGGAAGATCAGCTGGCCGGAGGCGCCGGCCGCCGTGAGGATGCCGGTCACCAGACCGCGCCTCGCCACGAACCAGCGGTTGGTGACGGTCGCCGCGAAGGCGAGGGCCATGGAGCCGCTGCCGAGGCCGACGAGGACGCCCCAGTAGAGGACCAGCTGCCAGGTGGCCGTCATCCACACCGTGAGGAGCGAGCCGAGCGCGATGACGCTCAGCGCCACCGCGACGACCCGGCGGATGCCGAACCGGTCCATGAGGGCGGCGGCGAAGGGCGCCGTCAGGCCGTACAGCGCCAGGTTCACCGACACCGCGAAGCCGATCGCGCCGCGCGACCAGTGGAACTCGCCGTGCAGCGGCTCGATGAGCAGGCCGGGCAGGGACGCGAAGGCCGCCGCGCCGATGATCGTGACGAAGGTGACGGCGGCGACGAACCACCCGCGGTGCACGCGCGGCGTCCGGAGGGGGCCGGCGGGGGGACGGGCGGAGGAGGCGGGCGTCTCGGGCGTCTCGGTTGTCTGGGTCACGTCATTCAGCATGGCGAGCGGAGCCCTCACCCACCATTGGCCCGAACGACAGCTTTCCAACGGATCAGGCCATGGGACCGCCCGGGCGCGCCGGCCAGGCGGGGACCACCTGGCCCCGCCTTGCCTACCCCCACGGCCCGGCCCCCCGTCACGCCCCGGCCGTCGCCCTCGGGAGCGTCCTGATCGGGCGCACCGCCAGCAGCGCCGCCACCACGAGCACGGCGATGCCCGCCCCCGCCAGCAACAGCCGTTCCGTGCCCACCAGGGCCGCGACCGGCCCGGACAGGGCCCGGCCGACGCCCATCATCAGCAGGGATCCGGCCACGTCGTACGCGTGCATCCGGTTCAGCGCGTCCTGCGGGACGTGCGTCTGGACCGAGGTCGACCACATGACCAGCCAGAAGGCGAAGGCCGCGCCGCCGACGAACTGGCCCGCGCCGAGCAGCGGCACCGGCGAGCCCGTCCCGAGCAGCAGCAGGTTCACCGGCAGGCCGAGCAGGGCGATCGCACCGGCCGCGAGCGGGCGGACCGGGCGCAGCCGCAGCGCGAGCAGGCCGCCGACCGCGCTGCCCGCGCCGTTGACCGCCATGAGCACGCCGTACGTGGCCGAGCCGTGGTCCTCGGTCACCAGGCTCGCGGTGAGCGGCACCATCGGGCCCGCCACGGTCAGCCCGTAGACCGTCCAGATGGCGATGACCCCCCACAGCCAGCTCCGGGAGCGGAACTCACGCCAGCCGAGGGCCAGTTCGGCGGTCATCGAACCGCGTCGGATGCCGTCGGAGGGGACGGGGGCGATCCGCATGAGGAGGAAGCAGACCGCGCTGACCGCGAAGACGGAGGCGTTGACGGCCCAGGCCGCGCCCGCGTTCCACACGGCGACGAGCAGACCGGCGAGGGCCGGGCCCGCCATGGTCATCAGGGCCTCGACGACCCGCAGGACGGCGTTGGCGCGCTGCACGTCGGAGGCGATGCGGGGGATCGTGGAGGCGACGCCGGGCTGGAAGAGCGCGGCGCCGACGCCGCTGACCACGGACAGCACGTACACGGCCCACAGCGGCGGGCTGCCGAGCGCGAAGGTGACCGCGAGGAGCACCGTGCCGGGCAGCCGGAGCAGATCGGCGGCGATCATCATGCGGCGGGCGGTGAAGCGGTCGGCCAGCACCCCGCCGAAGAGCACGAAGCAGGCGAAGGCCGCAGTCCACAGTCCGAGCGCGTAGCCGACGGAGGAGCCGGGGTGCCCGGCGCCGATGAGTCCGGCGGCGAAGGCGACCGGGACCATGCCCTCGCCGAGGACGGCGACCGCGCGGGCGACGAAGAAGAGCCGGAAGTTGCGACTCCACAGGGCGGGCGGCTCGGCCGGCGCCGATGCGGGGGCCGGCGTGGCCGCGGGGGCCGGCCGCGGTACGGGAATCCGCTCGGCGGCCTCAGACTTGTACGTGTTGTCCGTCACGAACAGACACACGTACCAGCACGTGGTCTGGACCACCACTGTTTTACGGAGGGATCTCACCGTGCGATCCGTGCGACCCCTGCGGCCCCATCGCGTCGCCGTCCTCGCCCTCCCCGGCCTCCTGCCGTTCGAACTGGGCATCCCGCACCGGATCTTCGGCCGCGCCAAGGACCCCGAGGGGCGGCCGCTGTACGAGATCGTGACCTGCGGGACCGCCCCCGGGCCGGTGCCGACCGACGCGGACTTCGCCGTGCACGTCGAGCACGGCCCCGAGATCCTGGCCACCGCGGACACGGTGGTGGTGCCCGCCTCGTACGAGCTCGGGCCGGTGTACGAGGAGGGCCGGCTCACCGGGGAGCTGGCGGCGGCCCTCGCGCACGTGCGGCCCGGCACGCGGCTCGTGTCCATCTGCACCGGCGGGTACGTGCTGGCCGCCGCCGGCTTCCTGGACGGGCGCCCGGCCACCACCCACTGGGCCTCCGCCGACCACTTCCAGCGGCTCTTCCCGAAGGTGCGGGTGGACGCGGACGTGCTGTTCGTGGACGACGGGGACGTGCTCACCTCCGCCGGTGTCGCCGCGGGCATCGACCTGTGTCTGCACATCGTGCGCCGCGACCACGGCACGGGCGTCGCCAACGAGGTGGCCCGGCGCACCGTCGTGCCCCCGCACCGGGACGGCGGGCAGGCGCAGTACATCGCGCGGCCGCTGCCCGAGCCGGGGACGTCGACCACGACCGCGGCCCGGGCCTGGGCACTGGCCCACCTGCACGAGCCGATCCAGCTGCGGGACCTGGCGGTACGGGAGTCGATGAGCGTGCGGACCTTCACCCGCCGCTTCCGCGAGGAGGTCGGCGTCAGCCCCGGCCAGTGGCTCACCCAGCAGCGCGTGGAACGGGCCCGGCACCTCCTGGAGTCGACCGACCTGCCGGTCGACCAGATCGCCCACGACTCCGGCTTCGGCACCGCCCAGTCGCTGCGGGTGCACCTGCAGACCGCCATCGGGGTGACCCCGACGGCCTACCGGCGCACCTTCCGCGCGGCGGGCTCACCGGCCTGATCACCGGCGGGGGTCAGCCCCGCGCCCGCCCCGCGACGCCGTCCAGGACCCGGTCGAGGTTCCACGTGAACTGCTCGTCCGAGACGTACGCGGCGATCGTGTCCGCGGCTTCGGCGGTGCGCGGGTAGAGGCCGGCGGGGACGGCGCGGAGTTGTTCGCGGCGGGCCGCGACCCGCTCCTCGACCGGTGGGGCCGGTGCGGGGGTGGGGAGTTCGGCGGCCTCCAGGGCGATCGCGCCGAGGACCTGGACGATCAGCAGGTAGGAGGCGCGGGCGGCCTCGGTCGGGTCGAGGCCGGCGTCCGCGAGGACCGTGAGGAGCGCTTCGCCGAGCGCGAGGGCGTTCGGGCCGTCCATCGGGCCGGAGAGCAGCAGGGTGACCGCTCCGGGGTGGGCCAGCAGGCGGCGGCGCAGGTCGGCGGCGAGGGCGTGGACGCGGTCCCGCCAGGGCGTGTCGCGGTCGGCGAGCGCCGCGAGGTCGGTCTCGCCGAGCAGGTGCTCGACCACCGCGCCGACCACCGCGGCCCGGTCCGGGAAGTAGGTGTAGACGGCGTTCGGCGCGAGTCCCAGTTCGGCGGCGATCCCCCGGATGCTCACCGCGTCGGCGCCGCGGCCGCCGAGCAGCCGGATGGCCGCCGCGACCACCTCGTCCTCGCCGACCGCCCGCTTGCGGCCCCGCTTCGCCGACGGCGTGTCCTGTGCCATCCGTAACGCCTCCTCGTCCGTCCTGCCTCGACACCTTGACGGCTCATTTTTGCACGGCGTACATTAATTGCACGGCGTACAGAAATTGGAGGTGGCCCTGATGCGCGTCCTCATCCGCGTCCCCCAGCGGCCCGCACCGCGGGCCTGGATCCGGTGGACGGCCGGTTTCCTGGCGTTCCCGATCGCCGGTCTCGCCGGCCGCGCGGCGGCCGGTCCGGTCGACGGCGCGACGAGCGCCCTGGTGGGCGGGGTCGTGACCGGGGCGGTGATCGGCGCCGGACAGGCGCTCGTCTCGTCCGGCCGGCTGAGCCCGCCGCGCTGGTCCGCCGCCACCGCCGCCGGCAGCGGGCTCGGACTGCTGCTCGGCTCCACCCTGGTGGACCACCGGACCGACCTCGGCTCGCTGGCGCTCATGGGCGCCGTCGAAGGCGTCCTGCTCGGCCTGGCCCAGGCCTGCGCCCTGCCGCGGGCCACCCGGCTACGGTGGCTATGGGCGGCGGCGACGCCGTTCCTGTGGGCCGCCGGCTGGACGGTGACCACCCTCGCCGGAGTCGGGGTGGACGCGCGGTTCACGGTCTTCGGCGCCACCGGCGCGCTCACCTTCTCCGCCCTCTCCGGCGTCCTGCTCCACGGACTCCTGCCCGCCACCCGTCCCGGCCGGACCACCGGTCCGGGCTCACTCCGCGAGGTCGACGCATGAAGCACACCAGCACGCCCCGTCACGTGATCTTCGGCTCCGGCGCCGTGGGCACGGCCGTCGCCGAGGCGCTGGTCCGCCGCGGCGAGTCCGTGCGGGTGGTCAACCGGTCCGGACGCGCGGACGTCCCCGACGGGGTCGAGGTGGCCGCCGGCGACGCGGCCGATCCCGCCTTCGCCACCGCCGTCGCGGCCGGCGCGGCCGTCGTCTACCAGGCGCTCAACCCGCCCTACCACCGCTGGCCACAGGAGTTCCCGGCACTCCAGGCCGGGGTGCTCGCCGCGGCCGAGGCGGCCGGCGCCCGGATGGTGTCGATGGACAACGTCTACAGCTACGGGGCGCCCGACGGCCGCCCGTTCACCGAGAAGACCCCCGAGGCCGCGACCACCCGCAAGGGCCGGCTCCGCGGCCGGATGGCCCGGGACCTGCTCGACGCGCACCGGGCCGGGCGCGTGGAGGTGGCGATCGGGCGCGCCTCCGACTACTTCGGGCCGCGCGGCGGCAAGCAGTCCAACCTCGGCGACCTGGTCTTCCCGGCCCTCCTCGCCGGCCGCACCGCCACCGTCCTCGGCGATCCGGACCAGCCGCACACGTACACCTTCATCCCCGACATCGGGGAGGCGCTGGCCCTGCTGGGCAGCCACCCCGACGCCCCGGGCCACGTCTGGCACCTGCCCAACGACCCGCACACCCGCACCACCCGCGAGCTCGTCGACCTGGCCCACCGCGCCACCGGCCGGACCGGCGCCGCCCGGCTGCGCCGGCTGCCGACCTTCGCGCTGTACGCGATGGGCGCGGTGAACCCCACGGTGCGCGAACTCATCGAGATGCGCTACGAGTTCGCCGAGCCGTTCGTCGTCGACTCCGGCCTCGTCCGGGACCGGCTCGGCGCCGTCGCCACCCCGGCCGAGGAGGCGCTGGAGCGGACGGTGGCGGCCTACCGCGCCCGCGGGAGGTGAGCCCTCGGGGCCGGCCGCGGGAGGGGAGCCCTCTGGAGCCGGCCCCGGGAAGGCCGGCCCTGGGGAAGGCGGGTGCTCAGAAGGTGAGCACGCCGCGGGCCACCTTCCCCTGCTCCATGTCCTCCACCGCCCGGGCGAAGTCCTCCACCGGGTAGGTGGTGGTGACGAGTTCGTCGAGGAGGAGGCGGCCGGTCCGGTAGAGCTCGGCGTAGAGCGCGATGTCCTTCTGCGGCCGGGAGGAGCCGTAGCGGCAGCCCAGGATCGACTTGTCGAGGAACATCGCGGCGGGCAGGAAGCTCGCCTCGGCCTTCGGCGCGGTCATGCCGAGCAGGATCGCCTGGCCGTGCCGGTCGAGCAGGTCGACGGCGGCGCGGACGAGCGCGGTGTGTCCGACGCACTCGAAGACGTGGTCGGCTCCGGTGGGCAGGATCTCCCGTACGGCCTCGGTGGACGTCAGGAAGTGCGTGGCGCCGAACTGCCGGGCCGGGCCCTCCTTGGCCGGGTTGGTGTCGACGGCGACGATCGTGGTGGCGCCGGCGATGCGGGCGCCCTGGAGCACGTTGAGGCCGATACCGCCGGTGCCGATGACGACGACGGTCTCGCCGTGGTCGACCCTGGCGCGGTTGAGCACGGCGCCGACCCCGGTGAGGACGCCGCAGCCCATGAGGGCGGCCGAGGTGAGGGGGATGGTGTCGGGGATCTTCACGGCCTGGACGGCCTTGACGACGGTCCGCTCGGCGAAGGAGGAGTTGGACGCGAACTGGAACAGCGGCGTGCCGGCCCGGGAGAACGGCTGTCGCGGCATGCCGATCGCCTTGCGGCACATGGTGGGGCGGCCGCGGTCGCAGTCGGCGCAGGCGCCGCAGTTCGCGAGCGTGGACAGGGCGACGTGGTCGCCGGGGGCGACATGGCCGACGCCGGGCCCGACGGCCGCCACGACGCCGGCGCCCTCGTGCCCGAGGACCACCGGCGGGGGGAAGGGGATCGTGCCGTCGACGACGGACAGGTCGCTGTGGCAGAGCCCCGCGGCCGCGATGCCGACGAGCACCTCGCCCGGGCCGGGGTCGCGGACCTCCAGGTCGTCGACCACCCGGACCCGCTTCCCGTCGAAGACGACGCCCCTCATGATCCGTTCTCCTTACGGGAGTTGGGGCGGTCGCCGGCGGCCGCCGCACGGGCCATCTCCTCCAGCTGCCGGAGCATCGGCATCGGGTCGATGCCCACCGTCCCGGGCAGGAAGTCCGCGATCCGCTCCGGCGTCCAGGCGCCGCCCTCCGCATAGCCGGCGCGCAGCTCGCGCGGCTGCGCCCACACCGCGATCTTGGGGCCGGCGATCGTGTACACCTGGCCGGTGATCCGCTCCGCCCTGGCCCGGTCGGAGAGGAGGTAGACGACGAGGGCGGCGACGTCCTCGGGCTCCCCGATCTCCTTGAGCTCCATCGGGACGTTGGCCGACATCCGGGTGCGGGCCACCGGAGCGACGGCGTTGGCCGTCACGCCGTACTTGTGCAGCCCGAGCGCCGCGCTGCGGACCAGGGAGATGATGCCGCCCTTGGCCGCCGAGTAGTTGGCCTGGGCGACCGAGCCCTGGTGGTTGCCGCTGGTGAAGCCGATGAGCGTGCCGGAACCCTGCCGGCGCATCACGGCGGAGGCGGCCCGGAAGAGGGTGAAGGTGCCCTTCAGATGGGTGGCGACGACGGGGTCCCACTCCTCCTCGGACATGTTGAAGAGCATCCGCTCGCGCAGGATGCCCGCCACGCAGACGACCCCGTCGACCCGCCCGTACTCGGCGAGCGCCACGTCCACCACGCGCTGTCCGCCCGCCATCGTCGAGATGTCGTCGGCCACGGCCACGGCCGCGCCGCCCGCCGCCTCGATCTCCTTGACGACGGACTCGGCGATCTCGCTCGTCGGCTCGCCGCCCTCGATGGAGACGCCGTAGTCGTTGACGACGACCTTGGCGCCCTCCGCCGCGCAGGCGAGGGCGACCGCGCGGCCGATCCCCCGGCCCGCGCCCGTCACGGCGACGACCTTCCCTGCCAAGAAGTTCCCCACGCCCGGCCCCTTCCCGCGGTTTCTGACGGTCCGTTAGATTCAACCGTCGACAGGATTCTACGACCCGTCAGATACCGGAAAACAAGACCTCGGAGGCGCCCGATGTCATTCCCACCCCCTCACCCCGAGGCACTCCACCCCGCGTTCCACGACATCGCCAAGCGCGTCAACAACTGGGGCCGCTGGGGGCAGGACGACGAGATCGGCACGCTCAACCTGATCACCGACGAGGTGGTGCGGGAGGCCGCCGCGACCGTCCGCTCCGGCCGCCGCGTGCCGCTCGCCGTCGCCCTCCAGCAGGACGGCGTGCAGACCGGCATGATCCCCGGCCGGGTCAACCCGCTGCACGTCATGGTCCAGATCAACCAGGAGCTCTTCGGCCCCGGTACCGTCGCCACCAGCGACGACGCCGTCACCATGGGCCTCCAGGCGGGCACCCACTGGGACGCCCTCACCCATGTCTCGCACTCCGGCCGGATCTACAACGGACGTCCCGCCGCGAGCATCACCCCGCACGGGCGCTCCGAGTTCAGCGGCATCCACACCGCACGGCACATCGTCAGCCGCGGCGTCCTGCTCGACGTGGCGGCCGCCAAGGGCGTCGACCGGCTGCCCGGCGACCACGCCGTCACCCCCGAGGACCTGGACGAGGCCGCCGAGTTCGGCGGGGTCACCGTGCGGGCCGGTGACGTCGTCCTCGTACGCACCGGGCAGATCCGGCTCTGCCTGGCCGGCGACAAGCACGGCTACGCGTTCCCGTCACCCGGCCTGTCCGTCCGTACGCCCGAGTGGTTCCACGCGCGGGACGTGGCGGCGGTCGCCAACGACACCCTGACCTTCGAGATCTTCCCGCCGGAGATAGCGGACCTGTGGCTGCCGGTGCACGCCCTCGACCTGGTGGAGATGGGCATGCTCCAGGGGCAGAACTGGAACCTGGAAGAGTTGTCCACAGCCTGTGCGGAAGCGCGCCGCTACGCCTTCCTGCTCTCCGCCATGCCCGAGCCCTTCGTGGGCGGCACGGGCACGCCGGTGGCCCCCGTCGCCGTGCTCTGACCGGAAGGAACCGCGGGTGGCGGCGCACTCGCGCGCGCCCCGAGCACGGCACGACCGCCGCCACCCGTCACGACCCGCGCTCGTCGAGGGGCCACGCCCCTCGACTCCCCTCACAGAACGAATCGCTCACCCAAGGGTGATCAATTCACCACGAACCGTCAACAGTGCACCCGGGAGGGTGACACCTGCGGGACCGGCCCCGCGCCCGGCGCGCGGTCCACCTCGCACCAGATGCTCTTGCCCGTGCCCTCGCGCTGCCAGCCCCAGCGGTCCGCCAGGCCGTCCACCAGCTCCAGGCCCCGCCCGTTGGTGTCCTCGCCGGCCGCGTGCCGGGGCTGCGGCGGGCGGTCGCTCCGGTCGGCGACCTCGACCCGCACCCCGCCACCGCCGAACAGCATCCGCAGCACGGCCGGACAGCCCGTGTGCACCACGGCGTTGGTCACGAGCTCGGAGATGAGCAGCACCAGCGTCTCGGCCAGCGACTCGTCGTCCTCTATCCCCGAGCCGGCCAGCCGTGACCGCGCCCACCGCCGGGCGCGCCCCACCTCTGCCGGGTCCGGCCCGACCTCCAACTGAACCTGAAGCACCTGCACCGTTCACACCATCCGAACCGGCGTCCTCGACGACCTAACGGAACGTGATTCCCTTGTGAGACAGCATGGTTGACGTACAGTCACCGCAACAAGCGCTTCGGGCATATTCCAGCGCGAAGGAGTACGCATGGTCCATACTGTGCGACGCACGTTGCGGGGAGTCGAACAGAGGCGCGCCTGAGGCCGCCCGGGGGCGCGAGCGGCGGGCATTCCCGACCGCGGAGCCGCCGCAGGGGCGGCACCGGCGCGATCCGGTCCCACAAGCACTCGCATCTCACGGAGCGTACCGGAGCCGGAGGGTGACTCCGGCCCGTGACGACCCCGCCGGAGGACACAACCCGATATCGACGCTGCGTGACCCCGCGAGCACCCCGGCGGCTACAACGCGGCCGCCACCAGCTCCTCCGCCGCCGCCCCCGACCCGGAGCGCCCGGCCCGTACCCACGCCCGTTTCAGATGCAGGTGCACGTCGGCCTCCCAGGTGAAGCCCATGCCCCCGTGCACCTGGAGGCAGTCGCGGGCACCGTCGACCGCGGCCTCGTCGGCGAGCAGCCGCGCCCCGGCGATCTCGGCCGGATCGCCCGTGACGGCGGCCGCGTAGACGGCGGCGCGGGCGACTTCCGTTCGTACGAGCATCTGCGCGCACAGGTGCTTGACGGCCTGGAAAGCGCCGATCACCTGTCCGAACTGCTCGCGGCTCCGGGCGTGGGCGACGGCCAGCTCGGTGGTCCGGCCCGCGCTGCCGAGCTGCTCGGCGGCGGTGAGCAGGGACGCCTCGTCGCCGAGCGGCGCGGCGGCCCGGGGCAGCCGGTGCAGGGGCGTCAGCGGATCCACGGACCGGATCGGAGCGGCCCCCGCGGTCGGGCCCAGCACCACGTCCGCCGCGTCCAGCCACTCGACGAGCTCCCCGTCGGCTCCGGCGACCACGACCTCCCCCTCCGCCGCCCCGGCCACCCGCCCCGCCGCCAGGTGCGTGGCGAGCAGCGGTCCCGGCAGCAGCGCCCGGCCCGCCTCCTCGAAGAGGAGCACCGCCTCGGGCAGCCCGAGCCCCACGCCGCCCTCGTCCTCGGGCAGCCGCAGCGCGAAGAAGCCGGCCGCGCCGAGCTCGCGCCACAGCGCCCGGTCGAGCACGCCGCCCGCGTCGACCGCGGCCCGCAGCGCGTCCCGGGGGAAGCGGCGGTCGAGCAGCTCCCGCACCCCGCGCCGCAGCGCCCGCTGGTCCTCGGTGAGTCGGAAGTCCATGCGGCGGTTCACCGGCCCTTCGGCAGGCCGAGGATGCGCTCGGCGACGATGTTCTGCTGGATCTGCGAGGTGCCCGCGGCGATCGTGTACGACAGCGAGGACAGCCGGTCCAGGGTCCAGTCGCGTCCCAGGTCGAGCGCGTCGGGACCGAGGACGGCGGCGGCCGTGTCGTACAGCTCCTGGCGGGCGTGCGAGTAGCGCAGCTTGAAGACGGAGCCGCCGACGCCGGGGACGCCGCCGGTGGCCTGGGCCTCGCTGACGTTCCACTGGGTGAGCCGCCACAGTGCCTGGAACTCGGCGCCGAGCCGGCCGAGCCGGCGGCGCAGCACGGGGTCGTCCCAGCGCCCGTTCTTGCGGGCGGTCCGGGCGAGTTCGCCGAGGACGCGCCGGCAGGCGACGACCTCGCCGACGAAGGCGGTGCCGCGTTCGAAGGACAGGGTCACCATGGTGACCCGCCAGCCGTCGTTCTCCTCCCCCACCCGGTTCGCCACCGGCACCCGCACCTCGTCGAGGAACATCTCGGCGAACTCGGCCGACCCGGCGAGCGTCCGCAGCGGCCGCACCGTGAGGCCGGGGGCGTCCATGGGCATCGCGAGCCAGGTGATGCCGCGGTGCTTCGGCGCGTCCGGGTCGGTGCGTACGAGGAGTTCGCACCAGTCGGCGACCTCGGCGTGCGAGGTCCAGATCTTCTGGCCGGTGACGACGTACGCGTCCCCGTCCCGTACCGCCCGGGTGCGCAGCGAGGCCAGGTCGGAGCCGGCCTCGGGCTCGCTGAAGCCCTGGCACCAGACCTCGTCGCCGCGCAGCACCGGCTCCAGCCAGCGCGCCCGCTGCCCGGGGGTGCCCTCGGCGGCGATCGTGGGTCCGGCGTGCAGGAGCCCGACGAAGTTGGCGCCGACGTACGGGGCTCCGGCGCGCTCGGTCTCCTCCAGGAAGATCAGCCGCTGGGTCGGGGAGGCGTCCCAGTGGACGTGCCCGTACCCGGCGTCGTACAGCCGCCGCTGCCAGCCGCAGTCGTAGGCGCGCCGGGTCGGCCAGTCGAGCGGGTCGGGCCGGTCCGGCAGGCTGGGCAGCTCGGCGGCCAGCCACTCCCTCAGCCGGGCCCGGAACTCCTCCTCTTCCTCCGTGAAGGCCAGGTCCATCAGACGATTCCGAGGTCGAGCATGCGGATGGCGTTGCCGCGCATCAGCTTGTAGACGGTCTCGTCGTCGAGGCCCTTCACGTGGTCGAGGGCGACCTCCTTGGTGTGCGGGAAGGTCGAGTCGACGTGCGGGTAGTCGGTCTCGAAGGTGGCGTTGTCGCGGCCGACGACGTCGAGCGAGGCGATGCCGTGCTTGTCGCGGAAGAAGCAGCAGAAGATCTGCCGGTAGTAGTAGGTGGACGGGGGCTCGGGGATCAGGTCGCGCACGCCGCCCCAGGCGCGGTGCTCCTCCCAGACGTCGTCGGCGCGTTCCAGCGCGTACGGGATCCAGCCCATCTGTCCCTCGCTGTAGGCGAGCTTGAGCCGCGGGAACCTCACCAGCACCCCGCTGAAGAGGAAGTCCATCATCGAGGCCATCGCGTTGTTGAAGCTCAGCGAGGCCTGGACGGCGGGCGGCGCGTCGGGGGAGGCGGCCGGCATCTGACTGGAGGAGCCGATGTGCATGTTGACCACGGTCCCGGTCTCCTGGCAGACCGCGAAGAAGGGGTCCCAGTAGCCGGAGTGGATGGACGGCAGGCCGAGGTGGGTCGGGATCTCGGAGAAGGTCACGGCCTTCACCCCCCGGGCCGCGTTGCGCCGGATCTCGGCGACGGCCAGGTCGATGTCCCACAGCGGGATGATGCAGAGCGGGATGAGGCGTCCGGCGCTGTCGCCGCACCACTCCTCGACCATCCAGTCGTTGTAGGCGCGGACGCAGGCGAGGGCGACCTCCTTGTCCTTCGCCTCGGCGAAGGTCTGCCCGCAGAAGCGCGGGAAGGTCGGGAAGCAGAGCGAGGCCTCGACGTGGTTGAGGTCCATGTCGGCGAGCCGCGCCGCGGGGTCCCAGCAGCCGCGCCGCATCTCCTCGCGGGTGATCCCCTCCAGGGTCATGTCGTCGCGGTCGAAGCCGACGGCGGCGATGTTGCGCTTGTACGGGAACCTGAGGTCCTCATAGATCCACCAGTCGGTGGGCGGTCCGTCGGGGTCCATCGTGATCTGGTACTTGCCGCCGATGTACGCGAGCTCGCCGATGCCGGCCGTCAGGGGCCGGGGGCCCCGGTCCCGGTACCTGGCCGGCAGCCAGGTCTCGAAGAGATGCGCGGGCTCGATCACGTGGTCGTCGACGCTGATGATGCGGGGCAGTTCCGTCATGACCCCTCCGATTTCTGATGACCCGTCAGATACGGGTCCGGCATCAGGCTAGCCCCGACCCCCTGGACCGACAAGGACCGGCCCTCTACGCTCTCCGCACGATCTGACGGACAGTCAGTTCCGGGAGTCGTCAGCCAGGGGAGACGTCGTGACCGAAGCCGAGACCGCAGCCGCAACCGCCGCCGTGACCGCGACCGCACAGGCCCTGGGCGCCTCCCGGACGCTCTGGGAGCTCGTCGCGCGCCGCGCCGCGCTCACCCCGGACCGGCCCGTCCTGCTCCAGGGCGACCGCGCCCTCACCTTCGGCGAGCTCCGCGACCGCGCCGAACGCTGCGCCGCCGGGCTGTACGGCAAGGGCGTGCGCCCCGGCACCGTCGTCGCCTGGCAGCTGCCGACCCGGATCGAGACCGCGGTGCTGTCCTTCGCGCTCGCCCGGCTCGGGGCCGTGCAGTCGCCCGTCATCCCCTTCTACCGCGACAAGGAGGTCGGCTTCGCGCTGCGCGAGTCCGGCGCCGAGTTCTTCGCCGTGCCCGGGGTGTGGCGCGGCTTCGACCACACCGAGATGGCCCGCCGGCTCGGCGCGCGCGGCGTCTTCGAGGCGTACGAGGCGGACGCCCTGCCCGACGGGGACCCGGGCGTGCTGCCGCCCCCGCCGTCCGACGGGACCGCGGTGCGCTGGATCTACTGGACCTCGGGCACGACCTCCGATCCCAAGGGCGTGCTGCACACCGACCGTTCGCTCATCGCGGGCGGCTCCTGCCTGGCCCACGCCCTGCACCTGAGCGAGACCGACGTCGGCTCGATGGCCTTCCCGTACGCGCACATCGCGGGCCCCGACTACACGGTCATGCTGCTGCTGTACGGATTCCCCGCCGTCATGTTCGAGCACTTCGCGCTGCCGGACGCGCTGGACGAGTACCGCAGGCACGGGGTCACGGTGGCCGGCGGGTCCACCGCCTTCTACTCGATGTTCCTCGCCGAGCAGCGCAAGCGGCCGGGCGAGCCGGTCATCCCCACCCTCCGGCTGCTCGCGGGCGGCGGCGCGCCCAAGCCGCCGGAGATCTACCACGCGGTCGTACGGGAGATGGGCTGCCAGCTCACCCACGGCTACGGCATGACCGAGGTGCCGATGATCACCATGGGCGACCCCGGCGACACCGCCGAGAACCTCGCCACGACGGAGGGCCGGCCGCCCGCCGGCATGGAGATACGCATCGCGGAGGGCGGCGAGGTCCGGCTGCGCGGCGAGGCGGTCTGCCGCGGCTACCTCGACCCGGCGCAGACGGCCGCCGCCTTCGACGAGGACGGCTTCCTCGTCACCGGCGACGTGGGGCGTCTGACCGCGAGCGGACACCTCGTGCTGACCGGGCGGGTCAAGGACATCATCATCCGCAAGGGCGAGAACATCTCGGCCAAGGAGATCGAGGACCTCCTCCACGAACACCCCGGCGTCGGCGACGCGGCCGTCATCGGACTGCCCGATCCCGAGCGCGGCGAGCGGGTCTGCGCGGTGGTCGAACAGCCCGCGGGCGCCGAGCCGCTGACCCTGGAGGCGGTGACGGCCTTCCTGCGCGCGGCGGGTCTGTCCGTCTTCAAGCTGCCCGAGCAGCTGGAGGTGGTGGACGCGCTGCCCCGGAACGACACGCTGCGGAAGGTGCTCAAGTACAAGCTGCGGGAGCGGTTCGCGGACTCCTAGGTCCTGTCGTCGAACTCCCGTCGTTGCCCGGACGGCGGCTCCGAGCGGGAGCGCCGGACGGGAGCGCCGGTGCCGGGCGGCCCGACCGCGTTGCCGGGGCCGGGTGTTCAGGCCGAGAGGGGCGGGGCCGGCTCGTCGAGGGCGGCCGGCACGTCCTCGTACACCTCGAAGAGGCGGCGGACGCCGAGCGCGGCGAGGACCCGGTTGACGTGCGCGCCGTCCTCGGCGCCGCGGGCGGGCAGGATCAGCCGCAGCCGGCCGCCGCAGGAGCGCATCAGCCGCCGGGCGGCGACCAGGACGCCCACGCCGCTGGAGTCGCAGAAACGGACGGCGGACAGGTCGAGGACCACGTCGTGGCGGCCGCCGGCCACGGCCGCGTGGACGCGTCTGCGGATCGTCGGGGAGGTGACCAGATCCAGCTCCCCGCTGATGCGCAACACGGTCCACGTTTCCTGCTCGTCCTCGTCGACCCGGATCGTCACCAGCGGCGCCTTTCAAACGGGGGGCAAGCGGAGGAGGTGCTTCCTGTCCCCTCCCGCTGCCCGCTGCGACCTGATCGAAACCCCCGACGGCGTGGTTGACGCTTTCCTTACCATCCGGCGGTCCGTCAAGGGCGCACTTGCCGCAAAGAGAGGTGCGCCGGGTCCGGGCGCATTACTTTGGAACGTGAACTCGGGTCGGGAGGGCTGTCGGGAGGGCATCGAAATGGCGGCGAAGGACACACCACCGCGCTGGGACCGCAGAATGCAGCAGCGGCTGGCGCGCGGTGAGGCAGCCGCGCTCGGCGAGCTCTACGACCGCTTCGCCTCCCTCGTCCACAGCCTCGCGCACCGGGTCCTCGACGACGACGAGGCCGCCGACCAGATCACCCGCGAGGTCTTCGGCTACATCTGGGAGAACCCCGACGCGTACGACCCCAAGCAGGGCAACATGCGCGCGTGGGTGGCCCGGCTGACCCAGCGCCAGGCCGTGTACCGGCTGCGCCAGTCGGAGGCCGTGGCGTACGCGGAGCGCGGCGAGGGCTCGGCGGAGGAGCTGGAGCAGAAGGTGCGCCGGGCCTCGGTCGCGGCCCGCGCCGACTACATCGTGACGTCCATGCCCACGCCGCTGCGGCAGGCCCTGGAGCTGGCCTACTTCCAGCGCCGGGACTACCGGCAGACGGCGGTGGACCTCGGCGTGACCGAGGACGAGGCGCGGCGCCGGCTGCGGCTCGGGCTGCAGCTGCTGTCGACCGCGAACACCCGCCCCCTGGAGGGCTCTTCGCCGCCCGGCCCCGGCGGCTACGGACGGGCGCTGTGAGCCGGGCGGACGACGACCCCGAGGAGGTCGCACGCGCCCCGTGGATACCGGGCCCGCGACCCGCCGCGGACGACCACGCGGACCTGACCTCCCCTTTCCCCGCCTTCCAGGACCTCAAGGACGATCCTGACGTCCCGGGTGCCGGCGGCTTCCAGGGCGCCGAGGGCGTCCCGGGCCCCCGGGACCTGGGGGACGGCGTTCCGTCCGCGGAGCCGCCGCCGGCCGAGGCCGCCGAGCCCGTCCTCGAACTCCCCCACCGGGTCCTCAAGTCGCTGCTCGGCGCGTGGGCGCTGTCGGCCTGCTCGGCGGAGGAGACGCGCGCGGTCGAGAACCACCTCACCGAGTGCGCCCCCTGCGCGGACGAGGCGCTGCGGCTGCGGGACGCCGTCGGGCTGCTGCACGCCGAGCGCGATCTCGACCTCGACCCGCTGCTGCGCTCCCGGGTCCTGGAGAACTGTCTGGGCCGGCGCCCGGCCCGGATCCCCGTGCCCACGTGGGCGACGCCGTACGACGCGGAGACCGCCCGGCTCGACGCGCTGCTGCGGGACATCGGCGAGTCGGAGTGGCACGCGCCGGTGCGCCTCAAGTGGTTCGAGGGCGAGCGCCGGGTGAACCGCAAGACGACGGTCGCCGGGGTGATCGGGCATCTCCTCGCGGTGGACGGCCTGGTGGCCGCCTCCCTCGGCCTGGACGACCCGCTGGGCGCGGGCGCGGAAGAGCTGTCGCCGGCCGAGCGCACGGACAGCTACTGGAACTCCTCGGCGCGCCCGCCCACCCGCACGATCCGCGAGCCGTGGCGGGAACAGAGCCACACCCTGATCCGTACGGTCTCCTTCGCGGGCCGGGGCGTGGCGGACCTGACGGTGACGTACGGGGACTTCGCCCTGCCCCTGCGGGACTCGCTGCTGGAGCGGGCCTTCGAGTGCTGGGTGCACGCGGAGGACATCGCGCAGGCGGTGGCCTATCCGTACGAACCGCCGGCCGGCGCCCATATGCACGGCATGATCGACCTGGCGGCCCGGCAGCTCCCGGCCGCCCTGGCCGGCCGGCGCCGCGCGGGCCTGGCCGCCCCGGCGCGCGAGCTCGTGACGGCCGGCGCGCCCGGCCGTTCGCTCCATCTGGAGATCGAGGGCGCGGGCGGCGGCCACTGGTACATCGCCCTGGACTCTCCCGCGGCCCTCGGCTCGCGTGACCACGCGGTGGCCCAGGTGGCGATGGACGCGGTCGAGTTCTGCCAGCTGGTCGCGGGCCACGTCCCCCCGGAGGAGGCCGCGGCGGGCCAGGACGGCGACCGCGAGGCCATCCGCGACGTGCTGTTCGCGGCGGCCTCGCTGAGCCGGTTGTAGGCGGCTGCCGCGTCGGGCGTCGCGGCCGGTCGCAGGCGGCTGCCGCGGCCGGCGTCGCGAACCGGGCCGGCAGCCGCCGGCCCGGGCCCTCCCCGGGGATGTCCGGCTAGGCGAAGACGACCGTGCGGCGCCCGTTCAGGAGGATACGGCGCTCCGCGTGCCATTTCACCGCGCGGGCCAGCGCCTGGCACTCGACGTCGCGGCCGATGGCGACCAGCTGGTCCGGGGTCACCTCGTGGCCGACCCGCTCGACCTCCTGCTCGATGATCGGGCCCTCGTCGAGGTCGGCCGTCACGTAGTGGGCCGTCGCGCCGATCAGCTTCACACCGCGGGCGTGCGCCTGGTGGTAGGGCTTGGCGCCCTTGAAGCTCGGGAGGAAGGAGTGGTGGATGTTGATGATCCGGCCCGAGAGCCGCTTGCACAGGTCGTCGGAGAGGACCTGCATGTAGCGGGCCAGGACGACCAGCTCGACGCGCTGCTCCTCCACCAGGGCCAGCAGCTCCGCCTCCGCCGCCGGCTTGGTGTCCTTCGTCACCGGGATGTGGCGGAAGGGGATGCCGTACGAGCCGACCAGCTCGGCGAAGTCGGTGTGGTTGGAGACGACCGCCACGATCTCGACCGGCAGCGCGCCGATCCGGGAGCGGAACAGCAGGTCGTTCAGGCAGTGGCCGAACTTCGACACCATCAGCACGACGCGCATCCGCTCGTCGGCCCGGTTGATCTGCCAGTCCATCTCGAAGGCGTCGCCCACCGCCGCGAAGCTCGCCCGCAGCTTCTCCACCGTGACCGGGGCCTCGGCCGAGAAGTGGACCCGCATGAAGAAGAGACCCGTGTCACGGTCTCCGAACTGCTGACTGTCCTCGATGTTGCATCCCGTGATGAAGAGGTAGCTCGACACGGCGTGCACGATGCCCTGTTTGTCCGGGCACGAGAGAGTGAGGACGTACTGGTCGGTCATCCCGACAGCCTGCCACACCCGGCGGCCCCGGCCGACGCCTCGTCCGTCAGACGGACGCCCGGCGTCCTTCAGGCGGAACCCGTCATGATGCGCAGCACCTCCAGCGAGCGCGGAGGCACGTCCGGGTCCTCCCCGTCCGCCGTCGCGAGCCGTACGTGCGCCTCGCGGGCCGCCCGTACCGCCTCCGGCCAGGCGTGGTGCTCCAGGTACGCGGAGACCGGGGCGTCCGCGCCGACCTGGTGCATGATGCGCAGCACCCGCAGCACGGCCACGTCGACGAGCGCGGCCTCGCCGGAATCGCGGAATATCGTCCCCACGTACTTCTCGGCGGACCAGCTGTCCAGCCAGGTGTCCTCGACCAGTCGGTAGACGGCGTCGGTGACGTCGCCGAACCCGTCCTGGCCGGCGAGCCAGGTCGTCTCGTGGAACTCCGGGTCCGAGAGCATGTGCAGCGCGGAGCGCACATTGGCGCGCCAGCGCCACCACGGCATGTCGTTGAGCGGCATGCCGCCCATGGTGGAGGAGCGACGGCCGCGACGGGAAGAGTTCACCGAACCGGAGGTGGGGGTGGGGGTGCTACCGGACATCGCTCGATCGTACGTTTCCCCACCGACAGCGCTTGTCCCGGCCCCGGCCGGCCCCCGTAATTCACCTTGACGTCACTCGCCGTTGAATCTCGCTCACTCCCGCGTTACCCGTGGGGCGGAATTGTGCATGGTCATGACCGGTAGGCGACTGACCACACTTCTCGCGTACGTCTCGACAGCGGCGGCCGCAGCGTCGCTGCTCACCGGCTGCGGCGTTCTCCCTGGGGCCACGGGGGGCTCCAGGGAGCCCGTCACCGTGATGACCTGGGCCCCCGACCAGACCCGCGCCACCAACATGCCCGGAATGCCCGCGATGGCCCAGGCCTACGCCCGCTGGGTGAACGCCAACGGCGGCATCGACGGCCACGAGCTGCGCGTCCTTACCTGCAACGAACAGAACACCAACGCCGGCGCCGCCGCCTGCGCGCGCCGGGCGGTCCACGAGGGCGCCGTCGCCGTCGTCGGCTCCTACAGCCAGTACGGGCGCTCGTTCATGGCCCCGCTGGAGGCCGCCGGCATCCCCTACATCGGCGGCTACGGCATCTCCGAGGACGAGTTCACCAGCCCGCTCTCCTATCCCGTCAACGGCGGCCAGGCCTCCCTCATCGCCGGCCACGGCATCCAGCTCGCCGCGAGCTGCCGCAAGGTCTCCCTGGTCCGCCCCGACACCATCACCGGCGACAAGCTGCCGGACCTGCTCAACACCGGCCTGCGCGACGCCAGCCACCGCGGCGCGGTCGACATCCCGGCCGTCGAGGACGCCGCCGAGTACACGGAGCAGGCCGACAAGGCCCGCGAACGGGCCGGCCGCGAGAACGGCTGCGTCACCGCCGTCCTCGGCGAGCGCACCCAGACCTTCTTCGACTCCTTCCGCCGCCTCCCCGACCGGAAGGACGAGGACGGCCGGGCCGTGCGCATCTCCTCCGTCCTCGGCAGCGTCGGCCAGCCCCTCATCGACCGCTCCGGCGGTGCGCACAGCCCCTTCGAGGGCGCCTACGTCACCGGCTGGTACCCGGACGCCGACAACCGGGCCTGGGACCCGATGCGCAAGGTGATCAAGGAACACGCCTTCGTGGACAACCGGGTCGACCCCACCGACGCGGGCGTGCAGACGACCTGGATCGCGTACACCGTGCTCCGGCAGGTCGTCGAGTCCCTCGACACCGACGAGGTCACCGCCCTGAAGATCAGCCACGCCCTCGACCAGGGCGCCGAGATCGACACCGGCGGTCTCACGCCGCGGCTGCGCTGGCGCTACGACGACCTGCTCGGCGCCCGTGACTTCCCCCGGATCGTCAACCACGACGTGACGTTCCAGGTGGTGCGGAACGGGCGGCTCGTGGCGCAGAAGCCCGGCTTCGTCGACGTCGGCAGCACGGTCCTGGCCGCGCCGTAGCGGCGCCGCCCGCCCCTCCTACAGCTGGGTGGGCTCGCGCTTCGACAGTCCGTACTTCTCGGCGGTCGGGTTCCACAGCCCGGCCGCCTCCTTCTTGGCGGCCGTAGCCTCGGCGCTCTTCTTGGTGGCCTCGACCGTCTGCGAGGTCGACCGGGCGTGGCCGCCCTTGCAGATCTTCTTGCCCTTCGCCTGCTCCGCCCAGGCCGCGTAGTGGTCGTCGGCGGAGGCCGAGGCCTGCCACGCCCTGGTGAGCGCCCCGGTCAGCGCCGAGCTGTTCGGCAGCTGGTCCACGGAGAGCCCCTGGAGCCGGGTGATCAGGCCGCGGCGCTGCTCGGCGGCGCCGCGCAGATCGCTCGCCGCCCGGTCGAGGTCGGTGCAGTTCTTGATCGCCTCGACGGACCGGATCACCGCGCCGCGGCTGTTGTTGCTGTCGGCGAGCAGCTTGTCCAGCGCCTTCGCCTGCGCCTCCACCGGGTCGGCGGCCTTCTCGGTCGCTCCGCCGGTGGGCGCGGCGGAGCTCGCGGCCACGTTCTGCCCGCCCTTGGCGGTGTCGTCCTTCTTGTCGTCGCCCCCGCTGAGCAGCGCGCCGGCGCCGAGGCCGACCACGGCGCAGCCGATGACCACGGCCGCGATCAGCACGGCCGGGGACCTGCGGCGCGACGGCTCGGGCTCGTCGTCGTAGTACGCGTCCTGGTAGGCGTCCTGCTGGTACGCGTCCTGGTAGCCGTACTGCTGCGCGGGCGGCGGCTGCGGCGGCTGGTACTGCTGCTGCGGCACGACCGGGGGCGCCGGGGCCGGCCGCGGGGTCTCGCTGCGGAACAGGTTGTCGAAGTCGGCCAGCGGCGGCCGCTCCGGCTGCAGGTGCGGCGCGGGCGCCGGCGGTGCCTGCGGGGCCGGGGCCTGCGGCGGCACGGACGCCATGTACTGGGTCGCCTGGGCGTCGGGCCCGTCCACGGGCGCCGGCCCGCCCGCGACCGGCGGCAGGTACTGCGTCGCCTGGGCATCCTGGTGCGACGGCGGGGCCTGCGGCGGCACGGGCGCGATGTACTGCGTCGCCTGCGAGTCCGGGCCCGGGTAGCCGTACCCGGGCTGCGGCGGCCGGCCGGCCTGCTGCGGGTAGCCGTAACCCTGCTGCGGCGCGGGGGCGGCCTGCGGGTAGCCGTACCCGGGCTGCGGCGGGGCCGTCGGCGGCTGGGCCGGGACCGGCGGCAGGTACTGCGTCGCCTGGGCGTCCGAGGGGCCGCCAGGGGTCACCTCAGGGGGGAGGGGCTGAGCGGCCGGATACTGCTGCTCCGGCCCCTGTCCGCTGTGCGTCACCGGGACTCCTGTTGATGGACTGCTCGACCGAACCTACGGAATCGTCGGCTCACGCTACCCGGTGCGTGCGACCCCCCGCACACACGTGTGACAGAGGTGTGACGTAGGGCATCCGGCCCGGTCGGCGAGACGCCGGCTAGGCCGCGTAGAGGTCGAGACGCGCTCCGAACTCCCGCACCACCGCCTCACCCGCGTACGGTTCGAGGCGCTCCCGCAGGTCGCCGAGGTACTCCGCGCCGCGCGAGGAACGCAGGGTCGCCAGCAGTTCCAGGGCGCGGGTGCCGGTGTGGCAGGCCTGCTCGACCTCCCGCTGCTGGACCTGGGCCGAGGCGAGCAGCGCCAGGCCGATCGCCCGCCGCCGGGCCCGGGTCTCCGGGTGGCCGGCCAGGGAGCGCTCGGCCGCCCGGGCCGCCTCCCGGGCCTGTCCGAGGTCGCGGTGGCAGTGCGCCAGCTCGTCCGCGAGGTACGCCTCGTCGAAGTGGGCGATCCACGTGGGGTCGTCGCCGGCCTCCGGGTCGGCCCGCTCCAGCGCCTCCTCGGCGAGGCCGGCGACGCGCTCGAAGGCGTACGCGTCGCCGAGCAGCGCGTGACCGCGGGCCTCCGCCGCCAGGAACATCGCCTCGGCCCGCGGCGACACCTGGCCCCGCGCGCCCTCCTGCGCGGCCCGTGCGAGCTGCGCGATCTCCCGCGGGTTGCCGAGCTGGGCCGCGAGGTGGCTCATGGACGCGGCGAGCACGTAGCCGCCGTACGCCCGGTCGCCGGCGGCCTGCGCCAGCCGCAGGGCCTGGATGTAGTAGCGCTGGGCGAGCCCGGCCTGGCCGGTGTCCACGGCCATGTACCCGGCGAGCTCGGTCAGCCGGGCGACCGCCGCGAAGAGCTCGCGGCCCACCGTCTCCCGGTACGAGCCGGAGAGCATGCCCGACACCACGCTGTTGAGGTAGTGGACGACGACGGGCCGCACGTGCCCGCTGCCGAACCGCCGGTCCAGGTCGACCAGGGCGGTGGTCATGGCCCGTACCGCGGCGACGTCCGAGGCCCCGACCCGCGCCCCGGCGGCCCGCGCCACCTGCGGGTCGGCGCCGGTGATCAGCCAGTCCCGGCTCGGCTCGACCAGCGCGGAGGCGGCGACCGTCGAGCCGGACAGGAAGTCGCGCCGGCCCACGTCGCTGCGCCACAGCTCGCAGACCTGCTCGATGGCGCCGAGCACGGTCGGCGCGAACTGGAGCCCGACGCCCGAGGCGAGGTTGCGGCCGTTGGCCATGCCGACCTCGTCGATGGTGACCGTACGGCCCAGCTTGCGCCCCAGGGCCTCGGCGATGATGCCGGGCGCCCGGCCGCGCGGCTGCTGCCCGCGCAGCCAGCGGGCGACCGAGGTCTTGTCGTACCGCAGGTCGAGTCCGCGCTCCGCCCCGACCATGTTGACCCTGCGGGCGAGGCCGGCGTTGGAGCACCCGGCCTCCTGGATGAGCGCCTGCAGCCGTTCGTTGGGCTGGCGGGCGACGAGTGGCCTGGCTGCCATGATGACTACCCCCTGAGGCCGGTGCGGTGATCACGTCGGTCCCGCTGCTCAACGGCCGTTGATCGACGGGACTGTTGATCACCTTGCCCGGCAGATATCCGGTCAATGCAGATGTGAACACGCGAAACCGGACACGTCGGCCACGGCCCTCGGTACGGCACGCCGCCGACGCCCCCCACCTGTGGATACCCGCCCGCCGCTCACCGGCCCCATGCGCGCCCCCGCCCGTGCACCCGTGCGCCCCGTATGCAGGATCGATGCGCCACCCCGCTCGCGGCCACGCCCGTAACCCCAGGTGACGGCGGGAGTTGAGTTCGACGTGGAAGAGACCATCGGAGTCACGGAAGCCGCACAGATTCCCAAGCAGCGAGGCGAGCTGCTGCTGGACAGCGCCGTGCGGTACGCGGAAGAGCGGCACTGGGACGTGTTCCCCGGGACCTGGCTGGAGGCGGTCGAGGGCAGGGAGCGCTGCTCCTGCGGCGCCGAGGCCTGTCCGGCGCCCGGCGCCCACCCGGCCAGGCCCGACTGGTCGACCCAGGCGACGGGCAGCGCCGTCGGGGCCCGGCGGATGTGGTCGAAGCAGCCGAAGGCGTCGATCCTGCTGCCCACCGGCCGCACCTTCGACGCGATCGAGGTCCCCGAGTCGGCCGGCTTCCTCGCCCTGGCCCGGATGGAGCGCATGGAGCTGACGCTCGGCCCGGTGACCTGCACGCCCGACCGCCGGATGTTCTTCTTCGTGCTGCCCGGCGCCGCGGTCAAGGTGCCCGACCTCGTACGCAAGCTGGGCTGGGTGCCGTCCTCGATCGACCTCACCACGCGCGGCGAAGGGCACTACGTGGCCGCGCCGCCGACCCGCGTCGGCGCCTTCGGCGCGGTGCAGTGGGCCCGCAAGCCCACGCCGGCGAACCGCTGGCTGCCGGACGCCGAGGAGCTGATCAGCCCGCTCGCGTACGCGTGCGGGCGGGAGGCGGCGGACGCGCGGTCGCGTCGGCAGTGAGCGGCCCGCCTTTCTGCCGGGATCGAGCAATGTGGCCGAAAGGCGCCCAGCCGTAAGGTGGTCCCCGTACAAACGGGGACAACCGAAGGGTTGACGCAACATGATGCCTGACCAGGCATTTGACGGAGTGTTCGAAACGGCGGGCGGGGCATCGGGATCCGGTGCGGCGCCCGCCGTTCACGTCGAGGGGCTGTGGAAGCGCTTCGGCCAGCAGATCGCGGTCAACGGGATCGACCTGATCCTGCCCGCGGGCAAGTTCATCGGTCTCGTCGGGCCCAACGGCGCCGGCAAGACCACCACTCTGTCGATGATCACGGGACTGCTCCGCCCCGACGCCGGCCGGATCCGGGTCGCCGGGCACGACGTGTGGGCCGATCCCGAGTCCGTCGCCCAGGTCAAGGCGAGGATCGGCATCCTGCCCGAGGGGCTGCGCCTCTTCGAGCGCCTCTCGGGCCGTGAACTCCTCGCGTACAGCGGACGGTTGCGCGGACTGCCCGGCGCCGAGGTCGACAAGCGGGCCACGCAGCTGCTCGACGTGCTCGACCTCGCCGGCTCCCAGCACAAGCTGGTGGTGGACTACTCGACCGGTATGCGCAAGAAGATCGGCCTGGCCGCCGCGCTGCTGCACAACCCGGAAGTCCTCTTCCTGGACGAGCCGTTCGAGGGCGTCGACCCGGTGTCCGCCCAGACCATCCGGGGCGTCCTGGAGCGCTACACCTCCTCCGGCGCCACCGTGGTCTTCTCCAGCCATGTCATGGAGCTCGTGGAGTCGCTGTGCGACTGGGTCGCCGTGATGGCGGCCGGCCAGATCCGCGCCCAGGGCCCGCTGGAGCAGGTGCGCGGCTCGGCGCCGTCGCTGCAGGCCGCGTTCCTGGAACTGGTCGGCGCGAACGGGCGGGACTCCGGGGAGTCCCTGGACTGGCTGGGCGGTCGGGCCCGATGACCACCGCGACCCCGCCGGCCCCGGCGCCGGCCGCCACGGGGGCCGCGGCCGCCGCGCCCTCCCTCACCTCCGTCTTCGTCCGGCTCAAGCTGGCGCTGCTGCGGAACGGCCTGAAGCAGTCGGGCGGCCGCACCGCCGCCTTCGTCGCGTCGATCGTCGTCGCCCTGGTCTTCGCCGTCGGAATGCTGCTGGCCTTCGTCCTGATGCGCGGGCACGCGGCCGCGCCGGTCGTCACCGTCCTGCTCGCCGGTGTCATCGCGCTCTCGTGGACGGTCATGCCGCTGTTCGTCCCGAGCGGCGACGAGACGCTCGACCCCTCGCGGCTCGTGATGCTGCCGCTGCGTCCCCGGCCGCTGGTCCGGGCGCTGCTGGTGGCCTCGCTGGTCGGTGTCGGCCCTCTCCTCACGACGATCCTCGCGGTCGGCGCGGGCCTGGCGCTCGCGGTGGGCGCGGCGGGGACGGTCGTCGCCGTCCTCGCCGTGCCGCTCGTCGTGCTGACCTGCGTGGCGCTGTCGCGCTCGGTGGCCGCCGCGAACGTACGGCTCCTCACCTCGCGCAAGGGCCGCGACCTGGCCGTGCTGTCCGGCCTGGTGATCGCGGTCGGCATGCAGCTGGTCAACTTCGGCGCGCAGCGGCTGGGCCGGGCCGGCGGCGTCTCCTCGCTGGAGCCGGCCGCCGAGGTGGTGGGCTGGCTGCCGCCGGCCTCCGCGGTCTCCGCGATCGACGCGGCCGGTGCCGGCGACTACGCGATCGCCGCCGTCAAACTGCTGCTCACCGCGGCCGCGGTGGTGGGGCTCCTGTACTGGTGGCAGCGCAGCCTGGTGCGGCTGATGACCGAGCCGGACGGCTCCACGATCGGCGCGTCCTCGGACGCGGGCGCCAAGGACCTGTCGGCCTCGTCCGGGCGGCTCGGCCGGCTGCTGCCGGGCGGGCGTACGGGCACGGTGATGGAGCGCAGCCTGCGCTACGTCTGGCGCGACCCGAAGACCAAGGCGGCGTGGGTGACCTCGCTCGCCATCGGCGCGATCGTCCCCCTCTTCAACGCCCTGCAGGGCACCGGCTCGATCTACTTCGCCTGCTTCGCCTCGGGCATGCTCGGCATCCAGATGTACAACCAGTTCGGCCAGGACACCTCCGCGTTCTGGATGGTGGCGCAGACCATCTCGACGGCGGCCGACGCCTACGCCGAACTCCGGGCCCGTGCCCTGGCCCTGCTGACGATCACGGTGCCGTACACGGCCCTGGTGACGGCGGCGACGGCCGGCGTCCTCGGCCGGTGGGGCAGCCTGCCGGAGGCCCTGGGCCTCGCGTTCGCGCTGCTCGGCGCGATGGTGGCGAGTGGCGCCCTGGCCTCGGCGAGGTTCCCGTACTCGATACCGCAGGACAGCGGCTACAAGAACGTGGCGCCGGGCCAGGCCGGTCTCGCCTGGATCTCGATCTTCGGCGGCATGCTCGCCTCGGCGCTGCTGTGCCTGCCGGTGATCGGCGCGGCCCTCTTCCTCCACCTCGCGGACCACGAGTCCCTGCTGTGGGTGCTGCTCCCCGGCGGTGTGCTCTACGGCGCGCTGCTGATCCAGGGCGGTCTGAAGCTGGCGGCGCCGCGGGTGGCGGGCCGGCTGCCGGAGATCCTGGCGGCGGTCAGCAAGGGCTGATCGCCGGCCGCAGGAGGCGAGGTGGGGCCCGGTCCGGGAATCGCGGACCGGGCCCCACCCCTGTGCGGGCACGGTACCGAACGGGGGTCCTTCCGGCCGATCGAGCACACTCCCAAGTACTCCAAATGCGAACAATTTTCGGGAAGTTGCAGGTCAATCGGTCGTTCACGCTTGAACCGCCGACGCGTACGGGCGGCCGGCAGGCGGTCCGGAGGTATGGGTTCCCCCATCTCAGCTGGCCGAACGACCAGTCGGTACGCACCCGTCGAGCGGACCGGCCGGAAACCGGCGCACGGATGTGCGATCACTCTGCGCGTCGACAAGACTCCTCAGCGCATGCACATCTGCGTGCACATCAGCACCCGCAGCCACAAGCGAAAGGGAAATTCCGTGCGTTACTTCCGCGCATTCGGCGCCACCGCGCTCGCCACCGCGAGCGGCCTCGCCCTCCTCGGCACCGCGATCGCCGGTACCGGTACGGCCCAGGCCGCTCCCACGAGCCTGTACCCGCCGTCCGCGCTCGTCCTCACCATCGGCAAGGGCCAGCGCCCCGCCACGGCCACGATCGTCCGCGCGGCCACCCTCACCTGCGGCCCCACCGTCGCCGGCAGTCACCCCGACCCCGCCTCGGCGTGCGGCGAACTCGCGGCCGTGGACGGCGACTTCGCCCGCCTGACGGCCTTAGCGGACGACGGCGGCCGCCCCTGTACGCGCGAGTGGGACCCGGTCACGGTCACGGGCGACGGCGTCTGGCAGGGCAAGCGCGTGCGGTGGTCGGCCACGTACGGCAACACGTGCGAGCTGCGGGCGCGTACGGGCGAGAGCGCGGTCTTCGCGTTCTGACGCGGGCGCGCCCCCGTTCCGACACGGGCAGCGTTCCCGTCCCGACCCCGGGCGGCGCCCCCGTCCGCCCGTGGGGGGCCGTCCCGGACGACAGGTCCGGGACGGCCCCGGCCGTTTCCGGCCCGTGGTCGGACTCGTCGGTCAGGCGGTGAGGGCGCCGTTCAGGAACGGCTCCACCGCCTCCCACCAGGCGTCCGCGTGCTCGTAGTGGAGGAGGTGGCCCGCGTCCGGGATCTCCGCGTACGCGCCGTGCGGGAGAACGCGGACCATCTCCTGGGCCTCGGCCCGGCCCAGCTCGCCGTCGAGACCGCGGACGACGAGGGTGGGGCAGCGGACCTGGGCGAGGGAGTCCCAGTGGGCGTCGTGGACCCAGGTCTCGCGCGAGGTCAGCATCTGCTCCGGGTCGAAGACGGGCCGCCAGCCGTCCGGGTGCTCGGCCATCACCTCGGCGAAGAACGCGCCGCGCGCCGGGCGGGGGCGCTCCACCCAGGGGTCGTCCTCGCCGAACCAGCGGCGGACGGCGTCGAGCGAGGCGAAGGGGAGGGGCCAGCGGCGGAACCAGTCCTGCCACTCACGCTGGGAGGCCGCACCGAGGGCGGAGGCCCGCATGTCGCAGATGACGAGGGCGCGCACGAGGTCGGGGCGCTCGGCGGCGAGCTGCCAGGCGGTGAGGGCGCCCATGGAGTGCCCGACGAGGGTGACGGGGCCGAGGCCGAGCCGCTCGACGACGGCGGCCGCGTCGGCCACGTACGCCTCGCGCGTGAAGGGGCCGGCGGCGGGCTTCTCGCTGTGGCCGTGACCGCGCTGGTCCAGGGCGACGGTTCGGTGGCGCGGCGCGAGCCGGCCGGCGGCGGACGCCCAGTGGGAGGCGCTGCCCATCAGTCCGTGGAGCAGTAACACCCCGGGCCCCGACTGCGGGGCGGTCTGTTCCGTGAAGTCCCAGGCCGCCAGGCGTACGCCGTCGGCTCCCGTGACGTCGAGTCGTCGCACCATGCTGCTCGGCACCCCCTCTTTCCATGGCCCCGTGGTTGACCCCGTGGAACTGCCTCGTGGAACTGCCTCGTGGAACCGCGCCAGACTATCGAACCTGTATTCGAAAATGCGCTTCTGCCACTCAACACCCCACGTTCGAGTGACAGCGCTCAAGGATTGACGGCTGCTGCCGAGGGGAGATCTTCAGCGGGAGGCGGACCGCTCGGGGAAAACGGTCCGAGGGGATTGACCCTGGGAGCTCGGGGCTCCGGGTCAGCACAGGGGAGGACGGACCCCGGCGCCGGAAGGCGCCGGGGTTCTCCGTATGAAGGGTGGCCCTCATCCCCCCAGCGTGGCACGGGAGGGGGCGCGGGCGTGGCGATTCCGCCGTAAAACGGGCCCGGCACGAAAGGAGCCGGCCGTAGGGCGGGCGACCGGACGGGTGGCGGGCCGAGTCGCCGCTAGCGCTTGGCGACGAAGACGTGCGCCGCGACCTCGGAGTCCAGCTCGGCCGCCTCGCCGCTGCTGCCCACCAGGACACCGCCCGGGGACTCGGTCACCGAGACCACGGAGCCCGGCTGCACCCCCGCACGGCGCAGCGTGTACATCAGCTGGGCGTCCGTCTGGATCGGCTCGCCGATCCGGCGGACGATCACGGTCTTGCCCTCGCCGCCGGCATCCAGGTCGGCGAGCGAGACCATCGAGTCGTCCAGGAACGACTCCGCCTCGGCCTTCTCGCCCAGCTCCTCGAGGCCCGGGATCGGGTTGCCGTACGGCGACTCCGTCGGGTGCCGCAGGAGCTCCAGGACGCGGCGCTCCACGGCCTCGCTCATCACGTGCTCCCAGCGGCAGGCCTCGGCGTGGACCTGCTCCCACTCCAGACCGATCACGTCCACGAGCAGGCACTCGGCGAGCCGGTGCTTGCGCATGACGCGGGTGGCCAGGCGACGACCCTCCTCCGTGAGCTCCAGGTGGCGGTCGCTCGCGACGGCCACCAGGCCGTCGCGCTCCATGCGGGCCACCGTCTGGCTCACGGTCGGACCGCTCTGGTCGAGCCGTTCGGCGATCCGGGCGCGCATGGGGACCACACCTTCCTCCTCCAGCTCAAGGATGGTGCGGAGATACATCTCCGTGGTGTCGATCAGTCCGGACATACGTGCCCCTCGATGAGTCGTGCGCTGGCCCTGCACCAATTCTTACGCATCGCACCGACAACCGGGGTCCGCCGGGGCGAGGCGGTATTGACAGAGCAATGGTCCAGACCGCACCGTGATCCGCGACCACGACGAGAAGGAGCCGCCGCCATGGGCGAGAGCAAGCTGGCCGGACAGTTCTTCGACGCCGCGATCGGCCTGCTCCAGAAGGTGCGGGACGAGGACGCGGACGAGATCGCGGCCGCCGGGACCGCCGTCGCCGAGGCGGTCGCGAACGGCAACCGGCTGTTCGCGTTCGGCGCCGGTCACTCCTCGCTCGCCGCCCAGGACGTGGTCTACCGCGCGGGCGGCCTCGCCCTGATGAACCTGCTGGCCGTCCCCGGCGCGGTCGGCGTCGACGTGATGCCCGCGACCCTCGGCTCGGCCCTGGAGCGCGTGGACGGCCTGGCCGGCGCGGTCCTGGACTCCTCCCCCGCCCGGGCCGGCGACGTCCTGATCATCATCTCCCTGTCCGGGCGCAACGCCCTGCCGGTCGAGATGGCGATGAACGCGCGCGCCCTGGGCCTCACCGTGATCGGCGTGACCTCGGTGGCGTACGCGACCGAGACGAAGTCCCGGCACGCCTCGGGCACGTATCTGAAGGACCACTGCGACATCGTCCTCGACTCCAGGATCCCGATCGGCGACGCGGAGCTCACCCACGAGGGCATCGAGGCCCCCTTCGCGCCCGCGTCGACGGTCGTCACCAGCGCCCTGATGCAGGCGACCATGGCGGCGGCGGCCGAGGAACTGGTCCGCCGCGGCATCGAGCCGCCGCTGCTGCGCTCGGGGAACGTGGACGGCGGGCACGAGTGGAACGGCCGCGTGATGACGGAGTACGCCGACCGCATCTTCTACCGCCACTGACCCCCGCCGGGCCGGCCACGGCCGATCCGTCCCGGCCGTCCCGGCCGATCCGGCCACGCGGACCGAAAACGAACGCGGGGGCCGCGGCGACTTCTCGCCGCGGCCCCCGCGTTCTCTGTCAGGTCCTAGGAGACGTAGTAACCGGCGACGTCCGCCAGCAGGTCGACGGACCCGGCGTGGTTGTAGAAGCTCACCCTTCCGTTCACCACGGGCACCACGACCAGGTTGGGGATGGTCGTCCCGGCGGTGAAGTTGAGGTTCGACGTCGCCGGACGAGCCGTCCCGTCGGGGAACACCGAGACGAACCCGGTGGCCGTCGGCGCCACGGCGGTCACGTTCATGACGACCGCGGTGACCCCGGAGGCCGGGATCCCGGACACGCCGGCCACCTGCAGGGTGACCGTCTGCCCCGGACCGACCTTCCCCTGGGCGACGCCCAGCCCGGCCATGGTGTTCATCAGCCGGGTCGGGGCGATCGGCCGGAAGGCCGAACCGGTGCCGTCCGTGGTGAAGTAGCCGGCCACGTCGGCGAGCAGGTCGACGGAGCCGCTGTGGTTGTAGAAGCTCACCTTCCCGTCCGCCGACACCGGCACCACGACCAGGTTCGGGATCGTCCGCCCCGCGGTGAAGTTGAGATTCG